>JANYBD010000276.1 GCA_025360995.1 Gemmatimonadota bacterium
GACTTGTGGCCGCTTGTCGAAGCGCTGGTGCAGGATCTCCACCCCGTGGCCGGGACCTCAAATACCCGGCTCATGAACCAGGTTCCCGAAGACCTCGTGGTGTTCGCGGACGCCAGTTTGATCACCCGGGTGTTTCAGAATCTGATTGCCAATGCGATCAAGTACACGCCGCACGGCGAAGTGACGATCACCGCACGTGAAGTTGAGTCGCCGGGTGCTGTGGAATGCTGGGTCAGTGACACCGGCGCGGGCATAGCTGACGAGCTGATCGACAAGGTCTTTGACAAAGGCGAGACAGATCCCGAGACCGACGGTGGTTTAGGTCTTGGGCTCGCGATTGTGAAGACTTTCGTGGAGGGCCATGGTGGAACGGTGAGCGTGGAACGTCAGCTTCCCGCAGGCACCATTTTCCGCTTTACGCTGCCGGGAAAGGCGCAGTGAAAAGTGAGGCAAGCGTTGGGAGAAAGGCGCCGGATTTCGACCTCGAAACCGATACCGGTGAACGGCTCTCATTAAAATCGTTGCGCGGCCAAACCGTCGTTTTGTATTTCTATCCCAAGGACGACACGACCGGCTGCACAACAGAAGCCTGCGAATTCCGCGATCTTTTCCCACGCTTCAAAAAATCTCACGCGATCGTCCTCGGCATTTCCCCCGACTCGGCCCGCAAGCACACAAACTTCAAAAAGAAATACGACCTGCCGTTCACGCTACTCGTGGACAAAGACCACGAGGTCGCCGAGCGCTACGGCCTCTGGGTCGAAAAACTTTTTTGGGGCCGGAAATATTTCGGCGTCGCCCGCACAACGTTGATCATCGGCGGCGATGGTAAAATCAAAAAGATTTTCGAGACGGTAAATCCCGAAGGGCACGCGGCCGAAGTTGAAGCGGTACTAAAAACGTTGTAGTACTCCGGCCGCGTAGTGCGTTCCCCTTACGGCGACATCGACCCCACAATCATGATGTGGGCTTTCGGTGTCCCCGGGAACATCATCCACGGGCCGTCCTTCACTGGCACGGTTGATATTCCGGTGGTCTCGCCCGTCGCGCCAGGCATATAAACCACGCTCAACTGCGATGCGCCGGTAATCTTGCCCGTTGCGGGATCGAACGCGCCCTTCTTTCCGGTGAGCGAATACAATGCGCCATGCGGCGGCATCGGCAGCTTGCCGCTCTTGATCTCGGCGAATCGCACCGTATCCACCTTCGCTCCAGTCACACCCTGAGCGCGCAACTCACGGCCGCGCGCCATGAACGGCTCCATGCCATCGTGATAACAGGCAACGTGGAAATCCGATCGCACTACGTAGAGCGCAAGACAGCGCATTCCGTTCTTCCCTTCACGCAACAGCTCCAATTTGCCCGCCGTACGGTAGCCCAGTACGGCCGCGCCGTCGCGAAGTTCTTTGGGCAACGGCTGAACCGCCGCCGCGATCTGTTGCGCTTCCGGTGGAATGACGGTCGCAACGGCGGTTTGCGCGCTCGCCACCGTGGAAATGCCGACCATCAGAACTGTAAGCGTCTTTGAAATAGTTCTCTGACTGCGCGTCATTCCTTTGCTCCTGTTAGGTGATCCAGTCGTCAACTGCCACCAATCTACCACTCGCCGAGCTGCCTTGCCCGCCACATACCCCGCGATGGTTGCGAGCTCGGCGGCATTCGGTTTGGCGTCTTCGCCAACGGAACGCAAGAGCTTCGTCCGCATCCGCAACACCACCGGACTGGCGATCGGAATGGCCTGAAAATATGGATCGTATCGCGTCCCCACGCCTTCAATGAGCGCCGCCGTGCGCGCGAAATACACGAGGTCGCGTGGCAAAACAATGGGAAAATCGTACAACGTTTTCATGACGCGATCAGCGAGCAAGGCATCAATGCGCTCCTGCGTCGTTGTCTTCGCGAACGCATTCACGATCAACAACTCCGCGAGCCGGTGAATCGTCTCAGTATCTGTGCCCGCGACAATTATCCCAAGCCCCACAAAACCCTCCGCCACTGCCTCAGGATCTTTACGAACGGCAGCGAGCACCGTGCGCGTGAGCAACCGTCGCACGCGCACGTTCACACGCACGACCATCCCAAAGTCGAGCAGCACCAAGCGCCCGTCGGGAGTGAGCATCAGGTTGCCCGGGTGCGGATCGGCATGAAAGAGACCGTCCACCAGCATCATCTGCACATAGATCTCAACGAGCAATCCCACCACGCGGCCGACGTCCACCGTCGCGGGGTTCAGCCGGTCGATACGCGTGCC
>JANYBD010000296.1 GCA_025360995.1 Gemmatimonadota bacterium
CCCACTACTTTTGCTCCCACTCATCTCCCACGCCTTTCTCCCACTAGTCTCGCACTCAGCACTCTTACTCCCACTCAACACTCAGTTGTATGCGAAAGCCGGGACTTGAACCCGGACGGGTGTTACCCCACAGGATCCTAAATCCTGCGCGTCTGCCAATTTCGCCACTCTCGCGTGTTGTCCAAAGATAACAAAAAAACTGCGGGGGAACGATGGCTGGGCCAGCCGACGTTCCCCCACAGGTGCCACTATCCTGCCGTCGCCCGAATTGCTGACCGATGGCGCCCCCTACTGCCCGCCTACCCGGACATTGATGACCGATGATTGGGTCGTCTTGCCGCCTGGAGCGGGTGATTCCACCTGCAGCCCGACGTAATCACCGTCCTTCAGCGTGCTCATCACTTTCTGAAAGTCCGCGACTGTTCGAATAGTCGTGCGTTCCGGGAACACCGTGCCCGTGATAACCCAACCTGGGCCACCAAGCGCCGACTGGGCCGGGCCTGAACGGTCCACCGACTTTACGAATACGCCGCCGGCGCCCTGCACGCTCGACGGATACCCATTTGCCTGGAGCGTCGCGGCCGTAATCGGCTCGACGGTGATGCCGAGTTTTTTCGACGTCACCGCTGTCGCGTCCCCCGTCGCATCCGGACTGCGCACCGCCGATGCGATCTGTGCCGCGGCCGAGTCCGGCGCCTCACTCAGCTTGATCGTGAAGGATTTTGACTGACCGTAGCGCACGGCGTCGATCGTCACACTTTCGCCTGGCTGATGCATGCGGACCAGTCGCTGCAGCGTGCTCACCCGATCGATCGGCTTGCCGTCCGCTCGAATGATGATATCACCCGGCTCCAAGCCGGCTTTTTCCGCGGCGAAATTTGGCGAATTCAGAGACGCGACTTTTGCGCCGGCAATCGCCTTCAACTTATTCACGGCAGCATCGGCGGCCGTGACCTCGTTCAGCGAAATTCCCATGATCGCGCGCCGCACTCTTCCGTGGGCGATAATGTCATCCATCACCGATTTTGCCAGCGTTATCGGAATCGCAAATCCATATCCGGTATATGTGCCGGTCTGGCTCGCAATGGCCGCGTTGATGCCGATGACTTCGCCCCGCACATTCACCAGTGGGCCTCCCGAGTTGCCGGGATTGATGGCCGCGTCGGTCTGAATAAAATCCTGGATGGCATATTTGTCGCGTGACAAATCCCGCAGTTCCTGCGACCGTCCTTTCGCACTGATAATCCCCGCCGTGACCGTGAAATCGAGGCCGAGCGGATTCCCAATCGCCACGGCCCACTCACCGACGCGCGTTTTCGCATCGTCGCCGAGCGCCACGGTCGGCAGGTTCGTACCATCAATTTTCAGGACGGCGACGTCGGTCTGCGGATCGCGTCCTATGACCTTGGCCTTGAACGACCGTCGGTCGGTCAGGTCGACCGTAACGCGGTCCATCCCTTCGACAACGTGATTGTTTGTGAGCACAATGCCGTCGCTCGAGACAATAAACCCCGAACCACCGGCGACGGTTGGGCCGCGTTGGATGCGCGGATCGACCTGACCAAAAAACTGTTCGAACCCCGGCGGGAGGTCCTGTCGCCCGCGCAGTCGGGCGTCCGTGGGCCGTGGATCACGCTCAGCCGTGATCGACACCACTGCCGGCGTCACCAACTCGGCAACCGCGGTGAATCCGTTTTCGCCGGCTGGCGAGAGATTCGCGGCGAGCGTCCGGCCGCCGATGCGACTCTGTGCACCAGCGACTCGCGTCCAGTCCATTGAAGAGGCGAACAATACACCGCCGGCAAACGCCATCGCAGCGATCACGGCGATTCTGGGTTTGGTAAGATTGAGGCTCATGGCTCGGTTGGTTCGGTGGTTCAGTGAGTGAGATGAACTTCGTGCTGATTAGACCCGCGGCGCCACAGGAAAGTTTCCCGCGACGCCGCGTTGCCTGCAAGTACAACCTGCTACTTCTTCTCCGCTTTCTCGTCCACGATCTCGTAGTCGGCTTCGGCTACGTCGTCCTTCTTTGCCTCGGCGGCACCTTCTGCCGGAGCGGCCTCACCGGCCGGATTCGCCGCCTGCGCTGCATACACGGCCTGGCCAGCGGCTTGGAAGGCGGCGTTCAACTCCTCGAGCGCGCCCTTGATCTCATTCATGTCGTCGCCGCGATGCGCTTTCCGTGCCCGTTCGACGGCGGCATCGAGTCGCGTCTTGAGTTCGGCCGGTACCTTGTCCGACCACTCCTTCGATTCCTTCTCGACCTGATACGTGAGTGTATCGAGGCGGTTCTTCGTATCGATCTCTTCGCGTTTCCGTTTGTCTTCAGTCGCATTTGCTTCGGCGTCCTTCACCATTTTGTCAATCTCTGTATCGCTCAGCCCGCTCGACGCCTCGATGCGAATCTTTTGTTCCTTGTTTGTCGCCTTGTCCTTGGCCGTCACGTGCAGGATGCCGTTCGCGTCGATGTCGAAGGTGACCTCAACCTGTGGCATGCCGCGCGAGGCCGGCGGAATGCCGGTGAGTTGGAACTTGCCGATCGTTTTGTTGTAGACCGCCAGTTCACGCTCGCCCTGCAGCACGTGAATCTCGACTGTCGTCTGGTTGTCATCCGCGGTGGAGAACGTTTCCGACTTTTTCGTCGGGATGGTCGTGTTGCGCGGAATGAGCACCGTCGTGACACCACCCAGCGTTTCGATGCCAAGTGACAACGGCGAAACGTCGAGCAGCAAGACGTCCTTCTGCTCGCCCGTGAGCACGGCGCCCTGAATGGCCGCGCCAACGGCGACGACTTCGTCCGGGTTCACGCCCTTATTGGGATCCTTGCCGAAGAATGCCTTCACCACTTCCTGAACCTTTGGCATACGCGTCGAACCGCCGACGAGAAGCACT
>JANYBD010000011.1 GCA_025360995.1 Gemmatimonadota bacterium
ACGTTGGCCGACGGAAGGAAACCCTGTACCGCGGTGGATCCAACTGCCGTTCCTGAGAAGTAGACGCCGGCGCTGTCTGCGGCAAAGCTCTCTTCGTACGTCGCGAGGTTACGCAGATCTGCCTTCATCGATGCGACATAAGCCTTTTCCTTCGTGTTCGCGAACTTCGGAATCGCGATCGCGGCCAAGATGCCGATGATGACAACGACGATCAAAAGCTCGATCAGTGTGAAACCCTTCTTGTTGCGGACCATTTGGAGCTCCTTGGGAAGTGTAAATCGGGGGAGGGACAGCGACTTTTCGTACTAATCGCTGGTGACCATGAAGGCAGTACGGGGGCCACACCGATAGCATTTCATAAGTGCTGTAATAACAACGGGTTACGTATCACATAAGCAGATTCTGGCCTGCCTGGAGGGGCGCAACCTGCAACATTCCTCGCAAAATGCGGCACCTGAGTGAATCATCATTTACCTGGAAAGCTCGCCGGGCCCTTGGTCCTTACGCGCTCGTATATAATTCTTGCGTAGGCACACAAAAAACTCCCGTAACCTTAGGCTACGGGAGTTTCTTTTCGACGGAGCCGGGAAGACAGCCAGGATCGCTCCTCTGTCGCTTCAAAGCCACATTCGACTACACTAGCGTATCAGGTGCAGGTGATCTGGCCACCGGCTGACGACGAACAGGTTTTGGTCGTGAGCGAGTGCGAGGCCGCTGCTGCCCATGAAGCTGGCGGGCCGGGAACTGCTGTCGCCGTAACGGTCACGTTAGCCGAGGGAAGGAATCCCTGCATGCCTGTGGTTCCAGTCGCGCTGCCTGAGAAGTAGACGCCGGCGCTGTCTGCGGCGAAGCTCTCTTCGTACGTCGCGAGGTTACGCAGATCTGCCTTCATCGAAGCGACATAAGCCTTTTCCTTCGTGTTCGCGAACTTCGGAATCGCGATCGCGGCCAAGATGCCGATGATGACGACGACGATTAGAAGCTCGATCAGCGTGAAACCCTTTTTCTGGCTCTTCATACTCAGATCTCCATCGGTCTGTGGGGAACGTTCCTCTAACCTTCGCCTGGACGACATGCCCGCTGTCCGGACGGGACAGTAGCATCTAATGCAAACGCCTTGCCAGCCGCCGTCCAATCGCGTTAGTCTGTGCCGCTAAACGATTTAGGGTTGACTCACGTCACAGAACCCACACCAAACTGTCCGTGGGATGCGGGGTTTGTTGCACTTTGCCAACCATTAGCGGTCGGTGGCGGCCCCTCGGTCAAAATTGCCGACTATCCGAACTGGCCTATTTTTGCCTAGGGCCGGCGGCGACGCGTATGGGCAACGACACAGGAGCTGAAATTTTGCCGGAGGTGGCGTTGAGTGCGTATCCATTGCCGGGTTTATCGACGACGATATTTCCAAACGTCGCGATCCCCGCAACTGCGGTAACCGTCACCGTTCCAGTCAATTTCGCGCCAGCGGGATTTGGCGCGAGCGACAGTGTCACCCGACCGGTGAAAGTGCGGGACCGGGCACCAGAGGGGTCCAATCCGCGGACGACAATCGCGGGAGTGATCGGCACAGCTGCAACTACGTTCGGCACTGTATCGATCATCAAACGCGACGCGTTGCACTGACTCGCTCGTGGACTCCGCCAGCGGTTCTCTCCATCGAGTGTGTCCGTAGCGATCAGGGCACTGTCGGCCCGGCTGATCATATACTCGAAGGCGCAGCGGTAAAATCCGTCCGCAATCGCCGAACGTGACGTCGCGCGGGCGCGACGATACTGACCAAGATCGAGGTAGCAGGCGACCAGCCCCGCGGTCGCCAGCGGAAGTGATGGTTCAATGCTCAGCGCCTTCTGATAATTCGGAATTGCCGCCTGACAAACGTGCGCATCCCGGTACTTATGGGCGAGATCTACGTAGACCCCGTAGTAGCTCGGCATCAGCGCAATCGCATAGCGCCACTCACGTTCCCCTTCGATCGGTCGCTTCGCCTCGAAGAGCAGCCCGCCAAGTGAATAGTGCGATTTAAAATTTGCCGGCGCATCGAGCGCGAGCCGAAGAAAAACAGTTTCACTGTCTTTCCACGCGTATTGCCGCTCTGCACTTCTGGCGGCACCAAGGGTGAGTATGAGCGCGAGTATTCCGCCGGCGCCGATGTACGCCAGCCGCGGCTGCCCTTTGAGCTTCTCCATCACCCAGGGGACCAACGTCGCCACGGCGAGTACGACGCCGAGACTCGGCACGAGCAGTGTGCGCTCGGCGATGAGAATGCCCGTCGGAATAAGAATGTTGGCCACTGGAGCAATCGCAATCACCACCCACGCGAGTCCGAACGCGACCACGGGCTGGCGGCGCCAGCAGATGAACCAGAGTGTCACGACGCTGAGGAGTAGCAACAACCCCGGGACCAATTCGAAATGCCACGTCGTATGGGTATGGACCTGCTGCGGGGAGTAATCGGCAAACAGTTGTGCCGGCCAAAGGAAGAGGCGGCCGAATTCCGGCAACAGCCCCAGCATCACCAATGACCGTTGCACCAGACCAAGGTTTTGTATTGCCGGATGCGTTACATCTCCGCCGATACCCTCTAGGATTTGCACTCGCACGAAGAGGAACAGCGCGGCAAACAATGTCATCCAAAGGAGCAGCGAAAAAAGCGATGCGACGCGGTCACGCCACGGGCGATCAAGCGACGCACTGTCACAGAGGAAGTAGTCAGCAGCAACGATCAGTGCCGGGAGAACAATCGCATTTTCCTTAATGAGCATCCCGGCGACAAAAAGCGTGACGATCGCCACAGACGTTCGGCGTTCGAGAGGCAACCCATGGCGACGGTCGCGCACGTAGAGGGCAATAGCACCGATCATTAGCAATGCCGTCCAGAGTTCGGCCTGCCCGACAACATTGCCAACCGCTTCGACGTGAACGGGATGGACCGCGAACAGTGCCGCCGCCACCCACGCCGCTGTGCGGGGCAAGATCTGCAGCGCCAGCCAGAACACGAGTACCGAGACCATCGCATAGAGCGCCACGCTCACTATATGGAAGATCAGCGGTGATCCGCCGCCGAGCGTCCATTGGGTAGCGTACAGCATAATCGTCAGCGGCCGATACAGGGCTGCCCCACGAATATTGGGCCAGTACGTCTCGGCGAAAAACTTCCACGGCGCGTGTAGCGAATGCGCGCGCACATTCTCAACGATGATCCACCGATCGTCATACGCGAAGCCGTTGCCGAGGCTCGTGACGGACGCCAGAAGCGCGAGCAGTGCGATGGACAGGGCCAGGGGCGCCCAATGACGTGGGTCATCGGCCCCGGCGAAGGTGCGCTTGATCATTAAAAGAGGTTGAACCGAATGATGTGACGGACAGCAGCGACCCCATCTTTCCATCCGATCTTTTTCCCTTCCGCATAAGTGCGACCCGAATACGAGATCGGCACTTCAAAAATACGGACGTCGGCCTTGGCGAGGCGCGCCGTGACTTCGGGCTCGAACCCAAACCGGTCGGAGGTGAGAGTGAGAGAACGGGCCAGATCGCCGCGAATGGCTTTGTAGCAGGTCTCCATATCCGTGAGATTCAGATTGTTGCACATGTTACTGAATGTCGTGAGCAGCAGATTCCCGACGGAATGCCAGAAGTACAACACGCGGTGCGGGCCACCCAAGAACCGCGAGCCGAAGACTGCGTCGGCGCGCCCATCGATGATCGGTTCGAGGAGCCCCGGCCAGTCGGCCGGATCGTATTCGAGATCGGCGTCCTGCACGATCACCACGTTACCGGTGCTGGCGGCAAGCGCCGTGCGAATCGCCGCGCCCTTCCCGCGATTGGTGTCGTGGAAGATCAGCGTATCGATGCGCCCTTCTTTCTTGAGGCGCTCGAGTACCTCGCGTGTGCCATCGCGCGAGCAATCATCGACGCAAATGATTTGCTTGCGCACCGGCACGGCATGCACCTGATCGAGAATGATCTCGATCGAATGCAATTCATTATAGACCGGGATCAACACCGACAGCACGAGCGCCGAGGGATCGAGCGGCGTGCGGCCACGCAAGCGCGGCAGCGAGTCGATGGCGTTAGTTGGCGTGTAGCGCGCGGGCGAAGTCATCGGCAAGCGGAGTTGAGGGAAGGCCAAGAATTTCGGAGAACTTTCACGGGAGGACGACGCGGTATGCTAGACCGCCGCCCGTAAGAGAATCAATTGGAATAAGCGCAGGCGTCCCATTTACACCGGTGAGCAGGGGTGCGGCATCGCGTTCCGGAGTATCAGCGGACAGAACCATATACGAAGGACGGTTAGCAATAATCAATGCGCGCAGGTCGGCAGCGGCCTGTTCGATCGGCGTCCCGGCCAGATATTCGTCTGGCGAAAGCACATGAACTGGCACGACGATCCGTCCGGTATACAAATGGACGAACGGCTCACCATCGCACGCAACTATATCGGTAGGACGTGTATGCTGGTTGATCCACGCGACGACTGGCGTCAGCGCGTCGGCGTTGCGATGGGCCGCGATGTCATACCAGCCGCGGGAAATCCCACGCGCAGTGTATCCGGCATTGCTCCCCAGCGCGAACACGCCGATAGAACAGGCAAACGCGGCCGTCAGCGTGGCGCTGTTGGTTGTCCGCGGCGCTCGTCCGATACGCGCGCTCTCCATGGCGCCACTGGCAATGAACAGGCCGACGAGTGGCCAAATTGCCCACAGAAATCTGTCGGGCGCGTACGGCCACGCCACGACCATCAACATATAGAAGGCGAAAAAGATCACGCCGACCGTTGCCCGATGCCGTCCGACGTACATCGCCAAACCGGTAATCACCAGTGTGAGCATCACCAGCAATGGTCGCATCACCACCGGACCAAACAGAAAGAGTGCTATGCCACCGGTGCGAAAGAGCGAGACTATGTTTTGCCGAGCGACGGTCGCGACAAACCCAACACCACGTTCGCGGTAGAGCGCCAGCACCCAATCGAGATAGGGCCCGTAACTGCCGCGCAGAGGAAGGGCGAGCGAGCTCACATGCAACGCCACCCACAGTTGCCAGGGCACGAGTAGGGCGATGATCACAGCGAGTGCAATCATCGCGTCGCGCCGGCGTCCCGCAACAAACAGCGCTATCACCACTGCCGGCACGAGCGCGATGCCAGCGGTGCGCACCAGGACGGCGAGAGCCGCGGCGACACCGGCCGCGATCGCCCAGCGCCAACCGCCGGACTCGACCGCACGTTCACCAATGAGAAGGGTCACAAACAGCGCCACTAAAAAGAGCGGCTCCGAAAAGAGCACATTGGTAAACACCAATACGGGCAGTGCCGCGCCGCCAATCACCACAGCAACTGCCGCCACCGGGTACGGAAGTGTGAGACGACGCACGCCATACATACACGCCAGTCCTGCGGCCATCGCCAGCAGCAACGGATTCACCAGCTTCAGCAACGCCATGTTCTGCGGAAACGACGGATGTATTCGCCAGACGAGCGACAACAGCGCTGGCCATGCCGGCGGGAAATGCACGGCGGCTGGCGCACCGGGAAGATGGGCAAACGCATAGCCGCCGCCGGTCGCCAGCGATTTCGCACTGATTAAGTACACGCCGTCGTCCCAAAACGCGCCGACTGGAACTGAAGAGGTCGTGACCAATGCCAGCATCCCGACCCCGACGGCTGCCGCAAATGCAAACCAGAGTGCACGCCGATCGGCGCGCCATCCATCACTCACGCTTCGACTCCGAACCGTGAAAGCTTCCGATGGAGCGTCGACGGATCGATGCCCAGCACGTCGGCCGCGCGGGTTTTGTTGCCCTGTTCGCTCTGCAGCACCCACAGAATGTAGGCACGCTCGATCGTCTCCATCGTCGGATTTGGCGCCGTACGCTCTTGCACCAGCGGTTCGGCGCGCCGTTCCGTGACGCGTTCCGGCAACGCCGCGACATCGATCGACTCGCCTGTGGTCAGAATCACAGCGCGCTCCATCGCGTTTTCGAGTTCGCGCACGTTGCCAGGCCACGAATAGGATTGCAACGCTTCCATCGCCAGATCAGTGAGGTGCCGCAATGGCTCATTGCGCTGCTCCGCGTGGCGTTGCAAAAATGATTCGGCGAGCACGGGGATATCGTCTGTGCGCTGCCGCAGCGGCGGCAGATGCACGGCAATCACATTCAACCGGTAAAACAAATCGCGACGAAACGTGCCGCGCTTAATTTCTTCCTCGAGATCGCGGTTGGTGGCCGCGAGAATGCGTGTGTCGATCGGTTGCGATTCCGTTGCGCCAACCGGAATGACTTCACGATGCTGCAGCACCCGCAGCAGTTTGACCTGCGTTGCCGGAGTGGTCTCACCGATTTCGTCGAGGAAAAACGTGCCGCCAGCCGCGGCGGTGAACAGTCCAGACTTGTCTTTCACCGCCCCGGTGAACGAGCCTTTCACGTGGCCGAACAACTCGCTTTCCAGCAGCCCTTCGGGGAGCGCACCGCAGTTGATTGAAAGAAACGAAGCGTTGCTGCGCTTCGATAAATCGTGGATGTACCGGGCCACGACTTCCTTGCCGGTGCCCGATTCGCCCATCAGCAACACAGTCGATTCGGTCGGCGCAACGGCCTCGGCGAGACGCAGCACCTCGAGCCAGCGGCGGTTCGAACCAATCGGCGCCCCGCTGGCATTGCGATCGCGCTTCCGGATTTCCCGTTTGAGCGTCGTGTTCTCGACGCGCAGCATGCGATGTTCGGCAGCGCGGCGAAGAATGGCGAGCAGTTCGTCGTTGCGAAACGGTTTCTGGATGTAGTAGTACGCCCCTTCGTTTACCGCCTGCATCGCCGACTGCAATGTCGCCTGCGCGGTCATCAGAATCACCGGTGTGTCTGGATCGTGAGAGCGCGCCGCCGCTAAAATCTCGACACCGCCCACCTGCGGCATTCGCACGTCGGTGAGCACAATGTCCGGCGATAGCGATTCGATTTTCTCCAAACCCGCCTTGCCGCCGAGGGCCATGTGCGGGGCAAACCCTTCATTGCGCAGCAGAATCTCGAGTGTCTCGAGAATGCCCGATTCGTCGTCTATCACAAGCACCGTCGGCTTCTGTTTTGCGGGCGTTTGGCGTTCACTCATGCGATCACTCCGGCGTCGGTACGGGGAAGCAGCACCGTAAAGCGCGTCCCCCGTTCGTTGGTGTCGACGAGCACGACACCTTTGTGGGCTTCAATAGCACGATGGGCAATGGCGAGACCAAGCCCGCTGCCACCCGGTTTGGTGGTGGTAAACGGCTCGAACAATCGGTTCTGTACCGGCTGTGGAATTCCGAGTCCGGAATCGATGATCTGTATGGAGATGGCGCCTAACGGAAATGGTACGCCGCTCGGAAGTTGCTCCCGCTTCGCCTCGGCTGCGATGAGGCGCACGGCGGTACCCGGCGGAGAAGCCTGAATCGCATTGAGTACCAGATTGAACACCGCGCGATGTAGCAGGTCTTCATCGCCCTGAATAATCAGCGGCGCCGTGCCGACGCGGACGTCGAGCGTGACATTGCCGGCGGCTGCCGGGTGGGATCCGGCGAGTGCGGCAGCGTCCGTCAACACCGCGGCCAAGTCCACCGTATCGCGCCGGGTCACGCGCACGCGGGCAAAGTCGAGGAATTCCGAGAGCAGTCGCGACAGCCGGTCAGATTCGCGCACGATGAGATTGCCGAGTGTGCGTTCGTCGTCGGTGGCGGCCGGCCGCGACGACATCTGCTCGACGGCGCTACGA
>JANYBD010000051.1 GCA_025360995.1 Gemmatimonadota bacterium
CGCGCCGACGAAGGTCCGGTCACCGGACGTGATATTGCGGCACGCGAAAAACTGCCGGCGGATTATGTCGAGCAAATCCTGTTGCGCATGCGACGGGCCGACATCGTCGTCAGCACGCGCGGCGCCAAGGGTGGATATGCACTGGCCCGTCACTCGAGCGAAATCACCGTTCGGGAAATTATTTCAGCGGCCGAGCTGGTGACGTTCGACCTGCATTGTGAAAGCCATCCGGTTGATGAAGTGCGCTGTTCGACTGCCCACGAGTGCAGCGTGCGGCCCGTGTGGATGATGTTGCAGCGCCGCATCGATGAAGTCCTCGACAGCGTGCATCTCTCCGACTTGCTGGAATCGGAAGCGCAGGTGCGGCAACGTGTCGGGTTGCCCGTGCTGATACACGGGTAGGTCGCTCCAGCCGATGTTGATTCCGTTGACTCCGCCGTGGCACGCCCAGCGCGAACGCGCGCGCAAGGCCAACAGTTATGTGACGGCGGTGCGCGTCGAACCCACAGAAGCGGATGTCACCTGGCTGGCGAATGCTGCCGCCGAAGGCGATATCGATCATGCGCGATGGGAACTGCGGTACGCGCGAACGGCGCTCGCGGTGCTCGCCGCCGAACGCGATGCCTTGGACGACCGTACAGGTTCGGACGTGGTGGCCGCACTGGGTATTGTGCTTGCAGCCGACACACGAATCGAAACCGGGATGCAGGCGCTGGCCACCCGTCAGTTCAATGATCGGTTGTCCGCGTACCGGGAAGCGTTTGCTACGCGCGGTGGCCTCGTGGGTAGCGGTGAACGGCTCGGTCGCGTGTTACTGGCCTTCGCTTCAGATGGCGCCCGCAGCGCCGGCGCGCCGCTGCCGCGTGCGGTCGAGCTGCTCGCCACTTACGCCGCCGAGGCCAACGACGCACTGCGCCAAGTCTATGGCGCGGCGAATCTGCCAGAGCACATTCCGCCTTCCGAAGCCAACGCACGGTAGGCCGCGCGGGCGCATCGAATACGGAACAAATTGGGAGAAATTGGAAAGAAGAGAGGCCAGGACACTGTCCCGGCCTCTCTTCTTTATAAGTGCCGAAGGGGGGACTCGAACCCCCACGGGCTTGCGCCCACTGGCTCCTGAAGCCAGCGCGTCTACCAGTTTCACCACTCCGGCGTACCGTTGCACGGGGAAACTAACCCCCCGGCCGCCGATACCCAAGGCCGTGCGAGTCGTCTGTTGTCGAGGGGCATCGCCGTCTCTTATGTTGCGCTTCGCCCCCTCCGAGCGCCGCCGTCCCGCGTCAACGTTGCCACTACACGAAATGCCAAAAGCCGCTGACACTACTCCAGTCCCCGATGCGATCGAGCCGGTCGCGCGCAACCGTCGCGCGCGATTCGATTATGAGATCATCGACAGTTGGGAGGCGGGTATTGTGCTCACGGGCACCGAAGTGAAATCGTTGCGCAACGGCAAGGCAACGATCGGTGATGCGTATGGCATTATCAAAGACGGCG
Source organism: Gemmatimonadota bacterium (assembly GCA_025360995.1). Classification (GTDB taxonomy): domain Bacteria; phylum Gemmatimonadota; class Gemmatimonadetes; order Gemmatimonadales; family Gemmatimonadaceae; genus Fen-1231. The sequence continues at coordinate 1,495 of JANYBD010000051.1, forward strand.
AAATCTGGCTGCTGAATTTGCATATCGCACCGTATGAGCAGGGCAACCGCTTCAATCACGAAGCAACGCGCACCCGCAAATTGTTGATGCATGGCCGCGAGATTCGCCGACTGATCGGCGCCGTCGAACGGCAGGGGCTGACACTGGTAGCGACGGAGATCTATTTCAAGAACGGGCGTGCCAAGGTGCGGCTCGCACTCGGCCGCGGCAAAAAGAGTCACGATAAGCGCGCCGCAATGCGTGAGGCCGACGATAAACGCGAGATGGCCCGCGCCGTGAAGGTGCACCGATGACCGCCGCCGTCTTGATGATGGTTGCCGCGCTGAGCGCATTCGCCCCCGAGTCCACCACCGTGCCGCGTCCGGCGCGCCGGACTATTGTCGTCGACGCTGGTCACGGTGGCCGCGACAACGGGATGCACGGCCCCATTGGCGGTGGTCCGACGATTTACGAGAAAAATATCACGCTGGCGGTAGCGAAGAAGCTTGCCGCGGATCTGGAATCGCGCGGCATGACCGTGGTCATGACGCGAAAAACTGACACGCTCATCACGCTTGGCGATCAAGGAAAAATCGCCAACGAAGCCCGGGGTGACTTGTTCATTTCGGTGCACGTGAATGCCGCCAACACCGGATGGAAAGACCCCGGCGGAGCGCGCGGATACGAAACGTATTTTCTGGCGGAAGCAAAAACCGAAGACGAACGCCGCGTCGCCAGAATGGAAAACGCCTCGGCGCGATTTGACACGCGCAGCAACGGCGATCGCGACAACCCGTTGAGTTTCCTATTGAATGACATGATGCAGAATGAACATCTCCGCGAGTCCAGCGACCTCGCGCAGACGATACAAGGGCAGTTGAAAAAAATTCATCCCGGCCCAAGCCGCGGTGTCAAGCAGGCAGGATTCATCGTGTTGGTCACATCGTTTATGCCATCAGTGCTCGTGGAAATCGGCTTCGGCACTAATCCGGCAGAGGCCGCATGGATTTCGAGTCCTGACGGCCAGTATCAGATCGCCACGGCGATTGCCGACGGTGCGATGGAATATCTCGCGCACTTCGACCGACGTTCGTCTGCGTCTTCATCCGCTAATGTCGCGGCCGGTCGGGCCACTCCGAGCACTCCGAGCACTCCCCGATGAGCGCTGGGCGCCCATTGGAAATCGAAGTTGCGGGACTAGATTTTCAAAATCCGATTCTGCTCGCGGCGGGAACGGCAGCCTATGGTCGCGAGTTGGATGACGTGATGTCGCTCGACGCACTCGGCGGCATTGTCACCAAAGCCGTGAGTCTTGAGCCCCGCAGTGGCGCGCCATCACCACGGGTCGCCGATTTCGATGGTGGAATGATTAACGCGGTTGGGCTCGCCAATCCCGGCGTTGACGCGGTGAGCCGAGACCATCTCCCCTGGCTTGAACGCCACCTGCAGGTCGCCCGAGTGCTGGTGAATGTCATTGGCCGCGTCCCTGAAGATTTCGGTGAAGTGGTCGCCGCGCTCGATGCGTCGGCCGGGATTTCGGCCTACGAGCTCAATGTGAGTTGCCCGAACACGCGTGCCGGCGGTCTTGAGTTCGGCGCCGACCCGGTGGCACTGGCAATAGTGGTGAGTCGAGCCCGTGCGGCAACCAAGCGGCCGCTGTTCGTGAAGTTGTCGCCCACGCTTACGGATGTTGGCGAGACGGCGCGTCGCGCCGTTGACGCGGGCGCTGACGGCATCACCGTCATCAATACGATTCCGGGATTGGTGATTGACACAAAGCATCGACGCCCCGCACTCGGCTTTGGCACGGGCGGCGTAAGTGGTGCAGGGTTGCGTCCGATTGGTGTGCTCGCCACTTGGAAAGTGCGCAACGCCGTGCGTGTGCCGATTATCGGTGCGGGCGGTGTGGCGACCGCCGACGATGCGCTGCAGTACATCCTCGCGGGCGCGTCGCTTGTTGCGGTCGGCACGGCGGCACTGGCCAACCCGCGCACGCCGGAGCGGATAGTGCGCGAACTTAACCGCTGGTGCGAGGGGCATGGAGTATCCCGGCTCTCGGAGTTAGTTGGCGCGCTAAATTGGCCGTCATGAACACGATTGTCCCGTGGATCGCTCCGATCGCCATCGTCGCATTGGATGTTCCCACATTCGCCGATGCTCAGGCGATGGTGACACGCGTCGGACCGCGGGCGGAATTCTTCAAAGTCGGCCTGCAACTGTTCGCAGCCGAAGGTCCGCGGGTGGTGGAGTGGTTGCACGCGCAAGGGAAGCGCGTATTTCTGGATTTGAAGCTGCACGATATTCCGACTACCGTGCGTCGTGCCGCCGAGAGTGCGCAGCGCATGCGGGTTGCGCTGTTGACCGTGCACGGATTGGGTGGCGCCGCGATGGTGCGTGCGGCGGTCGATGGTGCCGGCGACACGACGGGCGTGTTGGTGGTCACGGTGTTGACGTCGATGGATTCGACCGAATACGGCGTGGCAATAGGTCGCCCGCAAGTGACGGTGGAAACTGAGGTGTTGCGGTTATCTGCCGTGGCGGCGGAGGCCGGGGCGCACGGTGTGGTCACCTCGGGCGGAGAAGTGGCGGCCGTGCGTCGCACGTTCGGTGACCGACTCCGCCCGCTCGTACCCGGGATCAGAATGACCGGCGATGCCGCGAACGATCAGTTGCGCATTGTCACCCCGGCCGCCGCCGCCGCCAATGGCGCGGCATACATCGTTGTGGGCCGCGCCGTGACCTCCGCCCCCGACCCTGCAGCAGCTCTGCAAAAGGTCCTAGCAGAGCTAGTGTAAGGCTGCACGCCGCCCGCTCCGTAGGCGCCCACGCTGCCCGCCGCCCGCTCCGTAGGTGACAAACGCCGCTCGCCGCCCCCACACGTCCTTTCGATGCCGTCAGTACACGTGAGTACCCGCACTTGTGTCAAGGGCCTCCCTCCACTATTCTTACAGACTGTCCCCAAAATGGGGCCGGGTAACGATTTCCGTTCTTTTTGGAGTCCTCGTGAAAGTACGCAGCAGCGTGAAGCCAATCTGTGAACACTGCAAGGTGGTCAGCCGCCGTGGAGTGATTCGCATTATGTGCAAGCGCAATCCAAAGCATAAGCAGCGGCAGGGTTAATCCATGGCACGTATCTCAGGCGTCGATCTCCCGCGCGAAAAAAAGGTCGAGATTGGACTTACCTACATCTTCGGCATTGGCCGTGCGACTGCGCGTCGTCTCATCGAGGCCGCCGGCATCAATCCGGAACAGCGCATCAAGGACTTGACTGACGCCGACGTCAACAAGCTCCGTCAGGAAATCGAAAAGAGCGTCCGTGTCGAAGGTGCGCTGCGCACCGAAGTCGCGATGAACATCAAGCGCCTCATGGACATCGGGTCGTACCGTGGCATTCGCCACCGTCGCGGTCTGCCGGTTCGTGGGCAGCGCACGCATACCAACGCCCGTACCAAGAAGGGCCCGCGCCGCGCGATCGCCGGCAAGAAGAAGGTGACCAAGTAATGGCTATCGGAAAGAAGACCAAGCGCGTTGTGGACGCCGAGGGCATTGCCCACGTCTCCGCGACGTTCAACAATACGACCATCACGATCACCGACGCGCACGGCAACACCGTCGCGTGGGGCTCGTCTGGCAAAGCGGGCTTCAAAGGATCGAAGAAGAGCACTCCGTTCGCGGCGACCGTTGCCGCCGAACAGTGTGCCCGCGAAGCGATGACCGCCGGCGTCCGCCGCGTGCACGTGAAGGTGCAAGGTCCCGGATCGGGTCGCGAAAGCGCGATTCAGGCGCTCGCCGCCGCCGGCCTGCAGGTCAAGTCCATCAAGGACGTCACGCCAATTCCGCACAACGGCTGCCGTCCGCCGAAGCGTCGGAGGGTCTAACCATGCGCTATACCGGACCCAGCTGCCGTCAGTGCCGTCGTGAAGGCACCAAGCTGTTCCTGAAGGGCACCAAGTGCTTCACCGAGAAGTGCCCGGTGGAACGTCGTCCATATGCGCCAGGCCAGCACGGCCCGGCCGCGGGTGGCCGCCGTCGCAAAGTCAGCGAGTACGCCAAGCAGTTGCGCGAGAAGCAGAAGATCAAGCGTATCTATGGCGTGAGTGAGAAACAGTTCCGCAACACCTTCGAACGTGCGAGCACGCTGCCCGGCATGACCGGTCACAACTTGCTCGCCGCGCTCGAGAGCCGCCTCGACAACATCGTGTACCGGATGGGATTTGCCGCCAGCCGCAAGGCCGCGCGTCAGCTGATTCGCCACCGTCACGTCGAGATCAATGGCAAGCGCGTGGATGTGCCGAGCTTCAACGTGATGCCCGGCCAGGAAATCCGCGTCCGGGAAAAGTCGCGCGAGCTCACGATCATCGCCGCGTCGCTCGAACAGTCCGCCCGCGGGACCACGCCGAGTTGGGTGGCTGTGGACAAGGACACGTTCAGTGGCCGGATGCTCGAGCGCCCGCAGCGGGCCGCGATTCCGATTGCGGCGCAGGAACAGCTCGTCGTCGAACTGTACTCCAAGTAGTTCAATCGTTGGTGCTGGTGTTTGGTCGGGGCCCTGACCCCATCACATCTTGCCGCGCGTCAGGGGCGGGGCAAGGCGTAGGCCGTTCAACGTGAACGGTCTGACCTCATTCTACGGGATTTTTTAACCATGGCTCAATCTATCGATCTTCGTGGGCTTGTCCGTCCGCAGCTCGTCGAATCGACGAAGCGCGAGGACAACCCGAACATCGCCGAGTTCCGTCTGCAGCCGCTGGAACGCGGTTTCGGTCACACGCTCGGCAATGCAATGCGTCGTATGCTGCTGTCGTCACTCCGCGGCTCCGCGGTGTGGGGCTTCCGCATTGACGGAGTGCTGCATGAGCATCAGACCATTCAGGGCGTCACCGAAGATGTGCACCAGATCATCGGTAACCTGAAGTCGCTGACGCTTTCGCTCGCCGACGATGTGGAAGACGCGATTCTTCGCATCAACGTCAAGAAGGCGGGCCCGGTGACAGCCGGCGACATCGAGTCGCAGGGTGGCATCGCCGTCATAGACGGTGCGCATCACTTGTTCACCATGCAGGACGACCGCGATCTATCGGTTGAACTCTATGTGAACAAGGGTCGTGGATACATCGAGTCCGATGCCCATCCACTCGACCGCGCATTGCCGGTCGATCTCGTGCGAGTTGATTCGATCTATTCGCCGGTCAAGCGAGTGAACTTCTCCGTCGCGGAAACACGCGTCGGACAGCGCACCGACTACGATCGTCTGGTGTTGACGGTCGAGACGAATGGCACGGTGAGTCCGGAAGAGGCCGTGAGCTACGCAGCGGCACTGGCCCAGACGCACTTTCAATACTTCGTCGGATTCGGTTCGCACGCGGCGGCTTCGGTTGCTGGTGGTGAATTCAATGGTTCCGACGCTGCCAAGCTCGCGCATCTCCTCAAGACCTCGATTGACGAACTCGAGCTCAGTGTCCGCTCGGTGAACTCGCTCAAGAACTCAAATATTCGCTCGCTCGGTGATCTGGTCCGCCAGACCGAGACGCAGATTCTCGATGTCAAGAATTTTGGAAAGAAATCGCTGCAGGAGATCGCCGATCTCCTTGAGCGTGAAGGGCTGAACTTTGGAATGCGTTTCGACGAAAGCGGCGACGGTGTGCGCGTGACCGATTGGGGCACGCCACCGAGCCGGGCCGCCGCGAACGCCCCCGACGAACCCGAGGAAGTTTAAATGCGTCATCGCAAAGCTGGCCGGTCACTCCGGCGCACCAGCGAACAGAAGCTCGCCCTGATCCGCAGTCTCGCCACGTCGCTCTTCGAGCAGGGCGCGATTGAGACAACGGAAGCCAAGGCCAAGGAACTGCGTCCGTTCGTCGAAAAGCTGATCACCAAAGCCAAGTCCGGCACACTCCATGCGCGCCGGCTCGCTGGCAAGCACGTTCGCAACCGCGCCGTGTCGGACAAGCTCTTCCAAGAGCTCGGCCCGAAGTTCGCCACGCGCACGGGCGGATACACGCGCATTCTGAAGACGGGTCACCGCAAGGGTGACGGCGCCGAAATGGCGCGTATCGAACTGATCCTGAGCTAACCCATGGCACCAATCGCCCGCAACATCTGTCACACCTGCCAGAAGGGAGTCGCCTTCGGCAACAACGTGTCGCATGCCAACAACAAGACGCGCCGCACCTGGAAGCCGAACCTTCAGGTCGCCCGCATCTTGATCAACGGCAAAGTCACGAAGATCAAGGTTTGCACGCGCTGCCTGGCCGCCGGCAAGATTCAGCGCGCTCCGCGTGGCGCTGGCATCGCTCCCGCCGGCATCGCGTGATCGTTTCCGTATCATTTCACAAGATGGGGAGCCTTTGGGCTCCCCTTTTTGTAGATTAGAATCGTGCCTACCGCGCTCATTACCGGAATCACCGGCCAAGACGGGTCCTACCTCGCCGAGTTATTGCTCAGCAAGGGCTATCGCGTCATCGGAATTGTGCGTCGCAGTTCGACGACGCCCTACGATCGTATCGCGCACCTGATTGATCGGATCGAACTCGTCTCTGCAGACTTGCTCGACCAAACGTCGCTGTTCGATGCGGTCGGTGATGCCAATCCGGACGAGATCTACAATCTCGCTGCACAGAGTTTTGTCGCCGCGTCGTGGACCCAACCGGTACTCACCGGCGAGTTCACGGCACTCGGCGCCACGCGCATGCTCGAAGCCATGAAGCGTGCCGCGCCAAAGGCACGTTTCTATCAGGCCAGCTCGAGTGAGCAGTTTGGTCAGGTCATCCAGACCCCGCAATGCGAATCCACGCCGTTTTATCCGCGATCGCCGTACGGAGTCGCGAAAGTGTATGCCCATTGGATCACGGTGAATTATCGTGAATCGTTCGGACTGTACGCGGTGAGCGGAATTCTGTTCAATCACGAAAGTCCGCGTCGCGGCCTGGAATTCGTGACACGCAAAGTCACCGACGCTGTCGCGCGCATCAAACTCGGTCGTGCGACCGAAGTGCGCCTCGGCAACCTCGACTCGCGCCGCGATTGGGGTTTTGCCGGCGATTACGTCGACGCGATGTGGCGCATGCTGCAGCAAGACAAGCCCGACGACTACGTGATCGGCACTGGTGAGACGTGGTCGGTGCAACAGCTCTGTGAAGAAGCGTTCTCGCACGCCGGCCTTGACTGGCGCACGCACGTAAAGCTCGACGCCCGATTTATTCGCCCGGCAGAAGTGGACCTGCTTGTTGCCGATCCATCGAAAGCCAAGCGGGCGCTCGGGTGGGAACCTACGGTGCGCTTTTCCGAGCTCGTGCGGATGATGGTCGACGCAGACCTCGCGCGTCACCGCGCGGGGGCTGGCCACGGCTGACGTGAACGAGACCGCCGTCCGACGGGCGCTTGTCACAGGCGCGGGCGGCTTTGCCGGCCAGTGGCTCTGTCGCGATCTCGCTCGGCACGGTTGGCACGTGACGGGCAGTACGCGCGATGGCGAGCCGGGGAATGACATTCTTGCGCCCGAAGATCACGCGATGGTTACTTGGCGCACGGAAGATTTGCGCGATCCGTCGGTGCGTCGTGCTGCGCTCGATGCCGTACAACCGGACGCGATTTTCCATTTGGCTGGAATATCGTTCGTCCCCGCCGCTGGCACCGATCCAATGCAGGCCTTTGATGTAAACACGGGCGTTGCGGTCGCACTGCTAGCCGATGTGCGCGCCCGCCGCGCCGCCGGCACGCTCGACCCGGTGATGCTGATGGTCGGCAGCGCAGAACAGTATGGCCGCCATGATTTCGCGTCGATGCCCATGGGCGAAGAAGTCGACTGTCGCCCGCGCACACTCTATGCGGCCACGAAGATGGCGCAGGAAATTTTCGCCCTCGAGGCCTTTCGCTCCGATGGCGTGCGCGTGATTTGCACGCGATCGTTCAATCATAGCGGTCGGGGGCAAGCGAGAAGCTTTCTTATCCCGGCACTCGTCGATCGTGCGCTCGCCGTGCGCAGTGGCGGCCTGGACACACTGCCAATCGGTAATACCGAAACGATGCGCGATTTTTTGCACGTCGAGGACGTGGCGCGCGCGTATATGCTGCTCGCCGAACAGGGCATGCCCGGCCAGGTCTACAACGTGTGCAGTGGGTTGGGTGTGACCGTTGGCGATCTCGTCTTCGAAGTACTCGAGGCGGTGCACGTCAACGCACCTTTGGTTGTGGACCCGGCCTTGCGCCGTGAAGTGGACGTGCCGTTTCTCGTCGGCCGCAACGATCGGCTACGCGCCGACACCGGATGGGCGCCACAGCGTACCCGCGCCGATATCATTTCTGATCTGATCCATGCCGCGTCGCACTGACATTCATCGCATTCTGCTTATTGGTTCCGGACCGATCATCATTGGGCAGGGCGCGGAGTTCGATTATTCCGGCACGCAGGCTGCGAAGGCGCTGCGAGAAGAGGGGTACGAGGTCATTCTCGTCAACTCGAATCCGGCGACCATCATGACGGATCCGGAAATTGCCGATCGCACGTATATCGAGCCGGTGACGCCGGAGTACGTCGAACTGATTATCGCCCGCGAAAAACCGGACGCGCTCCTGCCGACCATGGGCGGCCAAACCGCACTGAATGTGGCGATGGCGCTCCACGAAAATGGCGTGCTGGCGAAGTACGGTGTCGAGTTGATCGGCGCCAACGCCCGTGCCATATCGGTCGCCGAAGATCGCAAATTGTTCGGCGAAGCGATGGTGAAGATCGGACTCAAATGCCCCGAAGGGCGCATCGCCACGACGTGGGACGAAGCGCTTGCCATCAGCGATTGGACGGGCTTTCCGGCGATTATCCGACCGGCTTTTACGCTCGGTGGCTCCGGTGGTGGCATCGCGTACAATCGCGAAGAGTTCGAAGCGATTTGCCGGCGTGGCTTGCAGGAAAGTCCGATCTCACAAGTGCTGATCGAAAAATCATTGCTCGGCTGGAAGGAATACGAGCTCGAAGTCATGCGCGACCACGCGGACAATGTGGTCATCGTTTGCTCGATCGAGAATATCGATCCGATGGGCGTGCACACCGGCGACTCGATCACCGTGGCGCCCGCGATGACGCTCAGCGATCGCGAGTATCAGACGATGCGGGATGCGGCGATCAAAGTGATTCGCGAGATCGGCGTAGATGCCGGCGGGTGCAATATTCAGTTTGCCGTCAATCCTGTGAACGGCGACATGGTCGTGATCGAAATGAACCCGCGTGTGTCGCGCTCGTCGGCGCTCGCGTCAAAAGCGACCGGGTTTGCGATTGCGCGGATCGGCACGAAGCTCGCGGTGGGCTATCGCCTCGACGAGCTCCCGAACGACATCACGAAAACCACGCCGGCAAGTTTTGAACCGGTTCTCGATTACGTAGTCGTGAAGTGTCCGCGTTTTGCCTTTGAGAAATTTCCGGGTGCGAACGCGACCCTGACGACACAGATGAAGTCCGTCGGTGAATCGATGGCGATTGGGCGCACCTTCAAGGAAGCATTGCAGAAGGGATTGCGCGCGCTCGAGAGCGGACGCACCGGTTGGGATATCGCCGAGCGACTGCAGGACGACAGGTTGCCTGACGACACGCTTGATACATTGCGCGGTGCGCTCGCGACCCCGACGCCCGAGCGCATTTTTCAGATTAAGCGCGCGATGGTGGCCGGGCTGACGGTTGAGGAGATCCACGGGATCACGGCCGTGGATCGCTGGTTTCTGTCGCAGATGCAGGAGCTGGTTGACGCGGAGCGGGAATTCGCGGCGCTGAAGACCGTTGATGCCAATGCGATGCGGGCGATGAAACGGCTTGGGTTCGCCGACGTCCAACTCGGTGAACTCCGTGGTCAAACAGAAACGCAGCTGCGCGAACAGCGCTGGGCGATGGGCATTCGCCCTGTTTTTAAAATGGTCGATACCTGCGCCGGCGAATTTCCGTCGAACACACCGTATCTCTACTCGACCTACGAAGATGAGTCCGAAGCTCCACGCAGCGGCCGAAAGTCGGTGATTATTCTCGGCAGCGGGCCCAACCGGATCGGGCAGGGAGTGGAGTTTGACTACTGTTGTGTCCGCGCCGCGATCGCACTGCGCGAGTCCGGGTATGAAACCATCATGGTGAATTCGAATCCGGAGACGGTTTCCACCGATTACGACACCAGCGACAAATTATATTTTGAGCCGCTGACGCTCGAGCACGTGCTGGAGATCGTCGAGCGGGAACAGCCGGTCGGTGTGATTGTGCAACTTGGCGGTCAAACACCGCTCAAGCTCACGCGCCCGCTGGAGGCGGCCGGCGTGCGAATCCTCGGCACCAGTCCGGATTCGATCGACACCGCCGAAGATCGTCGCCGCTTCGAGGCCATCGCGCGGAAGCTGGGCATCGAGCAACCGCCAAACGGCACGGCGACCAGCGTTGATGGCGCCGTGGAGATTGCAACGCGTATTGGATATCCGGTGCTGGTACGACCGAGTTATGTGCTCGGTGGACGGGCGATGGAGATCGTGTACGACGAAGCATCGCTCCTGGACTATTTCGTGCGTGCCGTGCGGGTGAGTGAAGACCGCCCCGTCCTGATCGACTCGTTTCTCGAAGACGCATTCGAGGCGGACGTCGACGCGATATCCGATGGAACGCAGGTGGTGATTGGTGGCGTGATGCAGCATATCGAAGACGCCGGAATTCATTCCGGTGACTCGGCGTGTGTGCTGCCGCCCTATAACATCTCGGAGCGCGATGCGGCCGTGATGCGGGAGCATACGGTGGCGTTTGCGAAGGCGCTTGGCGTGGTGGGGTTGATCAACGTCCAATACGCGATCAAGGACGGCGTAGTCTATGTGCTGGAGGTGAATCCGCGGGCCAGTCGCACGATTCCCTTTGTCTCGAAGACGATTGGTGTCCCGCTGGCCAGCTATGCCGCGCGTGTGATGTTGGGTGAGACGCTTGAGCAGATTGGATTTACGAAGGAAGTCATTGCGCCGTACGTGGCGGTCAAAGAAGCTGTGTTTCCGTTTTCGAAGTTCCGGGAATTTGATCCGATTCTCGGCCCCGAGATGCGTTCGACTGGCGAGGTCATGGGCGTTGCCGACACTTTTGGCATGGCGTTCGCAAAGGCCGAGCTCGCTGCCGGGAATGGGTTGCCGCTGAAGGGATCGGTGTTTGTGACGGTGAACGATCACGACAAGCCGGAATCCGTTGGCATTGCCAGACGGTTTCACGAAATGGGATTCACGATCAAGGCCACCAGCGGCACGGCAGACTATTTGCGAGCCCGAGGCGTGCCTTGTGATTTGGTGCATAAGGTCAGCGTGGCCCGGCCGAACGGCATTGACCTAATCAAGAATGATGAGGTCCAGCTGTTGATCAATACGCCGTTGGGCAAACGGGCCCAGAAAGATGATTATTCACTTCGGCAGGCAGCGATCAGCCATCGGATCGCGTATACGACCACACTGAGCGCGGCGAGCGCGGCGTGTGATGCGATTCTGAGTTTACAGGCGCATGCGGGGGCGGTGATGTCAATACAGGAATGGCAGGCAAAGATTTAGTGGCGAGTGTTGAGTGGGAGTAAGAGTGCTGAGAGCGAGACTAGTGGGAGAGGCTAGTGGGAGAGGAGTGGGAGAAAGTAGTGGGAGAAGAATCTCACTGCCGTTACTTTCCCGATTCGCGCTTGACGATGGATCGCGCTAGACTCCCACTCTATTCTCGCACTCGCCTCCCACTATATTCTCGCACTCCTCTCCCACTGTATTCTCGCACTCCTCTCCCACTAGCCTCTCCCACTAGTCTCGCACTCAGCACTCTAACTCCCACTCAGCACTCATAATGTCTATCCATGAAAGCGCCTACGTAGACGATGGCGCCAAAATAGGCGAAGGCACCAAAGTCTGGCATTTCTGCCATGTCATGCCTGGGGCGGTGATTGGCAATCATTGCTCGCTTGGACAAAATGTGGTCGTGATGGGCGGCACGAAAATTGGCAACAACGTAAAAATCCAAAACAACGTCTCGATCTACGAAGGAGTCGAGATCGAAGACGATGTATTCTGTGGTCCGTCGATGGTGTTTACGAATGTCGTGAACCCGCGCAGTCAGGTTTCGCGCAAGCATGAATATCAGCGGACATTGGTGCGCCGCGGCGCCACGATTGGCGCGAATGCGACGATCGTGTGCGGTGTGACGCTTGGGGAATACTGCTTCGTCGGCGCAGGTGCGGTCATCACCCGGGACGTCCCTGCCTATGCCCTGATGGTAGGCGTTCCTGCGGGCATCGCGGGCTGGATGTGCGAATGCGGTGTCAAGCTTCAAGAGGGGCTGCTGGACCTCACGTGTCCGGCCGACGGCAAGCGCTATTCGCGGCGCGGCGACAAAGTCACGCGCATCACGGACGAGACCGAATGACGCCGCCTGCCCGGCGCGATTTCCGCGTCGCGCTCGTCGGTTGCGGTCGCATCTCGCAGAACCACTTCGACTCCGTCAAGCAGATTGACGGCCTGTCGTTTACGGCGGTCTGCGATATCGTCGAGTCGCGGGCGAAAAGTGCTGGCGAGCAGCTCGGCGTGCCGTGGTTCACCGATTACGAACGTATGCTGCGCGACGCGGAATGTGATGTCGTCGTGATCGCGACACCGAGTGGGCTACATCCGCATCACGGCATTTTGGCGGCCAAGGCAGGGAAGCACGTCATTAGCGAGAAGCCGATGGCGATCACGCTCGCGTCGGCGGACGCTCTCGTTCACGCCTGCGACGAAGCGAAGGTTCAGTTGTTTGTGGTGAAACAGAATCGCCTCAATCCGCCAATCCAGTTGCTGCGCAAAGCCATCGAGAAGGGACGTTTCGGCCGGATTTACCTCGCCAATACGACGGTGCGGTGGGCACGACCGCAGGAATATTACGATCAGGCAACGTGGCGCGGCACGTGGGAATTCGACGGCGGCGCCTTCATGAATCAAGCCTCGCATTATGTGGACCTGATGCAATGGCTCTGCGGTCCGGTGGAAAGTGTCGTCGCCAAAACCGCGACGATGGCCCGTCGAATCGAAGCCGAAGATACCGGCGTGGCGGTGCTCAAGTTCCGAAGCGGAGCACTCGGCACCATTGAAGTTACGATGCTGACGTACCCGAAGAATCTCGAAGGGTCCATCACCATACTCGGTGAAAAGGGCACAGTGAAAATCGGCGGCACGGCGGTCAACAAGGTGGAGCAGTGGCAGTTCTCAGACCCAGATGAAGATGACGCGCTGATCGAGTCTGCGAACTCAAATCCGCCGACGGTCTATGGCCTGGGTCACCTGGGGTACTACCGTAACGTGCTAGCGGTTCTACGTGGTGAAGCGACCGCCGATACGGACGGCCGTGGCGGCCGGAAGTCGCTGGAGTTGATCCTCGGCATCTACGAAGCCGCGCGCACCGGCACCGAGGTCTCGCTGCCGCTCAAGGTGTAGGTCGGCGGGATT
>JANYBD010000290.1 GCA_025360995.1 Gemmatimonadota bacterium
CTTCGGGCGTTCATAGAGTCGCATTGGTGTGTCAATCTGCTGCACATGACCGCGATCGAGCACGACAATCCGATCGCCGAGCGTCATGGCTTCGACTTGATCGTGCGTCACGTACAGCATGGTGGCGCTGAGTTGCTGATGTAGCCGGGCGATCTCGCGTCGCATCTGCACCCGCAACTTGGCATCGAGATTTGACAACGGCTCATCGAACAGGAACACGCGCGGATGGCGCACGATCGCCCGACCGACAGCCACCCGCTGCCGCTGCCCTCCAGACATGTCACGTGGCTTCCGTCCCAGCAGCTCCATAATCCCGAGAATGCCAGCGGCTTCCTTCACCCGCGTATCAATCTCGGCCTTTGGCATCCCGCGCAATTTAAGTGCAAAGGCCATGTTGTCGTACGCCGTCATGTGCGGATACAACGCATAGCTCTGAAAGACCATCGCGATGTCACGGTCGTTTGCCGGAACATCATTCACGAGGCGGCCGTCGATCTGGATATCTCCCGAGCTGATCGATTCTAGGCCGGCGACCATGCGTAGCGTGGTACTCTTTCCACACCCCGACGGGCCGACCAGCACCACCAGCTCGCCGTCGGCCACTTCGAGGTCAACGCCGTGTACGGCAATGACGTCGCGACCACCTTGTTGATATACTTTCCTGACCGCTTTTAGTGTTACGCTCGCCATACACACCGCCTATCAAGATGAGTCGCGACTACCGCTTTCCCGATGGATTCCTTTGGGGTGCTGCCACTTCTGCCCATCAGATTGAAGGGTCGCCGCTCGCTGATGGAGCGGGGCCCAGCATCTGGGAGCGCTTCTCGCACACGCCGGGGCGTATCGAGAACGGCGATACTGGCGACATTGCAACGGACCACTATCATCGATTCTCCTCCGATGTGGAGCTGATGCACGAACTCGGACTCACGTCGTATCGCTTCAGCATTGCCTGGGCACGAATCCTGCCCGAAGGAACAGGCCGCGTCAACGCCGCAGGTCTCGCCTTCTACGACCGGCTTGTCGACAAACTGCTCTCGAAAAACATCACGCCGATGGTCACCCTCTACCATTGGGATCTCCCGGCCGCACTCGATGATCGCGGTGGATGGCTCAACCGTGATATCGCCGATTGGTTCGCCGAATATGCGCAGGTTGCCTTTCGCGCGTTGGACGACCGGGTGCCGCGGTGGGTGACGCTGAACGAACCGTGGGTCGTCATGGATGGTGGCTACCTGAACGGCGTGCTGGCGCCCGGTCATCAAGAGCTGAGCGAAGTGCCACACGTCACACACAATCTTTTGCGCGCCCATGGCGCTGCGGTGCAGGCGTACCGCGCTGAGGGCAAACATGAGATCGGGCTTGTCGTGAATCTCGAACCCAAGTATCCGGCGTCGCAGAGCCCTGAAGACGCGTCGGCCACGCGCCGCGCGGACGCCTATATGAACCGCCAATATCTCGACCCGGTCTTCCGTGGCGAATATCCCGCCGAGCTCAGTGAAATGTTTGGGAGCGCGTGGCCGGAGTTTCCGGCGAGTGACTGGCCGTTGATCCAAACGCCGTTCGATTTTCTCGGAATCAATTACTACTCGCGCAGTGTCACGCAAGACGCGCCAGGTGAATTGCCGCTGCGCGCCACGCGCGTCAAACAGTCGCAACACGTGCATACGGAGATGGACTGGGAAGTATTCCCCGCTGCGTTGACGCGCGTGCTGCTCTGGGTCAAGGAACGGTACGGTGCACTGCCGTTGTACATCACCGAAAACGGTGCGGCCTTCTTCGATCCACCGTTTGCAACCGACGGGCAGGTCGAGGATCCGCTTCGTGTTTGGTACCTTCGGGAACATCTCCGCGCGGCATACGATGCGATCCGTCAGGGCGTGGAGCTGCGCGGATACTATGCGTGGTCGCTGCTCGACAACTTCGAATGGAGTTATGGGTATGCGAAACGATTCGGCATTGTGCACGTGAACTTTGACACACTCGAGCGCACCCCGAAGGCGAGTGCGCGTTTTTACTCCGAGGTGATTCGCTCTCACGGCGCGGCCCTCGCCGGCGAGTAACGTGGGGTAAGGTCACCCGCCAATGCGACGGTGACGACGTGCACGCCGCCATCTGCGAGTAGTTCGACACGCGCCGTACCGCTTACGATGGATCCAATAACTTCGACGCCGTCGGCAGAGATCTGCGAGGCCGCCGTGCCGGCCGCCGCACGCGTGACGGAGATCTCATAACGCGTTCGTCCGTCGGCCAGCCGAAACCAAATGCGAAATCCGGGCCAGTCCGCGGGAATGCAAGGACGCAATTGAAGGACCCGGCCACCCACAATTGTGAAGCCCAGCAACGACTCGAGCGTGTTGCGGTACAGACATCCCGCCGACCCTGTGTACCAGCTCCAACCACCCCGCCCAACGTGCGGCGTGACACCATACACATCAGCAGCGATAACGTATGGCTCGACACGATACACTTCGACTTCTTCCGGCGTGCGCCCATGAGAAATGGGACTCAACATCTCCAAAAGCTTTGCAACACGCTGAGTGCGGCCAACTTCGGCAAGCGCCTGCACACCCCAGAGTACGCCGTGCGTGTATTGACCGCCATTTTCGCGCACGCCAGGGAGATATCCCTTGATGTAGCCGGGGTCATGCGACGTCTTGTCGAATGCGGGTGTCAGCAACCGAATCAGTTTCTCCTCTTCGGACACCAAGTTGGCTTCCATCGCGTCAAGCGCGATTTCTGCGCGTTCCATCGTTGCAACACCCGACAGAACGGACCACGCTTGCGCGATCGCGTCGATACGGCACTCGCCGGCCGATGCAGTTCCCAGCGGCGTCCCGTCATCGTAGTAGGCGCGGCGATACCATCCGCCGTCCCAGCCCGTGTCGTTCAGCGCAACACCGAGCTGACCGAGATACTTCTGATACCGTGCAAGACGTTCACAGTCTCGTCGCGACTCGACGACCGGAATAAAATCACTGAGGATCGTAAAGAGGAAAAATCCCAACCACACACTCTCGCCGCGCCCCTCCCGTCCGACACGATTCATTCCGTCATTCCAATCGCCGCTACCCATGAGCGGAATCCCGTGCATACCCGCCGTCAGCGACCGGTCAATCGAGCGACAGCAGTGCTCGTACACGGTTCCTGCCGTCCCCGAATCGATGGGCGTCAAGAACAACTCGTCTTCCCCGTCGGGTAGTGCTTGACCAGTCACGAACGGCGCTGAGACGTCGAGAATCGCGCTGTCGCCTGTTCGGGCGATGTAGATCGAAGTGATGTAGGGCAACCAAAGAAGGTCGTCCGAAAAGCGCGTACGGATTCCTTTGCTAGTCGGCGGGTGCCACCAATGCATCACATCGCCCTCGACAAACTGATGCGATGCGTGCAAGAGAATCTGGCCGCGGGTGAGCTTCGCATCGTGGTACAGGAGCGCCACGGAGTCCTGAAGTTGATCGCGAAATCCGAACGCGCCGCCAGACTGGTAGTAGGCCGACCTACCCCACACTCGGCAGGCCAAATTCTGATAGGTGAGCCAGCCGTTCATCATCAGGTCGAGCGCCGGCGACGGCGTCTCGATCTGCACGGAGCCAAGCAAGTCGTACCAGAAGCGACGCACGTCAACGAGCGCCTGAGTGATTCTTGGGAGACTGCCATACTCGGCGACCAGTGCGCGCGCCCGCGTCTCACTCTCCGCTTCGCCGAGTAACATTGCAACTTCGACGGTCGCGCCGGCGGCAATCGTGAGCATACACTGGAATGCGGCGCACGGATCGAAATCCGGTCCGGTGCGCCCATCTAGGGGCGCAGCAGAGTGAAGTGCCGCTGGATTGGCGACACTTCCCGTACGACCCAGAAATGCAGTGCGATCTCCGGTGAGGCTCACCGCGCCGGCGTCACCCGGGGCCACGAGATGCGCGAACGTCGTGCGATCGGAGAACTCACCGCGCGCCGCGTTGGTTGCGAACAGTGCGCCGCTCGCCGCATCACGCGACGTCTCTACTGTCGGTGCAGTAAGCCAGGGAACACCGCCAAGTACCAAGTGTGCGTAACTTGTCACCGTGATTCGGCGTGAACGCAGACCGGTGTTCGTTAATCGCAACTGCGTCACTTTCAATGGATCGTGACGCGGCACGAAGACGGTTGTCTCTTGCTCCAACTCGTAACTCGTGTGACGCCACGTTGTATAGCCAAAGCCGTGGCGAACTTCATAGGGCGCCGGCGCAGGCGTGGGGCCGGGCTGTGGTGACCAAAACACTCCACTCTCTTCATCGCGAAGGTAGATCGCCTCACCGTGCGGGTCGGAAACGGGATCGTTATACCACGGTGTGAGGCGGTTCTCGCGACTATTCGCACTCCAGCTTGTCACCGCGCCATTCGACGTGACGATGCACCCCGCGTGTTCATTGGCAATGACGTTCGACCACGGCATCGGGGGCCATCGCAATCCGCTGGGCGTCGCGTCAAGGCGAATCACATATTCGGTTCCATCGCTTGAAAATCCGCCGATACCATTGAAAAAACGGAGGTCCTCTTCGTCGTCCGCAACAATCGTCGCGGTCGGCGGATTGGCCGGACAAAAGAGATCCGGGGGCAACGTACTTGGCGCTACAACGACAATTGGCGACCGACCGGAGTACGCCCACGATTTGGGCGCACCTTGCTGCGAATTGATCGCGACGACATCGGCGTGCGTATCGCCCGCGCCGAGCAATGCGACCAGCTGCGCCGTCGCACCCGATGTCAGCGTCACGGCACTTCGCAGGCTGAATATGGGATCCAATACGGGACCTGTCGTCCCGGACAGTGTCCCACCGGCCGAAACATCCATCGCCTGTGGCCTCGCCGTCGTGCGACCGCGACCCAGAAAACGCATTCGGTCCGTTTCGTACGCAACCGTCGCGTCCGCACCAACAGTACGCAGCGTATG
>JANYBD010000072.1 GCA_025360995.1 Gemmatimonadota bacterium
TTTCCGAGCGGAGCGCCAATCGCGGCTCCTGCGCTCAATCGTGTCGCAAGGACTACACGCTTGCCGACGCTTCCACTGGCGAAGAACTCGATCGCGGATATCTCATTTCGGCCAAAGACCTCGGCGCGTACGATCATTTGCGGGAGATTGCCGATGCCGGTGTTGGTTGCCTGAAGATCGAAGGGCGCAAAAAAAAGCCCGAGTATGTCGCGACGGTCACCAAAGGGTACCGCGAGTTTCTCGATCGCGTGGATCACGGCACGTTCGCGCCGCCTGAATTTAAGGAAGTGCAACCGTTGGTGCAGATTTTCAGCCGTGGTTTTACCGGTGGCATGTACGGCGGCCGCGCTGGTCGCGACTATATCACGCGAACCCAGCCGGATAATCGCGGTGCCGAGCTCGGCGTTGTAGTTGCCATTGAAGCCAATGAAATTATTGTGGACGTGCACACGCCGATTGCGCTTGGTGACGGGCTAGGGTTCGAGCCGCCCGAAGGCGCCGCACCGGAAGACAGCACCGGCTTCTCCGTCAGTGCTATTCGGACCATCTCTGAAAAAAACGGCCGCGTTCGCCAAGCCATCGGCGCCCGCAGCTGGGTGCGGCCGGGCTGGCGCGTGATTCGCAGTGCGGAAGCGGCGTTGCTCGATCGGGCGCGCCGAAGCTATGCCGCATTGCAAGGGCCGGCGAAGCGGCGAAAGAGCGGACTCGACGTTCGTGTGTTCGGCAGCGCCGGCGCACCGCTAAAAGCGATGTTCACCAGCGCCGGTGAAAGTGTCACGGTCGCTTCGAAAGTCACGCTTGCTGCGGCCGACAAACGCGCGCTGGATACGGCGAAGCTGCGGGAACAACTTGGCCGGCTCGGCGATACGCCATTCGCCCTAGCTGCGCTCGACACCCAAGGGCTCGATGATGCGCTCTTTCTCCCGGTGAGCGAACTTAATCATCTACGACAGGCGGCAGTTGACGAACTAATGGTCCGTCGCGACTGGGCGCATACGGCGAAAATCGCCGAGCGCACTGCTGTAATCGAAGCGGCAATTCGGCTCGATGTGGCGGCTTCGAAGGAATCGTCTCCTGATCTGGCATTTTCGTTGCGTGCCGAAGTTTGGACTGTGGACGATGCCCGTGCCGCCGCTACTGCCGGCGCTACGGAAATTGTGTTCGATCCGTTTCTTCGGCACCCGGCGCCGCCGCGCTCCAAAGTTAAAGCGCTTGCGGACGAACTATCCGCCAGTGGCGTAGGGTTCCGTTTGCGCACCCCGACGATCGTGCGCCCCGAGGACCGGCCACAGCTCGACAAGTGGCTTGAACTCGATCTCCCGATTCTCAGCGGTCACGTGGGTTTGGTGGCCGAGCTGAGCCGAGCCGGGCGCGACGTGATTGCCGATTATGCGGTGAACTGTTTCAATCAACATACCGCGGCCGAATTGTTTCGCCTCGGTGCACAGCGCATCACGGCATCGGTGGAACTCACGGTTGAGGAGATCGGTGCACTTGTCGCGCCGTGGGAAGGAGAGCCGTTCGACGTGCTCATTTATGGACGTCCGGAAGGGATGACGCTGGAGCATTGTGTTCTCAGTGCGGCGTTCAATCGCGAGGTGATGACCTGTCGCGACCTGTGCGTGCAGAAACATCCGAACGTCGAGCTGACCGATCCGGCTGGATACGTTTTTCCTGTAGCGACCGATAGCGCGTGCCGGAATCGCCTGTTGCATTCACGCCCGATCGAAGGATCGGAGTTCGTGCCGCGTCTTTGGCGCCAGGGCATTCACGGTTTCCGGGTCGTGTTCAATGTGCCGGGTGATCCAGTTGCCAATGTCGTACGCGCGTATCGGGTGATGCTCGATGCGTTGGCCGCTGGTGATCGCCCCGATGTGTCGGCACCGCGGGCGCTCGTCGGTGATCAGTTTACCCGCGGTCACTTTACTCGCGCCGTTTAGCGGTCTGCTCGCTCGCCCGAACTGGACTGGTATAGGTGCGAATGTGAGTCGACGCGCGAGCCCCCCGAACCCGACCGCGCGCACAGAAGCAAAGCCGTCGGGCCCGACCGCGCGCGCATGGATTCGCCGCAGCAGCGCGAATCGGCTGTCACGCGCCACTGCGCGCTCGGCTATTCTTCGCCGTGCCCACTGCCACCATCGAACAAGCGCGCGTTGCGCTGCGTGAGCGCTTCGGCCACGGGGACTTTCGCCCCGGTCAGGAGCGCGCTGTTGCATCCGTGCTCGCGGGCCGCGATACGCTGGTGATCTTGCCGACCGGCGGCGGCAAATCGCTCTGCTACCAAGTACCGGCGTTGCTGCTCGATGGACTCACGATCGTGCTGTCACCGCTCATTTCGCTGATGAAAGATCAAGTCGATGCCCTCGAAGCA
>JANYBD010000080.1 GCA_025360995.1 Gemmatimonadota bacterium
CTCGATCCGACCTCCGGGCGCGAGCACATCGTCACGATCTCGGCGATCGGCGATTTTCCGTGGATGATGCCGCAGTGGAAAGACGTCACCTCGCGCATCGCGTCTATCGCACTTTCCGCTACCGGCAAACGCGCTGCGGTCGAATCGCGTGGCGAGATTTTCACGATCCCCGCCGAGAAAGGCGACGCGCGCAACATCACCAACTCGAGCGGGTCGGCGGAGCGCGATCCGGCGTGGTCGCCGGATGGAAAATGGATTTCCTATTTCAGCGATGCGAGCGGCGAGTATCAGCTGGTACTGGCCAGTCAGGACGGAACGACGAAGCGCGAAATCGCGTTGCCAGAGCCGAGCCACTATTACACCCCGGAGTGGAGCTCCGACTCCAAACATATTCTCTTTCACGATACGCATCTGCGTTTGTGGGTGCTGGACGTCGCGAGCGGCAAGGCGACACATGTGGATACCGATCCGTTCATGATTCCCACGCGGTCACTCGCGCCGAAGTTCAGTCCTGATGGAAAATGGATCGCGTATTCGAAGCGCCTGCCGTCCATGTTCCGGGCGATTTTCGCGTACAATATTGAATCGGGAGCCAAGCACCAGATCACTGATGGACTGGCCGACGCGACGAGTCCGGCATGGGATGCGTCGGGCAAATACCTCTGGTTCCTGGCAAGCACGAACTTTGGACCGACGAGCGGTTGGCTCGATATGACCTCGTATGACCACCCGGTGACGAGTGCACTGTATATCGCAGTGCTAAAAAAGGGCGATGCAAGCCCGCTCCTACCGGAGAGCGATGAAGAGCGCGAAGCAACGGCATCCGCGCCGCCGACACCGGCAACCGTGCGACCGGATAGTGCGGCGCGCGCTGCGGCCGCACCACTGGCTGGTGACAGCATGCGCTCGTCGCGTGCACTGCATCCTGTTGTCACCATCGACATGGATGGAATGGCCCAGCGCATTCTCACGGTCACAGGGCTCGCACAGCGAAACTATGGAGATCTTCAGGCGGGCCCCGCGGGAACGGTGTACTGGATCGAAGCTGTCCCGCCCGTTGGAACGGGTGAGGCTGGTGGTCAGGCCGGTGGTACGTTGCATCGGTATCTGTTGAAAGAGCGTAAGGCGGTGCCGTTCGCCAGCAACGTCGTGAGCTACACCGTCAGCGCTGATGGACACAAACTGTTGTATCGTGCGCCGGGTGCGGCGGGCGGACTGTTCCTGGTTGATGCCGACAAAGCGGTACCGGCACCGGGTGCTGGCAAGCTTGCGGTGCAACTCCGGATGCTGGTGGATCCGCGCTCCGAGTTCACGCAGATGTTCAATGAAGGGTGGCGTATTCAGCGCGACTATATCTACGTCAAGAATTTGCACGGCACCGACTGGCCAAAAATGAAGCAGATGTACGGAGCCTTGTTGCCATCGGTGAACCATCGCGCCGATCTCAATTATCTGTTGGACATGATGGGCGCCGAGATTGCGATTGGGCATTCGTTCGTCCGCGGTGGTGACATGCCGGAGGTCGCACCGGGGACGGGTGGTCTACTAGGCGCAGACGTTGCCGTGGAGAGTGGCCGATACCGCATCACCAAAGTGTATGACGCGGAATCGTGGAATCCGGAGTTGCGCGCTCCGCTGTCGGCACCGGGAGCGGAAGTGCGTGCCGGTGAATACGTGCTCGCGGTTAACGGCGTTGAGCTGAAAGGCTCGGACAATATTTATCAGTTGCTGGACGGAACAGCGAATCGGCAGACGGTGCTTACTGTGTCGTCGCGTCCGGTGATGGATGGCGCGCGTCGGGTGACCGTGGTGCCAATCTCAAACGAAGGCGGATTGCGCACGCGTGCCTGGGTGGAAAAAAATCGGCGGACGGTCGATTCACTTTCGCACGGGACGTTGGCCTATGTGTACCTGCCGAGTACGGCGCAACCGGGATACGTGTCGTTCAATCGGTATTATTTCGCGCAGCAAGACAAAAAGGGCGCGATTATCGATGAGCGGTACAACAACGGCGGATCGGCGGCGGATTATATCGTCGATCTGTTGCAGCGCGACTTCGATGGCTACTTCAACAATCCCGTTGGTGAACGCTTTCCGTTTACGTCGCCGGCGGCGGGTATTTGGGGGCCGAAGGTGATGATCATTAATGAAATGGCCGGGTCTGGTGGCGACCTGATGCCGTACATGTTTCAACATCGGCATGTGGGCCCGTTGGTTGGGAAGCGGACGTGGGGCGGGCTTGTTGGAACATG
Source organism: Gemmatimonadota bacterium (assembly GCA_025360995.1). GTDB lineage: Bacteria > Gemmatimonadota > Gemmatimonadetes > Gemmatimonadales > Gemmatimonadaceae > Fen-1231. The sequence goes on from JANYBD010000080.1 coordinate 2,253, forward strand.
GGACACGCCAGCGTTCGTAGATGGTGGCGCGATGATTGCGCCGCGCGGCGGGTTTTTCGCCCGCGATGGAAAATGGGCCGTGGAGAATGAAGGGACTTCCCCGGATATTGACGTCGAGAACTGGCCGAAGGAGACGATTGCCGGGCACGACACGCAGTTGGAGCGTGCCGTAGCCGAGGCAATGCGACTGGCCAAAGAAAAGCCGGTGATTCGGGCGACGAAAGAGCCGCCGAGCCCGAC
>JANYBD010000126.1 GCA_025360995.1 Gemmatimonadota bacterium
CCAAACACCCGGAGTTTCTCACGGGCTTCCGGCCCGATCCAATCCGTCGTCCATGCCGGCGCATAAACCATTTCGATTTTCACTTTATCAATTCCGTGAGCCACTAGCGCGGATCGGATATCGTCCTCGATCACTTGTAATGCCGGGCATCCGGAATATGTGGGCGTCACGGTAACGGTCACGCGTGCACCATCGACAACCACTTCTCGAACGATCCCCAACTCCACTACACTGATGACCGGCACCTCGGGGTCCATCACCTCACCGAGAATGCGCATCACCTCATCGCGTGTCGGCGGCGCCGAGCGCGCTACCACTTCGCCCCAGGATGTGATCGCGCGACGCTCTGCATTTCGGCAAGCAAATGTCCGAGATATTCCGTGTGGCGGCCGCGCCGTCCACCGGTCGCGAATTGTGTGCCCGTCGGCAACGTGAGCGTCGCGCGCTTCACAACATCAGCGACCATCGTCTGCCAGCGCGCGCGAACCCCTTCCATATCAACGGTAATGCCTTCACCCGCAACGGCCGCAAAAACTGTATCACTCTCAAACAGCTCACCACTAAACCGCCACAACTCGTCGAGCGCGCCCTGCACACGGGTCCGACTCTCGGCCGTTCCGTCCCCGAGCTTCAGCATCCACTCCGAACTATGCCGCAAATGATAGGTGTCTTCTTTCAACGACTTCGCCCCGAGAGCGGCAAGCGTCGGATGGCCGCACCGTGACAGGGCATCCAACATCAACACGCTATACGCATCAAACAAAAACTGCCGCACGATCGTAAACGCGAAATCGCCGCGCGGCAGTTCCACCATTTGCACGTTCCGATACTCGATCGGCTCTCGAAAATACGCGAGCCCATCTTCGTCGCGTCCCTTCCCTTCGATTTCGCCAGCGAGCTTAAGCAGCGCGCTCGCCTGCCCTACCAAATCCAGCGCGATATTCGCCAGCGCAATGTCTTCTTCGAGAATCGGCCCGTGACCACACCACTCACTCAATCGGTGCCCCAACACCAAACGGTCATCGCCGAGCCGCAAGGCGAACTCGAACAATGGATTCTCCGCCGGCCCCTCCCGCGGGCCCGCCACCGACGGAGCCGGAGCCGGCGCCGGAGTACTCACAGCCCCTTCACTCCCTTCGGACTCTTATAAAACTGCGGGTGCCGATATGCCTTGTCATTCCCTGGATCGAAAAACGGTCCAGCATCTTTCGGCATCGACGCGGTAATCGCCGTCGACGGCACCACCCAAAGGCTTATTGCCTCGCCACGCCGAGAATACACATCACGCGCGTTCTGCAGCGCGTGCTCAGCGTCCGTCGCATGCAACGAACCGGCGTGCTCGTGGGGCGCACCTTGTTTCTCTTGCGTAAACACCTCCCATAGCGGCCACTGCGAAGCGCCATCAGTCATCGCTACGCCGCCCCGGCCACGCGCTCACGATGCTTCGCCGCAAATGCCTCGGCCGCATCGCGAACCCACGCCCCTTCGTTTTGCGCGGCATTCCGTGCCGCGAGCCGGTCCTTATTGCAGGGACCGTTCCCTGCGACCACTTCGAAAAACTCGGTCCAGTCGATCTCGCCAAAACTCCATTCCCTACCGCTCTCATCGGAGCGCAGATCGGGGTCCGGCAAGGTCAACCCAATCGCCATCGCCTGCGGCACCGTCAGATTCACAAACCGCTGCCGCAGTTCATCGTTCGAGAATCGTTTGATTTTCCAGCGGAGCAAATCCGCCGAGTTCGGTGAATCCTTATCGCTCGGCCCGAACATCATTAATGACGGCCACCACCAGCGATTGACGGCGTCCTGCACCATCGCCTTCTGCGCCGGAGTTCCGGACGCCAACACAGAACAGATTTCATAGCCCTGCCGCTTATGAAAATTCTCTTCCTTGCACACGCGAATCATTGCCCGTGCGTACGGTCCATACGATGCCTTCGCCAACACCGTCTGATTCACAATCGCCGCGCCGTCCACAAACCAACCAATCACGCCAATGTCGGCCCAGCTCAGCGTCGGATAATTAAAAATGCTCGAATATTTCGCGGTGCCATTCAATAACTGTGTGACCAACTCGTGCCGGTCCACGCCAAGGGTCTCGGTACCACAATAGATGTAAAGTCCGTGCCCCGCTTCGTCCTGTACCTTCGCGATCAGCGACAGCTTCCGGCGCAAACTCGGCGCGCGCGTGATCCAGTTCCCTTCCGGCAGCATCCCGACGATCTCGGAATGCGCGTGTTGGGACATCATCCGAATGAGCTGCTTGCGATAGCGCTCCGGCATCCAGTCTTTGGGCTCAATCGACTCGCCATTGGCGATCCGGGCCTCGAACTCTGCGACCTTTACGGGGTCATCGGCTGGCACATCGGGCTTGGTGACCATACCGGAAATCTAGGGGCCTGAGGTGGGGTTCGACAATCGAAAATGGGTGCTATCTTCC
>JANYBD010000127.1 GCA_025360995.1 Gemmatimonadota bacterium
ATCGACGTAAAGTTTTCATCCTCCGACAATCCGCATTGCGCATTGACCTCCAGAACGTATAGCGCTCCGGTTTCTGCGTCCATGCGAAGATCCACGCGCCCATAGCCCCGCCCTCCCACCGCCGTATACGCAGCCAAACTCACCTCACTGATGCGTTGCTGCAGCGCCGCCGGAGCAGCCTGATATTGCCATAAATATTCACCATCGCCGAGCGATGATTCCCGTTCGTACACTTCCCAAAGGCGGTCGAACGAAAGGAACTGTTCCGTAGGCGGCAATGCTTCATGGAAAACCCGTTCTACGGGCGGATATACTGTGCATTGCTTCGCCGCACCGCCAGATCCGACGATCAGCGTGGTGAATTCCCGCCCGGTGATGTATCGCTCCACAATCACGCCGCCGCTCGCGAGATCCCAGCCGCGATATCCATCCTGCAGCAGTTGCAGTTGCTCCCGCAGCGCCGCCTCGGTCGCGACGACAGACTTAATCGTGATTCCCATACTGCCCGCCGACACCGCGGGCTTCACGATCAACGGCGTGCCATGTCGCGTGAACACGGCGGTGAGTGATGCGCTATCACAGGCGACCACTTCCCACGGAGGCGTCGGCACACCGGCCTGGTCGAAGGCGTGTTTCATGTCGATTTTGGACGTCGTGATACGATAGAACTGCTCGTCCGCCCCCGTGTACTGCACTCCGATTTCGTCGAGATACTGAATGACGGAAATCCCCGGAACGCCATTGGTCTCGTCGCCATCACACAGATTGAACATCACCGGCGTATGGAGGACCGTCTCGTGAACGATGCGGTCTATTACGGTCCGGTAGTCTTGCGCTGTCACCGGTTGCCAGCGCCACTCGAGACCCAACTCCGTAAACGCTCGGCTAAACTCGTCTTTGCTCTGGCTATAGTCGTTGTAATAGTCGAGCGTCGGGTCGTCGGTGGCCAGGAATGGCACGAGCACCCAGACTAGGACTGGCTTCTCGCGTATAATGCTGTCGGCAGGCGTCGCAGGACTCATAGCGACACTAAGATACAGCCCAACGCGTTCAACCGGCTGTGCCAAGCAGGTCACAATTCCGGGATCGCGTTCATATAGTACCGCCTCGGCACCATTGCTCGGCACTGGTTAATTGCTACTCTCCATAGGACGGCTTCCTCTACATACATCTAAATGAAATCCCTCCACTTTTCTGCCTGCGCCCTTGCGCTATTGGCGGTCGCCTGCAAACGCGACACGCCACCCGGCACACCGACCGTCGCCGCGTTCGGGCCGGCCAATCCGTTTGCCAACGTCAGCACCCTGCCCTTCCAAGCCCCACCGTTTGACAAAATTACGAACGCAGACTACCAGCCGGCGCTCGACGAAGGGATGCGCCGACAGCTCGCGGAAGTACACGCGATTGTCGCAGACACATCGCAACCGACATTCGAGAACACTATTATCGCATTGGAGAAGTCCGGATCGCTTCTGACGCGGACCGCGAATGTGTTTTTTGCGATCACGCAGGCCAACACCAACGACACCTTACAGAAAGTCGAAGAAGCCGAAACGCCGCGTCTTGCCGCGCACGGCGACGCGATCCACCTCAACGACACGCTGTTCAAACGCGTCAAGAGCGTGTTCGACCGTCGGGCCAGTCTCAAGTTGGGCGCCGGTCAAAGTTTCCTCGTCGCGCGATACTATCGCGATTTCGTGCGCGCTGGCGCCGCGTTGGCCGATTCCGACAAGGCGAAGTTGCGCACACTCAATAAAGAGGAAGCGGCGCTCTCTACAAATTTCAAAAATCATTTGTTGGCCGCAGCAAAAACAGGCGCACTCGTGATCACCGACAAAGCGGAGCTCGACGGACTCAATGACTCTGAGATCGCCGCCGCCGACGCGGCGGCTAAGTCCCGCAAGCTCGACGGGAAATGGGTTTTCCCGCTGCAAAACACAACTCAACAACCCATTCAAGCATCACTCAAGAACCGGTCCGTCCGCGAACGGCTGTTCCGGGCGTCAACGACGCGCGCCGAACTCGGCGATAGTAATGATACGCGTCCCATCATCCGGCGCCTGGCCCAACTGCGTGCCGACCGCGCGAAGTTGCTTGGCTTTCCATCATTGGCCGCGTATGTGACTGACGACCAGATGGCGCACACGCCGGAGACGGCGATCAAACTGCTCACCGATCTCGTTCCCGCAGCGACGGGTCGGGCGCGCGGTGAGGCGGCGAAAATGCAGACGCTCCTTGACGCACAGAATGGCGGCTTCAAGCTCGCGCCGTGGGACTGGCAGTATTACGCCGAGCAAGTGCGAAAGGCCGAGTACGCACTCGACGAGTCGCAGATCAAGCCGTACTTCGAGCTCGACCGTGTGCTCAAGGATGGTGTGTTTTTTGCGGCGACACAGCTGTATGGTCTCACGTTCAAGGAACGGAACGATCTGCCGCGATATCACCCTGACGTTCGGGTCTTTGAAGTGTTCGACGCCGATGGGAGTTCGATGGCGCTCTGGTATTGCGACTATTTCAAGCGCGACAACAAGGGCGGCGGCGCGTGGGAAAATTCATTTGTGGATGGCATCGGCCTATTTAAAACAAAGCCGGTAATTTTTAATGTCGCGAATTTCACCAAGCCGGCGGGCGGCCAGCCCGCCCTGCTCTCGAGCGATGACGTCAAAACCATGTTTCACGAATTTGGCCATGCTCTACATGCCATGCTGACACACGTGGAGTATCC
>JANYBD010000129.1 GCA_025360995.1 Gemmatimonadota bacterium
TCCATTCGCCAGCAGATGCCCATCTGCGGGCATTTCCGCTTCAGTGTGATGCGGATGCGTACCCACAGCGCCGACCGGGAGCGTGGTCACAACGCTCCCGTATTTCGCCGACGCAGGATTCGCGTCAATCACCGCAAGGAAATCGCTCGCCTTCTCGGCGGAGTCCCCCGCCCACACAAAGAGATAATCACCGCCACCGGGAGCAACGGCGGGGCGACATGCGGCGAGACCGATGATGGCGGCAAAAAAGAGTAGACGGCGCATAAAAATTGGATTGGATGGTGAGGTCGCCCAAAACTTACCAAATCCGCACCGATCGGCAATCCAACACATCGCGAAGCACCGCGACAATGGTCATTGTCGCGACGACAAGTACATACTCATCGCCTCATTCGCGACTTCAACTCGGTCAGCCAATTCTCCGCCACGGTGCAGTCTAGGGAAGTCGCCAAGTTGTTGCGCCGCCCAGCCTTCGGCCAGCGCCTACGCGACTCGGAACGCGACGATATGTGAGCGGTGCCTAAGCGCTCAGCGAAGCACAACCCAGATTATGCCAAGGCAAAGCGCTAACATGCCAAGCGCGGGCAACATTTTCTTCAGTGGATCATGAATCTTGATGTGCATGCTGAGTGCTCCCAGCATCAAAACACTGATGAGTCCAGCCGCAGGAAGGACAAGGACGGGCATCCAGATCCCGACGATCAGGGCGATTGCCGACCCTACTTTAAGTGTCCCAATCACATAGGCAAACCACCCCGGAAGTCCATAAGTGACGAATTCCTCCCGCATCGAGCCCGCGCTTCCACCGCGGTAGGCGGTTCGTTGATTGAACCGCAGGAGCCACACGTTTAGCAGGCCGAGCGCTGCCGCGATTTGCAGGACGTAAATAAGTGTTTGCATGGTGGCTCCAGTTCGGTAGGCGAAAGAGCGTCGCGGTGGGTAAATTGAACTCTACATCCACGCAGACACAATGCAACTTATCACAGCAATTGCGCAGGGCATTTCCATTGTCGCGTTCGCTTGGTATGGCACATTCTCCTTGCGCTCGCCGAGCATGGTGGTGGAGTTCGAGCGATACGGCATGGCTCGCCTGCGCGTCCTCACTGGAACGATTCAGATACTCGGCAGCCTTGGACTTCTCGCCGGTTTCATCTTCCGTCCTCTCCTCGTGCTATCGGCCGGCGGCTTCGCGGTGATGATGCTGGTCGCGGTACTGGTTCGCATACGGATTCGGGATCCCATTTCCGCCATGGTTCCGGCATTCGCACTGCTGTGTATCAATCTTCTTCTCGCTGCGTACGCGCTATGAAATGTAAGCCGCTTCATACATCACGCACCGCTTGCGTACGACGCGCGAGCAGTCGTAGCGATGGGCGCGCGAGGTAATAGATCGCCGCAATCGCGAACGGCGCGATCATGCACCAGACCACCATGCCCTGCACCGCGATCATGCCGAAATCCAAAAAGAACTTGCCGGTGTCGGCACGGAACCGGGCCATCAGCATCGGGATAGAGAGCGGAAGGTGCGGCCGATTGAAAAGGGATTCACCGGCTCGGTAGAACGGAATGAGCGTGATGAGTTGCACCGGGTAGGCGAAGTAGTTGACCAAATGGATAATCGGCTGATTGAGGCGCAGCATGGCAGCAGTGATGCCGCAGAGGATCGTCGTGGCGCCGAGGATCGGAAACATGCCGATGACGAGTCCGAGCGCGATCGTCAGCGCGACCTGCTCGGGCGTAACTCCTTGCCTGAGCTGCCGGACGATCGGCGCAATCACACGCCGGGTCCAAAATGACCCGTTGTGTTCCGGCGCCCCAGGGGTCGGATTGCTCATCTCTTTTTCGATCTTCATCGGACTAGCTCGTGTGATTGCCCGTTCGCGTTGAAGCCTGCCCCTACTAATCCTAACTTCGAATGCAAATCGCAGGCAACGCGTCGCGATCACCAGGCCGCTCGAGACGGCGCTACAAATCGCCGCGACTGCCGCTCGTACGCATGTGCAAAGGCCAGCACACGCGCGTCGCTATTCGGCAACCCGACAACCGACAAATTGAGCGCCGGCATTCCATCCGCGCCGAGTCCTGCTGGCACTGATACCTCCGGCAACCCAAGCCAATTGCCATAGCCAAGCGCCGTGCGAATATCAGGCCATTTGTCGACAGCGCGTGGCGCATTGAATGGCATCGTCGGGTACACCATCGCCGCAACCCCAGCAGCGCGCATCGAATCGGCGAGCGACGCCACGACTGTGGTTCGCGAGCGTGCGAAAGAGCGTCCCGCTAAATCATCGGTCATCGGCTTTTCGAGCAGTGGCTCGCACGCCTCGAACGTGGCGGGGAGCACATCA
>JANYBD010000136.1 GCA_025360995.1 Gemmatimonadota bacterium
GGGCGCCGTCAATCCGGGGAAAATAACCGTCCCTCGCAGGGGAAGAACGGGAAGTGTCTGTCGTGTGCTCATATGTGTCGCAGCTCCTGCGCGCTGATTTCGGCTGAATGGGGCTCTAGAGTGGTACGCCGCCGGCCCCGCTATTGGTTCAATTCCAAGGACACTACTTGCAAGTCACGTTCCAGCCTGAGTTACGACATACTGGCGGGGATTGCAACTTTAGGTGGCCGTTGTGACGTACTGTATGACAACTCTTCATCCCGTACAGAGTTGTATTGTAAGACGCCAGAGTGCTATTCTAGCGTCTGATCGCCCCCTTTTTCTCTGTCAATTGCCAGAACCGAGCATTACCCAATCCGACGCCGAGTTGCGTTCGCATGTTGAGCGCTCGCTCGACGCGACGTATGAACTGGACCGTGAGATTGGGCGCGGAGGCATGGGCATTGTCTACCGGGCAAAAGACCGGCGTCTGAAACGGACCGTCGCGATCAAATTGCTCCCGCCTGAGTTGGCGTTCCGTTCGGAAATTCGTTCGCGTTTTCTGAAGGAGGCCGAAACGGCGGCCCAGCTGTCGCATCCGAATATCGTACCAATTTACAGCGTCGACGAAAAGGACGGACTCGTCTACTTCGTCATGGCGTATATCGATGGCGACAATCTGGCCAAACGGATTCACGATCGCGGGCCGATGGATCCTGTTGAGGTGCGCCGCGTCCTTCGTGCCGTGGCGGATGCTCTCGCCTACGCGCACTCCCAGGGCGTGGTGCATCGGGATATCAAGCCGGATAACATTTTGCTCGACGCGCTAAACAACCGGCCGATGGTAACGGATTTTGGAATTGCCCGCGCGATCACCGAAGGCGGTGACGCTCGGCTCACCGCCACTGGCGTGGCCATTGGCACGCCGGCGTTCATGAGTCCTGAACAATCCGCTGGTGATCGTGATCTCGACGGCAGGAGCGATCTCTATTCGCTCGGTGTCGTCGCCTATCAGATGCTGTGCGGTGAGTTGCCGTTCGTGGCCAATAACACTCCGGCGCTGCTGGTGAAGCATCTGTCTGAGCGCCCTGTGCCAATTGACCAACGGATTGCCGGAGTGCCGCCCGATTTAGCACGAGCCGTGATGTTGTGTCTCGAAAAGAGTCCCGACGACCGCTTTGGAAACGCGCAGGCGTTGGTCACCGCGCTGGACACGGGTGAGGTGCCGAATCTGCCGGTGCCCCGCGCCCCGACGGGGCTCGAGCCGGCGTACGCGAATGCCGTGCGGCCAATGTTGACCGGATCCACCGGCGCCTATGTAGCCTCCGAAGCAGAGCTGGGACGCTGGGACGCGCCGGCCGTCGTCAAGTTCCGGAAACGGCTGGCGCCGTTCCTGGTGGTCGGCGGCGCCGTGATAATTCTGGCGATTCTCGGGATTGTAAATGTCACTGGTCTACTTGGCATGGTGGCCGTGTGGATGGCCTTCCAGTATGCAAAACTGTGGAGCGATGGCTACGACTGGCATGATGTGTTTCGTCAGCCTCGCGACCGGATGATTATGGACGTGACCGGAGAACTTGTCGACGAAGTGCAAGCGTACTGGAACAAACAAAAGCGTGCAGAAGTGCGCGAACGTCACCGACAACGCATTGACTCGCCCGGATTGTTTACGCCGTCCACGCCCGTTGGTGGGCGTCCGATACAGATTCAAGCGGCCGAAAGTGCCGCCTTGGGGTCCGGTCAGCACGCGGCGGTGGCGCGGCAGGCGATCAGTGATCGCAATGAAATTTTGCGACAGGTCGAGTCGTTGCCCAAAGGTGATCGCGCGCGCATCCCGGGCGTTATCGAGGCGGCGCAGACACTAAGTGCCAACGTGGTGGGCATCGTCGGTGCGTTGTCCGAACTCGATCGCGCCGCTGGTCTGCAGTCGGCCGAATCGATTGATAAGGAAATCACACTGCTCGAATCGCAGGCGAATCCGCTCGACCGGATCGCCAGTGAAGAGCGGGTACGGCGGCTGGCGTTTCTCAAACGGCAACGGCGCACGGTGGCCGATTTGGTGCGACGGCGCGATGAACTTAAAGGCAAACTCGACAGCTGCGCGCTGGCGCTGCAAAACATGCGTTTTGATTTACTGCGGTTCAAAGCCGGTGGCCAGACGTGGCAACATGTGACGTCGGTCGCCGAGCAGGCGGCGGCGCTGGCTCGAGAAGTGGACAGCGCGGTGTATGTCGCCGATGAACTCGCTCGCGTGTTGCCGCGTGGCGGAGCGCGGCGCGATGGCCGGGCGGCACCCGGCGCATCATGAACGGCCGCGATGCGCTACGCGACCGCGTGGAGCGCGCCGTCGGCGCGCTCTTTTCGGTTGAAGAGGAGATTGGCCGCGGCGGCATGGCTGTGGTGTACCGTGCCCGCGACGTGCGATTGCGCCGGAAGGTTGCACTCAAGGTGCTCCCGCCGGAGCTCGCGTTTCGCGACGACGTGAAGTCGCGTTTTCTGCGTGAGGCCCAAATGTCGGCGCAGTTGTCGCATCCGAACATTGTGCCCATTTATGCCGTGGACGAACTCGACGGAATCGTGTTCTTCGCTATGGGACTGGTCGAGGGCGAGACGCTTGCGCAGCAACTGGTGCACTCGCCACGGCCGGATGTCGAGACCGTGCGCCGGGTGCTACGTGAAGTCGCCGATGCGCTCGCCTATGCGCACGCGAACCACGTGGTCCATCGTGATGTGAAGCCGGACAATATTCTGATGGAGGCGGCCACCGGGCGCGCGCTGGTTTCCGATTTCGGTATTGCCCGCGCGGCCGAAGGCGACTCGCGGCTGACCGTGACCGGCATTGCCGTTGGAACGCCGGCGTATATGAGTCCGGAGCAGGCGATGGGCGAACGCGATGTAGATGGTCGCGCCGACATTTATTCGCTGGGAATTGTCGGCTACCAGATGCTGGCGGGCGAACTGCCGCATCAAGCGGCGAACACGCCGGCGATGCTGATGAAGCATATCAGTGAACGTCCGCGACCGCTGCGCGAACTGCGTACGGATCTTCCGAAGAATCTGGTGGCCGCGATCGAGCGGGCCATGGCCAAAGGGCGCGACGATCGTTGGCCCGATGCGTCGGCGTTCCGCGATGCCCTCGCCGCTGGTGCCGCCGTCGGTCCGAGCGTCCGCACGTCTCAGCGACCAAGTGCTACAGACGGCGGCGCGGACAGCGCGCTCGAGCGGTTGCGCGCACAGGGAGCGAATTACGCGCCCAACGAACCCGATCGTCGCGAATTCGGGCTGCCGATATTTCCTGAGCGGATCAATAGCATGTTGAATTCCCCATCGCAGGGATACAACAAGAATGCGCTCCGGGAATGGCGAGACCAGCAGCGCGAATGGCGCAAAGAAAAACGTGGCGAACTGGATGATATGCGCCAAGAGGCGCGGTTCACCAAGCGCGATCTAAAAGATCGCCTGCGCGACAAGCGGGCCAATCTTACACCGGAAGAACGCATCCGGCGCGTGCAGCGCTCCATTTTGGGATATGTCGGCACGACCGGCATGCTGGCGTCGATCAACCTGCTCACTGCCCCGAATTTTCTCTGGTTTTTGTTCCCGGCAATCGGCATGGGCTTTGGCGTGGTTTCGAAGGTCAGCTCACTCTGGATTGACGGTATTCCGCTGCGCCGCCTGTTTACGCGTCAGCCGATGACGGAGCCTGTAGCCGCAACGCAACTTCCGGAATCGCGGGGAGTCCAGGCGCCGCTAACGGCACCGCGTATTGCCTCCGCCGATTTGGCCGGCATTCCGCGCGAAGTGCTCGACGGTCCGCACGGTGCGGCGATCCGCGACGCGGCAGAATCGAAAGCGGTCATTATCCAAGTGCTGGCCGGCCTTTCGCCGGCGGACCGTGAGATGCTGCCGGAGATACGCCCGACTGTGGACACGCTTGTCGAGCGCGTACGCTCACTCGCGCAGACGCTGCATCAGCTCGACAGCGACGCATCGCCCGAGGCGCTGGCGCGACTCGACCAGCGTGTGGCGGCCGTGCGCGCCACACCGGAAGACGCTCCGGATCGCGACCGGCGGTTGCAGCTTCTCGAGCGACAGCAGGTTACGCTGAAAGATTTGGTGCGCCATCGCGATGCGAATGCGCAACAGATGGAAAGCGCGTCGCTCATTCTGCAGACGATAAAACTCGACCTGTTCAAACTCCGGTCAAGTAATGTGGACGCCAAGCTGGATGCGTCGACGGGCGCTACGCAGGAAGCGCGGGCGCTCTCCAAAGACATTGGGCGTGTGATCGAAGCGGCGAACGAGGTGCGACGGCTGTAATTCGCCGGACGCATTCCGCTGAACGCTCGGTGCGTTTTCGGGATTGCCGCTATCGGCGCAGTAGGTGGGCGATGGCGGCCGCGGCGCGCTCCGGCGCGTCTTCGGGAGTGAAGTGTCGGGCGCCTTCGACGATCTCGACTGTGGCGCCGGTAATAGCCCGCTGCAGTCTGTAGGCGAGCGCAACGGGCAAATATGGATCACGTTGCCCCCAAAGGATCGCGGTCGGCTGCGTGATGCGGCCGAGTTCTGCGCCGATGATCTCCACGGCCGGATCGTGCATGGCGCGAAGTTGCGCCACCAGTACATCAACACCGAGTCGCGAGTTAAACGCGCCGAGATATTTGTCGAGCGCGTGGCGGCCTATTTCCTGGTCGACGAAGCCGGACAACAGTGATCCGTGCACGAGGCCGGAGAGCAGCGGTGCTCCGAGCATCCGGGCAATAGGTGTCGCGGAGAGAACTCGTGCCATGAGCGCGGCACGGCGAGGCCAACACTCAAATGCCGTGGAGTTCACTAGGCAAAGTCGAGTTACGCGCTCGGGAAACGCGAGCGCCACGGCTTGTGCGACCGATCCCCCCATGCCGTGGCCGACGAAACATGCCGACGCGATGCCGAGTTCGTCCATTAGCGCGCGAGTGCGTTCGGCGTGCGCCCGAACGGTCAAATCCGCGACATCAGCGCGATCGCTTCGCCCAAAACCGAGCATATCAACCAAAACCAGCCGGTGCCCATCAGGCATTTCGGGGACCACGGCGTGCCAAAGGTGTGACGAAGCAGGAAATCCATGCAAAAAGACCACCGGTTCACCCGCCCCGCGGGTTCCGGCGGCGTAGTAATACAGCCGATTGCCGGCCAGATCGACGAATTCACCTCTCATTGCCACAACTTAACGGCCTAGCGCAATCACTGAAAAATGATATCCTTACGGGATGTATTGTAAAGAATAGCCATTGTGTTACGTAACTCATTGTGAAATAACAGCTTACGACAAGGCGTCCTAAATTGACCGCACCTTCAATTCCCATAGTTTCACAGTTTCCGCCTCCTCCACCGCCACTTTCGGCTGTTTGTTTTCCGATCGGATGGCTTTTGGACCATGCGTCGCCTCCGATACAGTATCGAGCCACCATTGAAGTAGCGAAACACACGACTGGACTGAGTTCGGCGTTCCACAGTTTGCCGTATTCATACCGGCCAGCGCTTGAATTGGCGGTTGGGCAGTCGCTCGAGGGCGTGTGGAACGACTCCATGCTCACCGTTCCGCCTGCGCGGTCGGACGGATTCGAGGGTGTCGGCACGGTGCACGCATTGCGGCGGCTCCTGGAATACGGTTGGGACAAAGATTCGCCGCCGGTCAATCAGGCGCGGCGGATTCTGTTCCGGTTGCTTGCCGAAGACAACGATCCGGCATTGTTGTTCGAGCTTGGGCCGAAAGTGCTCGCCAAAGGAAAGACGGAAGAAGAGCGGTTGATGGTTCGCCAAACGTTGCGCGAGGCGGCGGGATCGGCGCTGGCGCAGGCCGGCTTCGAGTCTGATCCGCGTTTGCGCGGTGCGGCGCGACGGACCCTTGACCGGATGATGGAGTTTTTAAAATCGCCGGTTGCGGCCAAGCCGTGGATTCGCGTTGGCAATCAGCAGGTGTTGTCGCCGGAGGCGTTCCCGCCATCGATTTACGCCCTGCAGATGTGGGCGCATATGCCACTCTTCCGCAGCGAGCATTTCGAAGGAATGGAACTGCTGTACCGTTGGCTGACGCGGGCTTTGCCGCGCCAAGAGCAGATGCAGGTGGTCGGCAAAAAAATTGTGCCGGTGCCACTGATGGTGCTTGGCGACAAGTTGCCACATCGCAATGCGGTGGAGGACGACGTCCCGGCGGCGATGGGCTGGCTGGAACTCATCAGTCGTTTTGGATTTCTGCGCCGCAACGATAACTGGTCGAAGATGTACGAACGGTTCGTCGATGATTGCGGTCGTGACGGTGTGTGGCACCCGCATAAGGGGTTGGCGATACCGCGGAGTTCGTCAGCGTGGATATGGTCGGCGTATCCGTTGGAATCGCCGCATGGCGGTGACGAGCGTTGGGCAGACATGACGTTCCGCATTGGGTTGATCGCGCGGTTGAGCGGCCGGCCCGTCAAACTGATCTGACCGACCGTCTCGCTCCCGAAGCGTGGTTTCCCGCGGGCCGCGACGACATCGCGGTCCGGCGGGTGCAACTCGCCGATGGCCTGACACAACGCTTATTGGTGGCCGGGCCGGTCGACGGCCCGCCCCTATTGTTGCTCCATGGCTGGGCGGTTTCGGCGTATTTGTGGCGCGCGACAATTCCCGCGTTGGCCGCCGCCGGGTTTCGCGTCTACGTGCCGGATTTGCCTGGTCACGGCCTGAGCGATGCACCGCAGGAAAAAGGGAGCTACTCCGTCGACGCCTTTACTGAGCGCGCACTCATGTTGTGCGATGCCCTTGCACTCGACAGCGTGCAGGTGATCGGCCAGTCGATGGGCGGCCGCATTGCCATGGAGATGGTATTTCGGGCGCCAACGCGAATCTCCCGCGTGGCACTCTTTGGCCCGGTTGGATTCGGCGACATTCCGCCCGGCCAAACATTTGCACCATTTTTGCCGTCGCTGCCAGGCGCCCTTGCGTCGCTTTTGGTCACACGCCAAATGGTCGACATCGTGCAGCGCCGCGTGTGGGGCAAGATTGGTTGGTTCACTGAACGCGACGTGGACGAGTACTGGGCCCCGTCGCAGTTTCCGGACGTGGTGAGAGCCCAGTTACAAATGCTGCGGGAATTCGAGTGGGCGCCAATTGCCGATGACCGGATTCGCACGGTAAAAACGCCAACTCTGATCGTTTTCGGAACACAGGATCGGACGGTACGACCGGTGCACGCGGAGCGGCTCGTCAGCGTGCTGCCGCAGGGGCGGTTGGAATGGATCGAAGGCGGGGGACATGTAGTGATGGAAGAGGTTCCCGAGCTCGTTAACCGGATGCTTTTGGGGTTCCTGACCGGGGTATAGTGAACCGATGGAGCGTGCAGGTTGCAGCGTGCAGGTAGCAGCGTGCAGCGTTGGCATCGCTCCCTGATTCCATTAGCTTTCTGGCAACGGGATAGGCCGGCCGGCAGCGTCGCAACGCTCCACGGGTCCCGTTGGGCCGATTCTCCGATTCGCGGAGGCATTGGCTCACCGAAGAGAAGCCAATACTTCACGAGCGAAAGAAATGACACCGAAAACAGCGGCGCCTCGCGCGCCGCGGCGAGCCGCTAAGGCCGCACCGCTGGCCGAAGAGTCAGCAGCAATCACCCCCGCGATTTCCGAATCGGCCTCGCTAGCCGAAGCCGAAGCCGCGACCACCGACATCACATTTGCCGATCTTGGGCTCTCCGCCCAAATGCTCGAAGCGCTAACGGACGCCGGTTACAAGAAGCCGACACCGATTCAAGCGCAGGCCGTGCCGCTCGCACTGAAAGGCCGCGATCTGATTGGCTTGGCGCAGACGGGCACCGGCAAGACAGCAGCGTTTACCATTCCGATCATCGAACGTCTGATCGGCGGTCCGCACCGCACTCGGGCGCTCATACTGACGCCCACGCGCGAACTGTGCGTGCAGGTCGAAGAGAGCTTCACGAAATACGGTCGCCACTCCGGACTCGACGTGATTCCGGTATACGGCGGAGTGGGATACGAGCCGCAAGTGAAAGCATTGCGCGCCGGAGTCGACGTTATCGTGGCGACGCCGGGCCGTCTGCTCGACCATCTCGAGAAGCAAAACGTGGTGTTCGACGAAGTCGAAGTGTTAGTGCTCGACGAAGCGGACCGGATGCTCGATATGGGATTTGCCCCGCAAATCAACCGGATCATCGCGCAACTCCATCCGTATCGTCAGACGCTGCTGTTCAGCGCGACCATGCCACCGGAAGTCGAAGCGTTGGCGCGCAAATATCTGCGCAAGCCCGTGGTTGTGCAGGTCGGGCGCCGGTCCGGTGCCGCAACAACGGTGCAGCATTTTGTTTATCCGTGCCCGAAAGACAAGAAGAGTGCGCTGCTCGCCGAATTGCTGAAACAGAAGGCGATGGACACTGTGCTCGTGTTCACCCGCACCAAGCACGGTGCCGACCGCGTGGTCAAGCATCTCGAGCGTGACGGCGTCAAAGCCGGTGCGATGCATGCCGATAAAACGCAGGGGCAGCGCACCAAAGCGCTCGAAGATTTCAAGAGTGGCAAGCTTCGCGTACTCGTGGCAACGGACATTGCGCAGCGCGGATTGGACATCTCGGGCATCACGCACGTGATCAACTACGATGTGCCGCAGCAAGCCGAAGACTATGTGCACCGCATTGGACGCACGGGTCGCGCCGCCAGTACGGGCGATGCGTACACGTTTATGTGTGCTGACGAGATTGCGATGGTGCGGACGATCGAACGGGTGATCGGCCAGCAGATTCCGCGGATCTCGGTGCCGGGGTACGATTTCGGGACTTAGCAGTCGCCCGCTCACCCGTCCGGCACCGCCCGGCGGCGGCTTGTCCTCGTTCGTCCTCGGCCGTTGGCCGGGGACTCTCTGCGGGCGCCACCTGTGGGCGGTGCCGGACGGGCTCGCTTCACACATTGGTGCGGAGTGGAAGCCTGACGCTGCGCGGTGCACAGTCTCACTGACCATCGGTGCGCACGAATGGTGGCAGAGCGCGACTGGCGTTGCCCGCCGGCGGCGCCCGCAGCGCCGACCGGCCATCGGCCGAGGCGAAGCGAGGACAAGCCGCCATAGGGCAATGCTAGTCGCGCTCACGCGCGACGATAATTAGTGCCGCACGCGACCCATGCGTGAAGTGAAGATCGTGTCCGTTCTACCACCACGTGAGACGATGACCGTGGTGTTCGCGGCGCCCCAGCCGAGTCCGGTTGGCGCGTAGGTGATCGATTCGCGCGACGCTTCGAGGCGAACGCCGCGACTGCTCGCGAGATTGCGCTCCAACAGTGTTTCGCTGCCACTGATGACGCGCACACGACCGGTGCGCGGATCGGCGATAAACGATGCATAGTCACCGCGACGCGTCGCCGCGGCGCGGGCCGTCGCGAGTGCAAGCAGCACATCCTGGGATGCAGAGCGTACACTCATGCGATCGGTGACCGCCGCGATGTGCGGCACGGCTACCGCCGCGCATATTCCAACAAGGGTCATCACAATTGCCAGTTCAACGAGCGTGGTACCACGCCGGAAGACTCGCACATCAAGCTCCCAATTAGGTTCAAACGGATATACGTTCTCGATCAGGCAGGGCCGTTATCATCCTGCCGCGCCTCGTATTGATTTTGCGCGTCGCGCCATCGCACCGCTCTTGGGAGATTCACCGATGCCATTCGCCGCACGATTAAATGCCAGACTGTGGATGGTCGTACGTCTCGCCGGCGTGCTGTCACTCGCCGGCTGTGTCTCCAGTCCGCAGGCCGAAGCGACTCGCGCCCAGCAAATGATTGAGCTGGGCGACGCCGTCACGCAATTGCGACAGCAGACTGCCGAACTTCAGGGCGCGGTTGATTCACTGAAACTGGTGCTCGCCAAACAAGACACGACTAACGCCCGCCTCGCCAATGTGACCGGCATCGTCGTCGTGAAATGAGCCGATTCCTCGCGCTGGGTGACTCCTACACGGTCGGCGAGCAAGTCGCGCCCGACCAATGCTGGCCCAGTCAACTCACGCGGGTGTTGCGGCGGCACGGTGTGATGCTCGACGATCCCGAAATTGTGGCGCGCACGGGATGGACGACGGATGAACTCGCGGCTGGCATTTCCATCGCATCGATTGCTCAGGTCTTTGAATTGGTGAGCCTGTCAATTGGCGTGAACAATCAGTATCGCGGTGGCTCACTCGAGCGGTACCACCAGGAATTCGTGGAGTTGTTTGTTCAGGCAATCGGATTTGCGGGGGGCCACGTTGGACACGTGGTCGTGGTGTCGATCCCCGATTGGGGCGTGACGCCCTTCGCGACGCAACGAGCGCAAACCACCGGATCACCGGCGCAAGATCCCGCCGCAATAAGTAAGGCCATCGACGGGTTCAACGCGGTCAATCGTCACGAAACTCTGGCGGCGGGCGCACGCTATGTCGACATCACGACGGCGTCGCGGGAGCGGCGCGGCAACTGGCTTGCGGCTGATGGACTGCACCCGTCTGGCGCGCAGTACGCCCGATGGGCCGAGCTAGTGACGCCCGCCGCGCTCGCAGCATTCGCGACGACATGAATCGCAGCGATGTGCGGCGTGTGGCAAATTCGCCATATTTCCTCCATGACTTCAGCATTGGAGCAGCAATGATTGTCACGATCGAGTACTGCACGGTTTGAAACTATGAGCCGAGGGCTGTCGGTCTGGCGGCCGCGATTCGCGAAATGTTTCCGGATGCTGACGTGGGAATGATTCCCTCGAGCGGCGGACGGTTCGAAGTTTCGCTCGACGGCGTGCCGATTTTCGAAAAATCAATTCTTCGACGCCACGCACAGCCGGGTGAAGTACTCGGCATTCTCAAGCAACGCGCCCACCTGTGAAAATTGCGATCTCCACTGGTGGCGGCGACGCCCCGGGTCTAAACGCCGTCATCCGTGCCGCCGTGCTCTCCGCTATTGACCGCGGCTGGGAAGTGCTGGGTATCAAAAAAGGATACGCCGGATTGCTCGGCGACGACGAAGTGATTCCGTTGGGCCGTGACGAAGTGCGCGGGATCGGTCACTTGGGCGGGACGATTCTCGGGGCGAGCAATCGGGGAAATCCGTTCCATTATCCCGTGCGCCAACCCGACGGTAGCCACATCGAGATTGACCGCTCGGACGAGCTGGTGGAGAACGCCCGCAATCTCGGAATCGACGCGGTGATTTCAATCGGCGGTGACGGCTCACTCGCGATCGCTCAGCGGCTCGCACAGAAAGGGATGCGCACGGTGAGTGTGCCGAAGACCATCGACAACGACGTCAGCGGCACGATCACGACTTTCGGATTTGACACGGCCGTGAACACGGCGATGGAAGCGATCGACAAGTTGCATACGACCGCCGAAAGTCACGATCGGGTCATCGTGATGGAAGTTATGGGGAGGAGTGCCGGATTTATTGCGCTGCATTCCGGCGTGGCTGGTGCGGCGCACGTGATTCTGATTCCGGAAATTCCTTATGATATTCAATGTGTGTGCGAGGCCGTGATGCTGCGCGATCGTCGTGGCCGGCATTTCGGAATTGTCGTCGCAGCGGAAGGGGCATTTCCAAGGGGCGGCTACGAGTCCGTGATGGGGGCATCGCTCCCGGGGCAAGCGAAGCGAGTTGGTGGGGTGGCGGAAACGCTGGCGAGGCAGATTCATGAAGGGACGGGCAAGGAGTGCCGGTCACTCGTGCTCGGACATCTCCAGCGTGGCGGAATGCCCACCGGGTACGACCGATTGCTGGCGACCCGATTTGGCGGCGCGGCGGTCAAGGCGGTCGAGGACGGCAAATGGGGTCATATGGTGGCCCTCCAGTCGCCGGACATTGTGACAATCCCGATCGAGCAAGTGCTGGGGAAACCGAAACGGGTGGATTTGGGGCACGACTTGGTTCTCACCGCCCGACGGCTGGGGATTTCCTTTGGCAACTGACGCCCGCGCTATTTGCGCGGCAAACCGCCAGCAATGAACCTCGGATGTGGCAGGGGGTAGTACAGTCGGGCCGCCAAACTGGTAACATTGTGGCGGCCGCAAAAGTGCGTCGTCTTTGCATCGACGCCTACCGCATTTGATCGGAGGTTGGACCGTGCTGTCGTTCCGTTCGCTTGTCACTCCAACTGCCTTGATTCTTGGGCTTGCGGCAATGCCGATTGGCGCGCAGGAGCGCAGGGATGAGGCCATCCCCAAGTCGGCGATGCCGCCGGCCGGAATGTGTCGGGTATGGTTGGACAATGTGGCCGCTGCTCAACAGCCGGCGCCGACAGATTGCTCGACCGCCATCAAGAACAGTCCGGGGAATGGCGCCCGGTTGATCTTTGGGACGTTCTCCAGAGCGGCCCGAGTTCGCACGCTGGAGCCGCTGGAGCCAGGAATTGCGAATCGCCAAAGCAGCGAGCTGGTCGAGCGCGCGTACCTCAAGCGTCCTGAGCAAACTCCGGCGCGCACCGAAACCTCAGCGGTGCGCACCGAACAGTCTGCGCAACGCACAGAGGCAAATGATCGGCGGCAGATACAGGTGCAAGCGGCCGCGGCCAGTGCCCGCGCAACGGCAGCGCCTCCACCGACTGTGGTGCGCCCTCAACCAGTCGCTCAGCCCATGCCGGCGCCAGTGAAGCCGCCGGAGAAACCGCAGTACTAGACACGCCGCTCCGTCGCGTTCGCGACCCGTATCTCCCGCCGGATCACGATGCTTTTGTCGGCTCCGGCCCCACACGTCGCATCATCGTCATAGCGCCGACTCGAGCAGCTTGCGAAACCATCGAGTTGGCGTTCACGCTTGATATTCCGACGGTCCTCTGGCAGTCGCGTGGCGCAGAACTGCTTGCACTTGCCGACGGATTCCATACTGAAGACCTGAATGCACCGCGCGGCGCCTTGCGCCGGGGATTCGGGATTGTCGCCGGGACCGGTACGGGAAAAACGCTGGCGGTGAAACCCATCGCACAGGCAATACTTGGGACCACCGAGTTGCGCGTGGGCGTGATCAACCGCGAGCGCGAGGCGACGCCAGAATCACCGACGTGGAATGTGGTCATCGTGACCACGGGAATTGCCCGGCGGTGGTTTCAGGATGGTGACATTCGCGATCAGGACACACTGGTGGTGGACGAAATCCATCAGACCAGCGCCGAACTGGAGTTATGCCTGGCCCTTGGCAAACGGGTCGGGTGCCGATTCATCTGGCTCTCGGCGACGGTCGACCCGTCGTTCTATGCGCGGTACCTCAATGCCGCGAGTGTTGTGGAAAGCAGTGCCTTCGATCCCGCGAAGGCCGCTGTGGTAGAAGTCGTGCGATCGAATCCGGTGAACTTTCTCGACGACCGTTTTCTGACCCGCGTGATGAAGGAGAAGCGCGGCGTAGGGGTGTTTCTGCCGACGCGAGCGGGCGTGGAACAGGTGGCGGCGAGCGTCGGCGCACGATTCAAACAGATCACCGCGCAGTTCTATCACGGTGGCGAGCCGATTCGAGTGATCCGGCCGTTTCTTGAAGGTGACGTCAATAAACCGTACGTCCTCTCGATGACCGCGGCTGGCCAGAGCGCACTGAATGTCCAAGGTTTGGATACGGTCGTGATTGATGATACGCGGTTCGCGAATGTTGTGGACCGCGGCCGCAACGTGCTGACGCGGTTGCACCTCGGTGCGAATGAACTCTTACAGATGGCCGGTCGTGTCCACGGGCGCGTAGCCGGTGGCCGCGTGTTCATTCTGTCGGATCGCGACATTCAGTTTGCATCGCTTCGCCCGACCGCGCCGGAATTCCAACTCGCCGGGGACAGCCAGCGTGTCGCACTTACCTGTGCCGATCTTGGTGTGCGCGCCGACGAACTCGATTTACCGGTCGAGCTCGACAAACTGAGCTATCGCAAGGCAGTGGCGTTGTTGGAGTCGCGGGGCATTATCGACAACGGACGTCTGTCGCGATATGGCAAAGCGGTGGAGGCGATGCCGGTCGATCGTCCGTGGGCCGAGTTGTTGGTGCATTGCGACGACGCGTTACTCCCATACGTCGCGGTGATGAGCGCCATCGAATCGCTCCACCGGATGACGCGTGAGGATCGTGATCTTGCCGGACTGATTGTGCAGGGGAGCGATAATCTGACATCGTACAATGTTTACGCCGAAGCGTTTCATAAATGCGGATTTATCGGGGAAATTTATGGTCTCCCCCGGCATCAGTTTGACGAAAGCATTGAGCGGTGGGCTGACCGGCGTGGTGTGCTGGTGAAGGCGATGGAAGACGCCGCCCTTGGCATGGCCAGTGTTTTTCGATCGGTCGGCTTGCCGCTGCCGACGACGATGCCGATTGTGACCGAGCATATCGAACGCCAGTTCATGGACCTGCTCGCCAAGATCCAGCCATTTGATCTGGTAATTGATGAGCACACGATGGATGGCCACGACGCGCGCGTGTCGAAAACGAGCGTCGCCGGTAGCTGGGGCGCGATCAGCGGCACGTTGCGTTACTTCGCTGATCCATATGGCAATCCGCGCGCCGCGATCGAAGGGACGAATATTCCACACGCACTCGTTCGCAAATATGCGACGACGAGTGCGGCCCGCCTGGTATTTGACGGCAAACACAAACAAACTCCACTGGCCCTCGAACGGAGGGTGGATTACTTCGGATTTGAACTGGAGCGGGAGCGCGAGGCCGTGTACGAGTTCCCGGCCGGGCTTGAAGACGAAGCGCGGCGCGTGCTCGGTGAAGCGCTGGCGCGGGGTGAAGCGCGACATGCGGCAGTGCAGCGAAACCGGCAACCGGTGGACGAAGTGCGAGAGGCCTATCGGCGTTCCGGTGGCAGGACGCCGAAGATGGGACAAGCGGAACTGACTGCGTGGTATGCAGAAGGACTTCGCGCGGTTACGAATCTGCAGGAGTTTCGCGGCGCGTCACTCCGATTCAACGCGGACGATTTTGTTTCTCGCGACGAGCGGGCGCGGCTGATGGCGCTCCCGGGCGCGATTGAAGTCCGCGAGCGCACGGTGCCCATGCACTACGAAGTGGAAGACACTGCCGCCGGACCTCTCGGAGTTGTGCGGTTGGTGTTGCCGGAGAAAATTGCCCGCGGATTGGTTGCGGAAGAACTCCCGGAGTTGGACCGTCCACTGCGCTTTGCAATTACTCGCGGCGGGCGAGGATCGGTAAAAGCGGAATCGCTGGATGGAATTGCCGACGCACTCGACCGGCCGTTTACCGATTCGGAGCTGGTACAAGAGCGCAGTTCGCGGCGCGATGCGTTCCAAAAATATGAGAAGCGAGATGGTAAACGCGGTGCCGTCGCTCGCGGGGGTTCGGGCCGTAATAGCCGAGGAGGCCGCGACAAGGATTCACGGGGTGGCTCGGGGAAGCCAGGGTCGCCGGCTGGTCGGGGCAAGCGGAGAGGAAAGGGGCGCTAGTACAGCCGCGCGTCTCCGGTACTAAGTTTTCACGTTGCACTTTCCGGAGAGTTTATGAGGATGCCCGTCCAACGCACCATCGCATTCGCGGCACTCGTCGCGATTCCCACGGTCATCGCGGCCCAAGGTGGCGGCGCTGCAGGTGGCATTCCCAGTGGCACCGGCCGCGGTGGTGGACGCGGTGGACCTCCTGTGGTGATGGACAGCATCCGCGCGCGCCGGCTGTATGTCAGCGACAAGAGAGAGGACTTCCAGCCGGGCAACTATGTGGCGCAGCAAATCGCACAGCGTCGCATTGACAGTGTGTACGAAGTCCGCAGCCGCGGCGTGATGGAGTTTCGGAAAATTGTATACAAAAGCCCGATCGACGGATTGGAAATTCCGGCTTATGTATTTGCACCGCTTGCGAAGCGCGGAGTAAAAGGGCACGCGGCAATGGTCTGGGTACATGACGGGGTCCACGGCTCGTGGCGCGAACTCTATTTTCCGTTCGTTCGCGAGGCCGTGCAGCGGGGATACGTGATTATCTGTCCCGAGTACCGCGGGTCGATCGGCTACGGTCAGCAACTGTATGACGCTTTCGATTATGGCGGCAAAGAAGTTGATGACGCGATTGGCGCTGTGGAGTTTCTCAAGACGCTTCCCTATGTCGATACCGATCGCGTCGGTATTATGGGGTGGAGCCATGGCGGCATGATCGCGGCGGCAGCGGTGTTTCGCACCCAACATCCGTTCAAAGCCGGCGCGGCGATTGTGCCAGTGACCAATCTCTTCCAGCGGCTGGCACGGAGCGGTCCCAGCTACGAACGTGATTTTGCCGCGACGATTGGCGGCATGCCGCACGAGAAAGTGGATGAGTACGTCACCCGATCACCGGTATTTCACGCCGAGAATCTAAAAGTTCCAATTCTGGTGCACGTCGCAACGAACGACACCGATGTGTGGTTCACCGAAGACCAGCAAATGGTGTACACGCTGCGTGCGCTCAAGCCGGACTTGGCAGAAACAAAAATTTATATCGATCCGCCAGTCGGCCCTGAAGGTGCGGGCCACACGTTCAGCCGCCGTGTTGACCCCGTGACGCTCGAGCGCATGGACACGCCGGAGCAAATCGATTCGTGGAGCCGGACCTGGACGTTTTTTGATTGGTCGTTGCGGCCGTATGCAGATCTATCAAGAAAGGCGAAATAACCGGGCGTCTTCCTGACATGCCCGACGGTGTGGCACGTCGCTACGTCGTCCCAGTCGTCAACTTTTCCTTCCGGCGGTGTCGAGCCGCCTTGGCGCGATTTCCGCATGTCGCCATTTCGCACCACCGGCGCGTGCCGTTGCGGGTACTGTCAAAGAATAGGCGACGGCAGCGTGGATCAGCGCACCGGCGCACGCGTACGAGTTCGCCGCTCACCAGCGCATCGGCTGCGGATTCAATAATCGGAATCAGCAATCCGGCGAACACATCGCCAACGGTGACAAAACTCCGCGTGAAGCTGCCGTCGGGGCCCGGTTCAATGCTCCGCGAACCGGCGCTGCGCCCGAGGATGCGGTTTATCTCGCCGATGGCCGTTTGGGCGGCTCGATCAGGAGGAGCGCCGCCCCGTTCGGCGAGGACGCGCAACGTGTTGCGAATCCGGCGCGCCTCGTGGAGCGTCGCGCTCGCACCGGTCGGTTGCTGTTGCGCACGCCTGAGCATTGCGGTGGCGCGGTCATCGTCCAGGGCGCGGACCGCACTCATCCACCGAATGAATGAATCAAAGGAGTGGAATGCATCGACGCGTTCCGCGCCGCGGTGACGCGTCGCGTCATCGCTATTTACAAAGTCGAGCCAGAGACGCTCGGCAATAAAAACAAACGGTTCGTCCGGCATTCTCGGCTGAGGTTATGTGAAAGTGCCGAGCGGGGCAAGGCGCTACTTGACCAACCCGAGTTGCTGTGCGTCGCCGCCGAGATAGATCGGCGCCCGCTCGGTATACACGGCGGCATTCGTTGATAACGCCACAGGATAGCTCCCAACTCGCCACTCGATGGTCAATCGGGCGCGGCCGCTGCTTTCGTCCACCGCGAAGAGACCGTAATACGTGAGGCCGCTTTGCATTGACAGAATAATGTGACCGGCCCCATCGGGAGCACTCCACGTCCCCGTGATGTGGCGCTTGTTT
The DNA here is from genome assembly GCA_025360995.1 of Gemmatimonadota bacterium. Lineage (GTDB taxonomy): Bacteria > Gemmatimonadota > Gemmatimonadetes > Gemmatimonadales > Gemmatimonadaceae > Fen-1231. The sequence goes on from JANYBD010000136.1 coordinate 17,548, forward strand.
CCGGGCATCGACCAGTCGTGATCACCCATCTCCAGCCGTTGGAAATGGCCATAGGTATTGGTGACGTCAAAAATCGCCATCACATCGAAGTACGTCGGATCGACGACGCTCCATCCTTTGTTAATGAGAATCCATTCGCCCGCCACCGTGCCGCGATGATCTGCGTGAAACAGCATTTTATTGGTGAGGAACGGTTCCCACGGACGATTGGTTCCCACTTCTTGCCCAGCGCGGAAGTACGGATCCACCACTTCGGAGGTGTAGCGCGCGAGCAGGGCCGCCTTCACATCATCTCGCAGGTAGTCGAATGGTGAAACCGGCGAGCCGGTCGAGCCGCCGGTTCGCTCACCGTCCGTGCGATAGTTGTCAATAAGGTTGAACTCGGCGGTCAACGCGCGCGCGACCGGATCTCCTTCTTTGAGCACATCTCCGACTCGAACGAGCGGCGTATCCACGTCGAGATGTTTTCCGACAAGCCCGCGGCCGTAATCGATGGTGATGAAATACTCATGGCGCCCGTCGCCGGTACCGCGGTCTCCCATATCCTCAATTTTGGTCACGGTGCCTCCACTCCAACTGCGCACGGTGGTGCCGGGCAGAGTAGGAATCCAGACATGGTTGAGCCCTTCGGTGTGCCCGCCCTCGTGGGCGCCAAACGCGCCAAGTCCACCCACACCCGTGAGCACGATACTTGCGACCGGCACGGGGAGGTTGAGTCGCACCGGCGATCCCGACGCCGGGATGGGCTGGGTCCAGGCGCCGTCGATCCAGGTCACGACTTTTGTTGCGACCGGCGCATCCACGCCGCCGCCTTGCGAACTACACGCAGCACTCAGGAGGGCAATTGCGGTGGCGAAGATTGAGGAGCGATGTATCATCTTCCGATTCTAATGCCACCGCGGCCACCGTTCTACTACATTCGTCACAATATGCTTGATCAAATTCAGCTTATTGCAATCGGATCGAAGAACCCGGTGAAGATCGGTGCCGCACGCGCCGTGTTGGCGCCACTGGCGTCATTGGCGCAGTTCGAAGGGATCGCGGTTGCCTCGAGCGTGCCGGACCAACCATTTGGTGATGACGAAACAATTCGTGGGGCCCGCACCCGCGCTGAGGCTGCGCGCGCCGCGCTCGACGCCGACCTTGGGATTGGAATCGAAGGTGGATGCGTTGAGATGCCGGGCGGCATGCGCACCTGTGCGTGGGCGGTCATCGTTGACCGGAGTGGCCGGATTGGAATCGGTGGATCTTTGGCGATGCCCCTGCCCGATCGTGTAGCGGCGCTGATTCGCGGTGGAGCAGAGTTGGGTCACGCGATGGACGCGCTGGTGGCGGAGCACAATACCAAGCAGGGGAAAGGCGCCGTGGGGATTCTGACAGCCGGACTTGTGGACCGTCAGCGCGCCTATGAAATACTGGTGACCTATGCACTCGCCCCATTTCTTACGCCGGAGTTTTGGTGAAACCCGCACCCTATGAACACCGCGACCGCGTGCGTTGGAGCGACTGCGATCCGATGGGAATCATTTGGTATGGCGCATACCCTCGTTTGTTTGAAGCCGCCGAATTCGAATTATTGCGGTCGTGCGGTCTGTCTTACGAGGCGCTGCGGGGGGAAGGCGGGGTGTGGCTGCCGCGAAAAGCATTTAGCGCGGAGTACCATTCACCGGCCCAAATGGACGAAGAGGTGGTCGTCGCCGCGTCAGTGACGAAAATTGGAACAACATCACTTACCTGGCGTTTCGAAGTGTATCGCGCATCCGATCGCGCCCACCGCGCGAGTGCGCAACTGACGGTGGTGTCGGTCGAGAAAGACGCAATGGTCAAGCGCCGGATCCCGGATTCGGTTCGGCACCAACTCGCGCCATTCATCGTTGCGGATTAGGCACCGATGCTGGGAAGTCCTTTGAACGAACTGTGGCGTTTGGCGAGCCGTTGCAGGCCATCGTAGGCAGCATACTTGTAGGCGTCGCTCAAAGTGGGGTAGTTGAAAACGGCTTGAATGAAGTAGTCAATCGTGCCGCCAAAGTGGAGCACTGACGCAGCGATATGAATGAGTTCGCAGGCGCCTTCGCCCACGATCGAGCAGCCCAACAGCGTTTGGTCGTCACGCCGGAACACCAGCTTCACGAAACCGTCAAGATCGCCGATGATTTGGCCGCGCGGATTCATGCGAAAACTCGATTTGCCTATTTCAATTGAAAGCCCCTTGGCGATCGCGCTTTCTTCCGTCTCACCGACCATCGCAATTTCCGGAATCGTCCAGACTCCATAGGGGAGAATGGGCGAGACTTGTTCTTTGTACTTGAGATCGAATGCGTGGCACATCGCGACGCGCGCCTGCTCCATCGACGTCGAGGCGAGCGCCGGGAATCCGACGACGTCGCCGGCGGCATAGACGCTCGGTACGGTGGTGCGAAACTTCTCATCCACCAGGACGAAGGCGCGAGTGTTCGTGCGTACACCGACCTGTTCGAGTCCCATATCCTTTGTGGTGCCTTCGCGGCCGATGCTGTACAGCACTACGTCGGCGTCGAGCGCTGTGCCATCGGTCAACGTAACGGTCGCATATTTCCGGTCGTCACCGTGGACGCGGATGTCGGCCGCCTCGGCGTTGAGCAACACCTGCACGCCGAGCCGTCGCGTCATGTCGGCCTGGAGGGCTTCGCTCGCCTCGGCATCGAGTTGGGTGATCAGACGTTCGCGTGCGTTGATCACGGTCACGCGTACGCCGAGTGCCGCGAATGTTGATGCGTATTCGCAGCCGATGACACCGCCGCCAATGACAATGAGGCGCCCAGGAATTTCACTGAGAGTGAGTAGCGAGTCGCTGTCCACGATGATTTCGTCATCGAAGGCAATGGTGTCGGGCCGTAACGGGTGTGAGCCCGAGGCGAGAAGAATGAAATCGCCACTGATGCGCCGCGTTTCGGCCTTGTAGCGGCTCACTTCAACGGTGTGCGCGTCGACGAGCCGGGCCGCACCCTGGATTACCGTGACGTGATGGTTTGCAAGATTTTCCTCGATGCGCTGCCATTGGGCATCGACCACTGACCGTTCCCGATACATAAAATCCGAAATGGTGATATCGGGTTTGATATGGTACTCAACGCCGTAGAGACCCCGCTGGCGGAGCCCGGAGAAGTACAGGGAGGTTTCGCGGAGCGTTTTCGACGGGATGGTGCCTGTGTTCACTGCGGCGCCACCCGGTTTGGGGGCGCGTTCGACCAGGCAAACCTTCTTGCCGAAGTAGGCGGCCTGTGCCGCGCCTTTTTCGCCGGCCGGTCCTGCGCCGATGACAATCAGGTCGTAATGGTCAGTCATCGCGGCAAAAGTTAGGGGCCGGGGGACGGCTTGGCGAGGACGGCCAGCGCGGGAGGGGCCGCCATGGTAATTTCCGGGTATGGCCAGCACGGACAATGCGACGTATTTCCGCAAGGGTTTCGGCCTCAAAACCGAAGTGCAAGAGACCTTGTCGGCAGACTACACGGGGCATCTCGTGGATCTGCTGCGGTCGCGCGAGTATACGCTTTCGGCCGCCGGTATGACGGTGCGGCTGGCTAAGGAATTCGGTTTTTGCTACGGCGTTGAGCGAGCCGTGGAATACGCCTATCAAACGCGCGCCAAGTTTCCCGATCGCCGCATTTACCTCGCCGGTGAGATCATCCACAACCCGCACGTGAATGCGAAGTTGCGGGAGATGGGAATAATTTTCCTCCGGCCGGGTGAGAACGGATTCGATTACTCACAGGTTGGCACCGCGGACGTTGTGATCCTCCCGGCTTTCGGCGTGACAATGGGCGATTTTGAAACGTTGCGCGGGCTGGGTTGCGTGATGGTCGACACCACGTGCGGTTCGGTGCTCAACGTGTGGAAACGGGTCGACAATTACGCGAAAGACGGATTCACGGCGCTCATTCACGGCAAATACTATCACGAGGAAACCCGGGCGACGGCATCGCAGGTCGAGAAGTACGACGGCGGCACGTACCTCGTGGTGCGCAACATGGAGCAGGCACGCGAGGTGTGCGACTATATCGAAGGAAAAGGACTTTCGCGCGACGCGTTTCTTGAGAAGTATCGCAAGCAAGCAAGTCCGCATTTCGACCCCGACACGCATCTCGCGCGCCTCGGTGTTGCCAATCAAACGACGATGCTGGCCCGCGAGTCGCTGGCCATTGGCGAGGAGGTTGGACTTGCTATGGTGCGGCGGTATGGCGAGGCACATCGCGCTTTGCATTTTCGCACCTTTGACACCATTTGCAGCGCTACGCAAGACCGACAGGATGCGGTGAATGAGTTGTTGCTCGAGCCGCTCGACGTGATGCTGGTGATCGGCGGATACAACTCCAGCAACACCATTTCGCTCGCGCTGCTGTGCGCCGAGCGCGTAACCACCTATCACGTGAGCGACGCCAATTGCATTGATGTGGAACGCGGAACGGTACGGCATCTGCCGCCAGGCGCAACGGTCGAGATTGAAACCGCTGGGTGGCTCGCCGCGACCGGACCGGTGCGCGTCGGGCTAACGGCCGGTGCTAGCACGCCGAACAATAAGATTGGCGAAGCGGTTTCCCGCGTCTTTGCGACGCGTGGGATCGCGGCGGCGGATATCGTCTGACCGCGTTTACTAACGCGCCGCCACCGGGTCACGCGGTGCTATATGGCGGGGAGTCAAGCGTGACGCTCCTCCCCGCACTCGGTGGCAAGATTCGCGAACTCACAATGGCTGGCCGGCAGTGGCTGTGGCATAATCCGGATTTGGCGCCGATGGCGGTCGCCGAGGGCGAAACATTTGCCCGAAGTGGAAATTCCGGCGGCTATGATGAGTGTGCGCCAACAGTGGCTGCCTGTCGATTACCGACTTGGGTGAAAGGGGCCGGTGATGTGCTCCTTCCCGATCATGGTGAACTCTGGGCGCAGCAGCCGCAGTTTCAGATCACCACAGACGAGCGCGGCAACACCGCGACCTGTTCATGGGCAGGAGTATCGCTGCCATACCGGATTACTCGCGACGTTACCGTGCGATCCGATGGAGCGGTGGTGTTTGCCTACTCGGCGGAGAATTCCGGCGCGAACCGGATTCCGTTTTTGTGGGCGGCGATGCCAGTGTTTCCGTTGACGCCTCGGACGCGGTTGGTGCTTCCTGAAGGGGCGCGCACGCGAGTCTGGTCGCAGCAGGGCGTGGAGTTTGGTGGTGTGGCGGCCGAGCATCACTGGCCGAAATTGCGCGCCGGCGCCGTGCTGGTAGACCTCTCGCGCCCGTACGCGGCGTTGAAGGAAAACTATGCTTGCAAACTCTATGTGCAGTTGCCACGCACGGAATGCGTAATTGCGATTGAGGATGGAGACGCAAGGCTGGAAATGCAGTTGCATGGCCGCGAAACGCCGCAGGTTGGTGTGGCGATCAATCGCCATGCAATTGCGGCACCGCTTTCCAAGGGGCCGCGTTGGCCCTGGTCCCGACCCAAGGCCCCCGGCACGGTTACGCTTGGTCCGAGTCTCGGCGCGCCGGATTCGCTGACTGAGGCGATAGGTGCGTGGGATGCAGCGCAGTGGCTGGAGCCGGGTACACGCACCCGCTGGCAGATGACTTGGCGTGGGACGGCCGTGATAGAATCCTGAAGACTTTTGGAGGAGCGATGACAATGAAACAGTTCTGGATATTGGCCGGCGCCGTGGTGTTGGCGGCTGCCCCCGTGACCGCGCAGCAAAAACGCGTCATGACCTTCGACGACTTTTCGGCGATACGTGCGGTGAGCGATCCGCAGCTCTCGCCCGATGGCACAATGGTGTTGTATGCGGTGCGTACCACCGACGTTGCCGCGAACAAACGCACCACGCGCACATTTGTCATTGCAGTTTCGGGCGGAACTCCGCGCCAGTTTCCGGATGAAAAAACCATTGCCGTCGAGGCCCGGTGGTCCCGCGATGGCGCGCGGGTGGCATATACCACCGGCGGCCAGCTATGGGTGGCAGATGCCAAAGGCGGCAGTGCGAAACAATTGACAAGTCTCTCAGGCGGAGCAAGTGGGCCGGTGTGGTCGGCGACAGGAGATCGAATTGCATTTGCATCCGGCGTGTATCCGGATTGCCGCGATGATGCCTGCAGCGCTATGAAAGCCAAAGCGGCGAGCGAAAGCAAAGTAAAGGCACACGTTGCCGACGCGTTGATGTACCGCCATTGGAATGCGTTCGATGATGGCACACGGTCACATCTGTTTGTCGTGTCGCCTGATGGAAGCGATCTTCGAGATTTAATTCCGAGCGCGCGCTACGATGTTCCGCCTGGACCGTTCGGCGGGAGTGAAGGATATGCGTTCTCGCCCGACGGCCGCGAAGTTGCATATACCGCGAAAGACGCCGGGCGCACGGAAGCTTGGAGCACCGACGTAAATGTGTATGTGGTCCCAACCTCCGGCGGCCCGAGCACGGTGATCACGGGGGCCAACACAGGCAACGATCAGAACCCCGTCTATTCCCCAGACGGCAAATGGATTTTGTATGGTTCGCAGAAGCGCGCCGGCGTTGAGAGCGATCGCTTTCGGTTGATGGCATACGACCGCGCCGCGCACGCTTCGCGGGAACTCCTGCCGACCTTCGACCGGTGGGCCGATTCGTACCTGTTCACGCCGGATTCGCGCATCATCGTTCTTGGCACGTCGGATCGGGGACGCGACCGGTATTTTCGAGTGACGTTCGACGCCGCGGGAAAAGCCGGCGCGCCAGTGCTCATCACCGACGGAATGAATAATATTGGCATCACGATGTCGCTTGATGGTCGCACTCTCGCTTGGCAGCGGGACGCGATTGATCATCCGCCGGAAATCTGGACAGGCCAGTTGGGTACGAAAGCCATTGAAAGTGCGCATGCGGTCACGCACGAGACCGATGCGATGGTATCGCAGTTGATGCTGCATCCCGCCGAAGATTTTTGGTTCCGGGGTGCAAACGGCGACAGCGTGCACGGATGGGTGGTGAAGCCACCGCAATATCAGCCCGGCAAAAAGTTTCCGGTGTTGCTGCTGGTGCATGGCGGCCCGGAAGTGCCCTGGCTCGACGCGTGGGGATCGCGATGGGCGCCGGAAATGTTTGCAGCTGGCGGCTTTGGATTGGTGATGATCAATCCGCGCGGATCACCGGGATACGGGCAAAAGTTTATCGATGGAATCTCTAAGGACTGGGGCGGCAAGGTTTATATCGACCTCATGAAAGGCCTGGACGCAGCGCTCCTCAAGAATTCCTGGTTGGATTCGACGAGGATGGCGGCGGCCGGCGGCTCGTACGGCGGGTACATGGTGAACTGGATGGCCGGCCACACCAACCGCTTCAAGGCACTCGTGTCACATGCTGGTGTGTTCAATCTGGAGTCCATGCAAGGCGCTACCGAAGAACAGTGGTTTACCGACGCCGAGTTTGGCGGTCCGTGGTGGAAGGACGAAGCGATGGTGACGCAGTATCGAAAGTTCTCGCCGCATTTGTATGCGAAGAATTTCAAAACGCCCACTCTGGTCATCGGCGGAGAACTGGACTATCGCGTGCCGTACACGGAGGGATTGTCACTCTTCACGGCGCTGCAGCGCCAGAACGTTCCGAGCCGGCTTATTGTGTTTCCTGACGAAGGGCATTGGGTATTGAAGCCGCAGAACTCGCAGCTGTGGTGGAAGGAAGTGCGGGCGTGGTTGACCGACCATGCGGACCCGAAGCCAAAAATGTGAGCGGAGTGGTAACCGGCACATGACAGCGGCCCAACGCCCGATCAGAACACTGCTGGCCGGCCTCGTTGACTATGCCGGGCTCTTTCCGCCGGCGGCGTTGTCAATGCACAATGCCGTTCGCGCATACAATGAGTATCGGCACTCCGAGCGATCATGGGCGTTGGGACGGTTCGTCGTGCCGTGCACACGGCTCCGGGAGTTTGCAGAACAGCTCGCGCTGTTACCGGCGGATGGTGTGGTTTGGGGATTGTCCGTGTTGGGTGATGCGAGCGACCAATCGACAATCGCGCGGTTCAACGACAGCCACGCGAGTCGCGCGGTGATCGAGTCGGTTGAGGCAAAGGCGGTGTCGGCGGAGGATATTCATGCTCTGGCACCGCTCGCGACGGACTATGAAGTGTATGCGGAAGTTCCGATTTCCGATGACCCGGAGCGGTTGATTGCGGCAATTGCCGCCCACCCGCCGCTCCGTGCCAAGGTTCGCACCGGTGGCGTGACCGCGGAAGCGTTTCCTAATAGCGTGCAGATCGCGCGTTTTCTAGCGGCGTGCGCCGCGCATCACGTGACATTCAAAGCTACCGCTGGATTACATCATCCACTGCGAGGCGACTATCGACTGACCTATGACCGCGCGAGCGCGCATGCCTCAATGTTCGGATTCTTGAATCTCTTTGTGGCGGCCATGCTCCTAAGCGACGGGCTCAGTGAGCCCGAAGCCGTCCTGGCACTCGACGATCGCGACCCTCACGCATTCAGTTTTACCGATCAAGGCCTGAGTTGGCACGATCATCAATTGAGTACCGCCACGATCGAATCGGCGCGCCAGCAGTTCGCCACGACGTTTGGCTCGTGCTCATTTGTCGAGCCGATGGATGATCTTCATTCTATGGGCCTGCTCTGACCATGACGCAGAACACTATCGATGTGACGCATGATCCGGTGCTCCGCTCGTGGGTGGAAAGCGCGAACGACGGCACAACGGATTTTCCAATTCAGAATCTTCCGTTCGGCGTTTTCCGGCACGATTTCGAGGAGCGATTGCGTATCGGGATCGCGATTGGCGATCAGGTCCTGGACTGTCTGGCCGCGGCGCGCGCCGGCTGTTTCGATGCGCTAGGGCCGATGATAGTTGACATGCTGCAGTCGTGGTCGCTCAACGCCTTGATGTCGCTGGGCCGCGATGAAGCTCGTTCTGTGCGCGCCGCAACGAGTCGGCTGTTACGCGCCGACACCGGCGAGGGCAAGAATGCGGCGACGAAACGCGATTTGCTGCTCGTCCCGATGACCGTCGCCGGAATGATTGTTCCGGCAGAAATCGGTGATTACACCGATTTCTACGCTTCGGTATTTCACGCCACCAACGTCGGTGCGCTCTTCCGGCCCGACAACCCGCTGCTCCCCAACTACAAGTATGTGCCGATCGGCTACCATGGTCGTGCGTCCTCGATCGTTGCCAGCGGTACCGCGGTCCGTCGGCCGCTCGGACAAACACGTCCGGACGATTCCGCACCACCGGTGTTCGGACCGTCGAAAGCACTGGACTATGAGCTGGAGATTGGAGCGTTTATCTGCGGAGCGAATGCGCTTGGCGACACCGTGCCGATCGGGCGCGCCGAGGAGCGACTCTTTGGCCTGTGTCTGCTCAACGATTGGTCGGCGCGTGACATTCAGAGTTGGGAATACCAGCCGCTTGGTCCGTTTCTTTCAAAGAACTTCGCGACAACGGTGTCACCGTGGATCGTGACGATTGACGCGCTTGCGCCATTCCGTGCACCGGCTTTCGTGCGGCCAGTGGGTGATCCGGCTCCGCTGAGATATCTTGCGGACCCGAATGATGCGGATCGCGGCGGATTTGACATCTCGCTTGAAGTCCTGCTGCGTACGGCTCGGATGCGCGAGACCGGCGTAGCGGCGGTGCGAATATCGCGTGGTGATTTTCGATCTATGTATTGGACGATGGCACAAATGCTGACCCATCATTCAAGCAATGGGTGCAACCTGCGACCGGGTGACTTGCTCGGGAGCGGCACGGTGTCGGGTCCGGACGCCGGGTCTCGTGGCTGCCTCCTAGAGATGACCCGGCGCGGCGCGGAACCCTTAGCACTGCCGTCAGGCGAGACTCGCACGTTCCTCGAGGACGGCGATGAAGTAACTTTTCGTGGATGGTGCGAACGCGACGGCGCGGCGCGCATTGGATTCGGCGAGTGCCGAGGCGAAGTCCGTCCGGCCAACTAATTTCGGGAGCGAGTTGCTATATGCATGCGATCTGGACCGACTTGATGGTCAGCGGCGTTCCCATTTTGGACAAAGTGGCGCGCACGATTGCCGTGTACCTCTTTTTGATCGCGGGGCTCAGACTGTTCGGCAAACGCGAACTCGGTCAACTCAACCCGCTCGATTTCATCGTGTTGTTGCTACTTTCCAATACGGTGCAGAACGCCATCATTGGCCCCGACAATTCGCTTTTTGGCGGCTTGTTCGGGGCCGCCGTGCTATTCGTCATTAATGACTTGTTGGTGCGCTATGCCTATAAGAACCGGAAACTGCGCCGTCTTATTGAAGGCCGCGCCGAGGAATTGATTCGTGATGGGCATATCATTCCGGTGTCGCTGCGGCACAACCTTATTACGCGCGAAGAGTTGCAAGTTGCGGCGCGTAAGCAGGGCATCGAGCATTTGTCTGACGTGCAATGCGCGCGAATCGAAGTCAGTGGCGCGCTGAGCTTTGTGATGCGGGAGCCTAGCCACATCGATCAAGCACACCTTGAAGTGATGGCGCGACTCGCCTCGATCGAGCAACAGCTGGCTACTGCGCTGGCCAAATAGCGCGGTTCTTCTTTTACCGGACCTGCCGAATGCGTCTTCACCTGATTTTCTCCGCGTTGTTTCTCGCCTCGGCGCTCGGTGCGCAGGCGAGACCGTCGACCGATGTATGGATCGTTCCGCTCACCCAGAACGGAGGCGCGATCAAGTTTGGAGAGCCGCGGAACCTTACGCATCGCACGGGCTATGACAACCAGCCGTCATTCACCCCGAAAGGCGACGCCATTTTGTATACAGTCGTTGGCGCTGATGCCCAAGCCGATATTTGGCGGATGGCACTGCCAAATGGCGTAGCAAAAAATCTTACCAACACTCCCGAAAGCGAGTACTCAGCGACGGTCACTCCCGACGGCCAGAGCTATTCGGTGATTCGCGTCGAAGCCGACTCGACCCAACGGCTTTGGCGTTTTCCGCTCGACGGGCAGGGTTCGCCCACGTTGATCTTGGAGAAGATCAAACCGGTCGGCTATCACCTCTGGGTCGGCGACCACTCGCTGGTGCTGTATGTGCTGGGTGCGGGTCGCGGACCCGCGACGTTACAGATCGCGGATGATCGCACCGGCACGGCCGAGATCGTTGGTACGAATATTGGCCGGGCACTCGGTAAAGTGCCCGGGCGCGACGCGGTCACGTTTCAGCAATTGGTCAAGGACAGTGCTACCTGGATTAGCGAACTCGACCTGCGCACAAAACAAACGCGTCGGTTGTTCATGCCACCGGCTGGCGCAGACTACCATGTATGGACAGCTAGCGGTGCACTGCTCGCGGCAGCTGGCTCGAATATTTACCTGCGAACCGACCACGGATGGGACGTGGCGGCCGATCTCGCGCCGTGGGGCGTGAAGAACATCACGCGTCTGGCGATCAGCCGGCGCGGTGATTGGCTGGCATTCGTGGCGGAAGACAAACCGACGCCATGATCGGGGATTGAAGGCCGAACATTCGGTCGATATGCCGCTCGGCCCTTGTCGCACAGCTGGAACCCGATCATTCTTCGAGCATACCTATCGCCCATCCATATGCCGTCTTCCAAACCGCCCGTTGCGCGTACGTCGCGCCCCAATGTCAATCCGGTACTTGAGTGTGCCGACGCCGTGTTCCGAGCATCGATCGAAGCGTGCCGGCAACACGAACGTGTTGGTCGCTTGATTGAGAAGGGGGGTAGCGATGAGGAGTTAATGGCGGTGGCCAAGCTGTGCGATTTATGTCAGCAACAACTCACCGCGCGCACGGGCGAATACGAAACGGCCGCGGCCGCAGGTCAGGGCAAGATTGACGAGGCCATTTGGCATGCGGCGAATGCCACGTGGCATGCGAGCCGCGACTACGCTCGCCGCCATCAGTCGTGCGACGCCGTGGCGGACAAACTTGGCAAGCACACTTCGGAGAAGTTCGGCGAGCTCCATCTAGAATACGAGCTCGAGGCGTCGTCGGTATTGGCGCTGCGGCAAGCAATTGCGGCCTATAAGAAGGTCCGTCCCGAAGCCGAATAACTGTGGGGTGATCGTCTACTGCGCTTCGGCCCAGCGCCCCATTGCCGCATCGAGAAGTTTTAACGCGTCTGCCAGCTCTTTGTCGAGTTTGCCGGCGCGTTTTGCGTTGACCGAAGATCCGTCATAGAGCGCCGGGTCATCGAGTTGCGCGCGCAATTCGGCGGCTCGCGCTTCGAGACGCTGAACATCGGACTCCGCTTGCGCGATCGCCTTCTTCGCGGCGCGCTTTGCCGAATGATCCTGTTCCTGCGCGGCAGCGTTTTTCTTGGCGCGTGCTTTGTCCTGGCCGCGGCGTGCATCATTGGCCAGTGAATCGGCTGCCCGCCGGGCGAGAGCGGCATTGGCGCGCTGTTGTTCCCAATCGGCAAACGTTCCGCCGAAGTCGACGAGACGGTCGCCCTCGAACGCCCAGACACGTGTCGCCAGTTCCCGGAGTAGCGCACGATCGTGGCTCACGAGGAGTACGGTGCCCTCGTAATCTTCGATGGCGTCCTCGATTGCTTCGATCGATTCGACGTCAAGGTGATTCGTCGGCTCGTCGAGCACTAACAGATTTGCGCGCTGCAGCACGATCACCGCGAGCGCGAGTCGGGCGCGCTCGCCACCGGACAGCGATCGCGTCGAGCGGAAAACCTCTTCGCCGGAAAAACCAAAGGCCCCGAGATGATTCTGGATTCCACCGCGCGTCCAGAGCGGCCGCAGATCGGCAATGACATCGTACAGGCTTTTGTCGAGCGGCAATTGGTCGAGGTCCTGACGGAAGTACGCCGCGTCAACAGATCCGCCTAGTTTGCTTTCTCCGCCATCCGGCGCGCGTTCGCCCAGGAGCGTCTTGATGAGTGTAGACTTGCCGGCGCCGTTGGGGCCGACGAGCGCGATGATATCGCCGCGATTGACCGTGGCGCTAAAATCGCGCAGCAGTGTGCGATCGCCCATGCGGAGGGTCAGTCCATCCGTGAGAATTACGCGATCGCCACCGCGCTCGCGGATTTCCAGCCGCAGCGTCATTGCGCCGCTGTCACCGGGCGGCGGAGTAAGACGCGGCAGTCGCGCCAGTTTCTTGCGTCGGCCTTTCGCCTGCGCCGTATTCTGGCCGGCAAGGTTACGGCGAATGTAATCTTCCTCTTTCGCGATCATCTTGCTTTGCTTTTCGACCTGACGCTCGAGGGTCAGGCGCCGTTCGGTGCGTTGTTGCACAAAACTCGAATATCCACCGCGATAGGTGTACGCGGTCCCGCCTTCCAAGTGAAGCAGGTGGTCGGCGATCTCGTCGAGAAAGGCACGATCGTGCGAGATCACAATGACGGTTTCGTCAAGCTCGCGCAGGTAATCCTGTAGCCAGGTCGTGGTCTCGAGATCGAGATGGTTGGTGGGTTCGTCGAGCAGAAGGAGATCGGCGGGCGCAACGAGCTGGGCCGCGAGGCCAACTCGACCGCGTTCACCGCCGCTCAATGTGGTGAGGAGCTGCGTCTTGGCCTTGTCGGCATCAAAGGCGAGACCCTGCAATACGGCATCTACGCGCGCATGAAAGGTATAGCCGCCCTCGTGCGCGAAGGTCTCAAGATCGTGTCCGTATTTCTCGAGCTGGGCAGGAGTTGCACGCTCCCCAATTTCGGCGAGCGCTGCCGCTTGCTCTGCCAACGAGACTTCGAGTTCCAGAACCTCGCGATACGGGAGAGCCGCCGCTTCCCATACGGTTGTGGCGTCGCCAAAATCACGGTGTTGGTCGAGTAGCGACACCCGGAGCCCCGGTTGTCTGGCCACTGCGCCACGGGTCGGCGTAAGGGCACCAGTAATAATCTTGAAGAGTGACGTCTTGCCGCTGCCGTTGCGGCCGACCACGCCCCACCGATCACCTTTGCCAACGGTGAAGGTGACGTCGTGGATAAGGGTTGTGGCGCCAAACTCAATGGCGATATCGGACAGGGAGAGCTGGGTCACAGAGGAAAGATCGCCCGTTGCAGTGAACAATTGGAGTGCTGAGTGCGTCATTAAAGGGTGCGGAGGTAGCTTTCATCGCAGAACGCCATCCCCGAACCGAGTCCGGACCAACCATGTCAGTGCTTCAATCAATCGCGTCCGTCGTAAAGCCGTGGCAGGAACTCTATTCGCACTCGAAAGTGCTCACAGGCGCGGTCCTCTATGCCCATGTCGGCGGACTGCTGGTGGGCGGCGGGTTTGCGATCGCTTCCGACCGGTCAGCGTTGCGGGCCATCAAAGGGTCGGCGGCGGAGCGTACACATATGTTGCGTGAGTTTACGGCCGTGCATCGTCCAGTGATTTTGGCATTGACCGTGGTCGTGCTGTCGGGCGTGGCACTGCTTCTTAGTGACGTAGAAACCTTTCTCGTATCGCCGGTGTATTGGACGAAGATGGGGTTGGTGCTGACGCTCGCGGCCAATGGATGGCTGCTGATGCAAAGTGAACGACGATTGATCACTGATCCTGCGGACACCAATCGCGCCTGGGTTGCCTTGAGACGCGGTTCAATCGCCAGCATCACCCTTTGGCTAAGCACGGCGCTTGCCGGCGTCATCCTCGCCAACAGTTGAGAGCTATGCACTCAGGTTCTGATTCAGATACAGCTTGCGGCGGCTGCACAATGGGCCGCCGCGCGTTTCTGCGCGATACGGCAGTTGCGGCGGCGACGCTCGCCGGCATTTCATCGCTGGCTGGTGCAATGCCGGTGCGCTGGGTGTCGACGATTGCCACTGGCGCGCGAGAAGTGACTTATGCGGTGCCGGACGCGGACGGCGTCAGTATAGACACGGACAAAGAGGTGATACTCGCGCGCCATGGAAAAAACGTGTATGCGTTCGGCTTAAGTTGCCCCCATCAGAACACGTCGCTCAAGTGGCAAGCAGGCGATCACCGCTTTCAGTGCCCGAAACATAAATCGAGATACAGCGCGGACGGTGTATACATCGAAGGACGTGCGACGCGGTCCATGGATCGCTACGCGGTGCGGCTCGATGGGAAAAACATCGTGGTCAACCTCGACAAACTGTACGAGGAAGACCAGGACGTCGCGCTGTGGAAAGGGGCTTTTATCGCCGTATAGGCGGTGCCTGCCTACCGGCTGGCCTACCCGTCGGTCGGAGTCCCGACCGTCAGCTCACCGCTTTCCAACGCTCGTGTCGCCAGTGATGTCATTCGTTCATCCTGGTTGCGTTCGAGTGCCCGCACCGCTCGCCGTGCCCGCCGCATCGCCATAGGAATAAAAATCCGTGCATTCTCGAGATCGGCGGTCGCCTTCGAAACGCTGCCGGCCTTCTTGATGGCCCACGTGGCGCGGGACAATACGGCGGTCGACAAATAAATGTCGATCGCCGCATTCGCCAAACGCTCCTGGTGGAATTGACGTTCGATCACGTCCTTGCCGTGCTCGATCAACGCCTTCTCGACTGCTTGCGCCAGATCGTGGATGACCGTCGCCACGAGTTCGGCTTCATCCTTCAGCGCTGAGTGCACCTGGGAAAACTCCGGCTTCACGAGCTTGTTCTTCACGCGCCCCGAAATGAACGATCCAATCACACCAATGGAGCGCAGCGGATTCTTGAACGCGCGACCGATTTTTTTCAGTTGTTCGCCGGGCTGTTGCAATGCTGACAATGCGATCAGCGCGCGCATGATTTCGTTTGTTCCTTCGAAAATCAGGTTGATGCGCGAGTCCCGTACGGCCTGCTCATACGGATACTCC
The DNA here is from genome assembly GCA_025360995.1 of Gemmatimonadota bacterium. Lineage (GTDB taxonomy): Bacteria > Gemmatimonadota > Gemmatimonadetes > Gemmatimonadales > Gemmatimonadaceae > Fen-1231. The sequence goes on from JANYBD010000136.1 coordinate 33,281, forward strand.
TTGGAATAGCCAATACCGCCCGCGATTTGTTGCGCATCGCAGCTCGCGCGGAACGCCAATTCCGATGCAAAGATTTTGCAGGCGGCCGTCTCCAGCGAAAAATCAATGCTGCCCTTATCCACCATGTGCGCCGTAAGCATCCAGCCCGCATCGGAGGCGTATACGTCAACGGCCGTCATCGCAAATTTGCGCTGGATCATTTCGAATGAACCGATTGACCGACCGAACTGTTCACGCTGCTTGGCATACGCCAGCGCAACGTTCATGACTCGTCGTGCCCCGCGCGACGACGCGGCGGCCAAGCCCAACCGCCCGGAGTTCAGAATTTCCAGGGCGATCTTGAACCCGTGACCGACTTCGCCGAGCATGTCGGCGACCGGGACCTTCACATTCACGAAGCTTACCGAACGGGTGTCACTGGCCTTGATGCCCATCTTTTCTTCAATCTTGCCGAGCGTGATGCCAGGGGCATGCGCGTCAACGATGAACGCGGTCACCCGCTGTTTCAGTTTGCCTTCGACCTCGACCGGGACTTTCGCGAACACGGTCAACACGCCAGCATAGCCGGCGTTAGAGATCCAAATTTTTTCTCCATTCAGCACGAAGTGCGTTCCGTCAGCGCTGAGTATGGCGGACGTGTGCATCGCTTGTGCGTCGGAGCCCGAGCCGGCCTCGGTCAGGCAGAACGCAGCAACCAGTTCGCCGGTCGCGCACTTCGTGAGCCAGCGCTTTTTCTGATCGTCCGTACCAAACAACGTGATGCCTTTGCAGCCAATAGACTGATGCGCGCCGAAATACACCGCCAACGCCGGATCGGCCTCGCCAACCGCGCCAAACATCCGATTGAACAGCATTGCACTCGCTCCGAACCCACCGTATTCCTCCGGAATATTCAGCCCCATCAAGCCCAGTTCGGCTATTCCTTTCCTCGTCGCATCCGTGAACTTGCCGTCGTGGTCGTGCTTCATCGAATCGACGTTTTCGGCGGCCCAGGCGCGGAACGAATCGAGAATAGCGGTAAGATTTTCCTGCTCTTCTTTATTCAGCTCAGGAAACGGGAAAACAAGTTCCTCACGAATTTCTCCGAGAAAAACACCCTTAGTGAACGATTGGTTGTGATCCGGGTCGGCAAGATGCGCGGTCATATGATTAGGCCCGCGGGCCGGAAACGGCGTCGGTGAGCATCTTGGCCGATGCCTGTGGATCGCGCACCTGGAGGATCAACGTGTCGTAACTCTCGTGGTCGAGGTCCACGACGATCGTGTGTTCGGGTTTGTGCGTATCGTAAAACACCATACGTCCCTTTCTGTAGAAGGTGCCGGCCGTGATCAGGCCCGGAAGATCTGTGCCCGGAAGGCGGACACCGTGCCACCAGCCTTTGGCGGCGTCTTCGTCAACACGCGCACCCTTGATGTGTATGAGCGGAATCTCGAGGCGGCTCTTCAATGCCCAAAGTTTATCGATGCCTTCGATCTCGAAGGTGACGCTATCGCCGTGCAACGTAATATCGACCATCAGACGGTCCTCGGTGTGTCGGAGTGTTCCAGAAGTCTAGCGAACTCACTGCCCTCGCCGCACGACAGCCGCGCAACAGCGCGACCGCAAAGCGCACCAATCGCATTCCCGGTGCCACTATACCCGCCGATTGCCCATACGCCCGGGCGCACCTCGGCAAGGACGGGCAGACCGCCGGTATTGTATGAAACGCTGGCCGCCCATCGGTGCGTAATCGGGGCTTGAACCTTGAGCCGGGTGCGAAGGACCTTTTCCAGATAGTGCTGAATTGCGTCACTGGGTTCAGTGGACGGTGTCCATTCGCTGTCGATGGCCATGTCGCGGCCCCCGCCCAACGCAATGGAACCTGCCGGATCTTGCTGCCAATAGTCAAACCCATACCGCGCGTACACCGGGCATGGCACGGAAATCTCGCGGGTTGGTGCAGTCGCGAGCATTTGCAGCCGTGCCGTGCGGACGACACCAGCAAGCTCGGGCACGAGCAGTTCAAGTCGGCCGTCGACGGCGACAATCACGCGATCACACGCGACGCGGCCGCACGCGGTGATCACTTCGTTGGATGTAAATGACAGTGCCGTCGTACGCCCAAAAAGCTGCGCCCCGTCCGCAATCGCCCGCAACGCGACGGCGCGACAGCGTGCCATCGGGTTGAACGCCGCATCACCGGGAAAGTAAAGCCCAACGCCCATCGGGCCGTCGTAATCCTCCACGGCGATGCCGTCCGCCTGCATGGCTTCGCGCTGGCGGACGCAATCCTCGAGCTCGTCTCCGGACTCCGCGATACGCAACGACCCGACATATCGCACCGCGCCCGGCGCCTGTTCGGCAATGCGGGCGATTTCGTCCACCGTCATCTGGTGAATACGCAACGCCCGCTCATGCCCGATTGCGGCGATGGCGTCGTGATGAAAGTCGGCGGTGCCCGCCAGCAGAAAACCGCCATTGCGACCGGCAGCGCCCGCGGCGACATCAGCTGCATCAATACCAACCACGGTCCGCCCCATCGCCAAAAGCTCGGCGATACAGGTGAGCCCTGAACCTCCGAGACCAATGACACAGACGTCGGCCGTGAGGTCCGTGGTGAACGGCGGGAGGCCCGTCCAACGGCCATCGTCCCAGAGTGGGGCTGTTTCAGCGAGCGGCGGCATCGAAATACGATACCTTACTGTCGTCCCATACACGAGACTTTCATGCGCGCATTCGTTCTACTCTTTGTCGCTTCCACGGTATTCGCCCAGAGTCCAGCCGGGAAACAAGGCGACTACATCGCCAAGGATTTCCGGTTCGTGACCGGCGAGACCTTGCCGTCACTCACCTTGCACTACACGACATTCGGCTCGCCACGCCGCGACGCCCATGGCACGGTACGTAATGCGGTCATGGTCCTGCATGGGACCGGCGGCACGGGCCGCGCGTTCATTTCTCCGACTTTTGCCGGCGAGCTTTTCGGTCCGGGCAAACTGCTCGACAGTGCGAAATACTACATCGTCCTCCCCGATGGCATCGGCCACGGCGCGTCGAGCAAGCCGAGCGATGGACTCCATGCCAAGTTCCCGCATTACACGTATGACGACATGGTTCGCGCTCAGCACTTACTGCTCACGCAGGGCCTTGGCGTAAATCATCTCCGGCTCATTCTCGGCACCAGCATGGGATGCATGCAGGGCTGGGTGTGGGGCTACAGCTATCCGGCGTTTGTTGATGGCCTTGTGCCCCTCGCCTGCGCACCGACCCAGATTGTCGGTCGCAATCGGATGATCCGCACGATGATCATGGACGACATCCGCAGCGATCCGGAATGGAAAGGCGGAGAATACACGTCGCCGCCGGGTGGATTACGGCCGGCATTGCAATTGCTGTATCTGATGGGGAGCGCGCCGTTAGTGCAGCACCGATTGGCACCGACGCGCGACGCGGCCGATTCGCTCATACGTGCCTATGTAAATTCACGGATGAAGACCACGGATGCGAACGATATGATCTATCAGTTCGATGCCTCACGCGATTATGATCCGTCGTCCCATCTCGAGCAAGTGACCGCGCTGGTTCTGGCCATCAACTCGGCAGACGATTTTGTGAATCCGCCTGAACTCGGGATCGTGGAGAAACTCATCACGAGAGTGAAGCACGCCCGATTCGTCCTGATTCCGATCAGCGATCAAACGCGCGGCCACGGTACACACTCGCTCCCGGCGGTGTGGGGCAGCTACCTACGCGATTTCCTCAGCGCTTTGCCCGAGCGATAGCAACAGGGTCATTGCGCACGACCCGGCCAGCTTTCATTACGAAACTGACCCGGCGGATGGCCGTGATGTCGAGGAGTGGATTGCCGTCGACGGCAATGATATCTGCATTGTAGCCGGCGGTGATCGAGCCGATGGAAGTCCCGAGCCCCATCGCCTCGGCATTCAGTGATGTGGCCGATGTGATCACGTGCATCGGGGCTTCGTGCGCCTGTTGCACGCGGCACAGAAAATCTTCGGCATTGCGTCCATGCGCACCGGCGACGGCGTCGGTACCGTAGAGCACTTTCAGTTTTGGAGTGGCATTGGCTTTTTGGATCGCCGCAACGGCGAGCGGTAGCGCCTTTTCCATGGATGCGAAACCTTCGGCGTTATAGTTGCCGATGCCGTCGTACTTCACGCGGTTGTCGAGATAATTCCGGAATACGAGTGCGCATTGCGGGTCAAAGTATGTGCCCTTCGTCGCCATCAGGTCGAGCACCTCTTGCGTCGCAAAAATGCCGTGTTCGATCTGCGTGCAACCGGCGAGCGTCGCGGCCTTCATAGACTCGGCGCTGTGTGCATGCACGAGTGTGCGAAGGCCGAGCCTTTTGGCCTCACCGCATGCGGCGGCAAGTTGCTCGTCGGACATGGTCTGTGCGCCGCCTTCCCGAATGCTTGCCGATGCAAAAATCTTAATGAAGTCGGCACCCTGTTGCTTGCGTTGATTCACGCGGGCTCGAAGGGTGTCGGGTGGACCGCTTTGCAGTGGCTGGAGCGAGGTGAGAATGCGGGGGCCGGGAAGTCCCTGCGTGGAGATCCAGTCGCGGAGGTCGGCGTCTTCGCGAGCGCCGGGACTCTGAATCGTTGTGAAGCCGGCGTTCAGCGTCGCATAGGCATTGGCAGCTGCGGCGAGTATCGATTGTACCGGCGTGTCACCGTCGTCACTCGTATGAAAACGTCCGCTGCGGTTGAAATACCAAGTGACGTGCGCATGCGCGTCAATGAGACCGGGCAGCACGGTGCGGCCGCGAAGGTCTATGAAGCGGCCAGCAGGTACGGCGCTACCTGTTGGCCTGACGGAAAGGATCTTTCCCTGTGCGACGACAATATCAACGTTTGTACGGCGAGTGCCGCGCCCGTCGATAAGCGTTGACGCGCGGATGGTCACTGGCGAGTCTTGCGCACGGAGCGATGTTGCAGCGCCGGCGATTATCAATGCGGTCGCTATCGAAGACAGTATGGTGGCGACGCGCACTGATCGCACATCCGGATAGCGATTCATACCAGCCTCGGATCGCTCGACACTTCATGCATCGCATTGGTCAGATCTTCTGCGCCCGTAAATGGTGCGACCGAAAGCGTTGCACCGGCCCGGACTGCTTGGCGTCCGGTTGCCACGGCGAGCGGCGCGGCCCGAGCGATCAGAAATTCCATTCGCGATCGCGCCACGTTGGGTGTGGCTCTGGGCATCACGATTAGGAACTCGCGATCTGCCCAACGATAGACCCGGTCGTGGGCGCGTACGGCGTTGTCGAGCAACGCCGCGAACTGTGTGACCATCACGGATCCCACTGACGCTCCGTGCGCCTCGACCGACTCATCGACGTTGGTCAGGTGCAGGCGAACCACAGATCCAAAACTCGCTCGTGCGAAGTCCAACCCGACGGCACTATCGAACGCGCGGCGATTGAGGAGTCCGGTCGACTGATCGTATAGATCAGCGTGACGTTCCCGGTCATGCATCAGTTTGAGTTGTGTTCGGGTATCCGTGCGCTCGCGCTCGGCGTCCTCAAAGAGGAGCCGCACCATGGCATAGGCGAGCGTGAGTTGCAGTCCAAGTTCCATGAAGAATCCATAGCGCTCAAACCGCACAAACCAGGGAAGCATGACGAGGTCGCTCCCCATTCGCATGAATACGTAGAACAGAATCAATCCTATCCAAAGCGCTGAGAGCGCCACGAGCACCGCGACCGCGAGTTGGGTGCCGAGGCTCCTGCGCGAGCGTGGGAGGGCTGCGAAAAGCGCCGCGGTATAACCATATGCGGCGAGCGCGAGCGGTCCGTGAAAGAGACCGAGTGATCCGAGCTGCGTGTGGGAAGTATCAATGACGACAGAAAGTAAAAGGCCGATACCGATGGCCGCGCGCGAAAGCCATTTGTCACGCGCGCCCTCGGTGAACAGCCTGGCGCCGGTAATCAATAGCGTCAACGCCAGCAGCTTGAAGATGAAAAACGACGCGGCGAAAAACCACGTCATCAATGGCGTGCCGGGATAGAGCACCGAATTCACGTCGGTGAGCCGCTGATAGATCACGCCCGCGGTCAGGGCGACGGCGAGCATCACCCACGACTCTTCCCACACTTTGAAATAGGCGCGGCGATCGGCTTGGCTTCGCAATAGCGTGAAGAGCGCGACGACAATTGCAATTCCGAGGAGCTCGGTGAATGGTCCGAGTCCAGCGATAACGAGATGGGACGGGAGAGTCTGCATGGAGGAAAAGGTACGCGTTGGCACCCCGTTTGGCCCGTGGCCCGCGGGCCGACGGGCTCGACTACCGGTCGGCGAGGGGCGGGAGGGGAAGGGCGCCGATCGAGACGGAGCTGCCGGTCACGATCCGGCGATGATAATCCACTTGGCCCAGGTGATAGGCCAGATGTGATGCGAGGTGGTTAAGAAAGCGCGAAGTGACGACGCGAATGCCACCAAGTTCGAGAGGATAGGTCACGTCGAGTTGCGCAGGGTCGAGCGACGCCAGGGATCGTGTGACTTCGTCGGCCGTGGTTTCCACGAGGGCGATGAGCGTTTCGCGCGGAACATCGCGCTGTGCGAACTCGCTTTCGCGGTCACGCACGTAGCCTGTAGCTCCGAGTTGCGTGCCGATGAACCAGCGCAGATTTCCGGCGAGGTGCAGGGTAAGCGTGCCGGTCGAGTTTGGCAGACCGGGTGGAAGCGCCCAGATGGAGGGCTCATCAGGGTAGGCGAGCAACTCGTCCCGGAGGGACACCAGCTCGCGATTAAACAGTCGGGAAATGTCCGAAGCCATGTTCATTGGGATTGTCCCACCGCCGGGAGCGCCGGCTGGTCAGTCGTAGAATTTCTTGACGATCTTGACGCCATAGTACCACCCGAATCCGCTGGCAATTGTACTGACAATAAATGCCGTCATAAATCCAAAGGGTATGCCAACGACCGCCCCGACGGCGCCGCCAATGGTCGAGCCCACCAAAATGCCGATCGTCTTCATTAGAACAACATCGGCATTGCTCTGAGCAATGTCCAGCATTTGCCGGCCCGGGCGTTTCATCGGTTTCGGCTGGGCGGTCATCAGGGTAGAATAGTGGTAACATCCGGATCCGACTTTTTTTTCCCTGTAGAGGACACTTCGTGACGCAGCGTGACTTCGAAACGATGAGCCGAATCGAGGTGCTGGGAGATCTCGAGCCGGTGGTGCAAACGCTCATGGAAGCCCACGAGGCCAAGCGGCCGCTTTGGTTTCCCTCGGAGTTGCTGGCACCGCCGCCGGGCGAAGATCCGGAAGCACACCGGGCGGCATTGCGGAAGCGGGCGAAAGGGATCAGTCCATCGGCGCGGGTAGCGGTGGGGCTCAATCTGCTTACCGAAGAAGGGCTGCCGCATTTTCACCGGTTGCTGGCCGCGTATCTCGATGAAGATGCGTTCTGGAGAAAGTGGACGTATCTCTGGACCGCCGAAGAAGACCGGCACGGTGCGGTGTTGCACGATTATGCGCGTGACGCCGATCTGTTTGATCCGTTAGTGGTCGAGAAGATGCAGTTCGCCTATTTACGCGATGGATTTGATCCGGCATGGGACCGGGATCCGTACCGCGTGTTTGTGTACACAACGCTCCAGGAACGTGCGACGCAGATTTCTCATGGCAACACGGGCAAGCTGTGCGCCGGCGAGGAACCGACGATTGGGACCATTCTGAAGAATGTCGCTGGTGAAGAGGCGCGACATTACACGTTCTATCGCACGATTTTTAAAGAAGTACTGGCGCGCGACCCAAACCGGGCGCTGGAGTCGGCGGCGATGGTAATGCCGGCGATCGATATGCCGGGGCTCAAGATGCCGCACTTCCGGGATCTCGCAGACGTGGTGCGTCGTGTTGGCATTTATGGCCCGCGGGATTATTTGCAGATCGTCCGCGAACAACTCGATTTCTGGAAGATCGGGGCGATGGAAGGATTGAACGCGGCCGGCCGCGCTGCGCAGGAGAAGCTTGAGGCAATTCCGGAGCGGCTCGAGCGGGTGGCGGATGCGATTGAGTCGCGCACCAAGCGGAAGACGTTCTCGTTCGAGCTCACGTTCGCGCGCGAGTTCGCGTTAGACTAGCGGCCCTCGCGCTCGTGTTCGTGCGCGCGGTCGGGCAAGCGCATTCACTCCTTCGGGCCTGCAAGTGGCATCCGTATGCCATCGGCCAACCGGCCCACGGCACACGGCAGCCACGGGGCCCTGTGGAGCGAATGCGCTCGCCCGACCTGGACTGGCCTCGGCGCACAACTTGAGTGTACCCGCCCGCCACATACGATGCTCGGCGGGCGGGCCCGAGGGTCTCGCGCAGGCGAGCACTCGGCGTAGCGAGAGACTCGCGCGCAGCGCGAGGCTCGCTGCGTGTAAGCCGACGCGAGCCGAAGCGAGACCTTCGGGCCCGACCGCGCGC
>JANYBD010000147.1 GCA_025360995.1 Gemmatimonadota bacterium
AGACTGGGGCGGTAGGAGTCGAACCTACAACCACCGCATTAACAGTGCGGCGCTCTGCCATTGAGCTACACCCCATCGCTCCATCTCCGGCGGCCTGCATTTTGCCCGTAACCTCATTCGAAATATAGCAGCATCGACAGCGGGAAAACGTGGCGCCTGCATGGGCAGCGCGATACGTTCCGGCTAACTCCCTCCCCGGCTCGGTCAATGCGCAATCGTTTCGTCTGTCCGCTACTCACCTGTCTCCTCGCTGTCGCAATTGGCGCGTGTGCCGACAAAGCCGCGCAGGAAACCGACATCACGCCTGCTATTGCGGCCACCGCCGCGCCGAACGCGTACGAACACTTTGAAAGCCAACAGGGGAGGTTTGCCGCTGATTTTCCAATTGTATGGAGGGGCGGCTATCGTGCGATCGAACATCCCGACTCGTTGGCCGGCGCCCGATTCGGAGTGGAGTTCGTCTTCAAACCGGAGCCAGGCTCGAAGGTCGATCCGCGAACGCTTGCCGTGATTCGTATTTTTCCACGCGCGACCTGGGAAAAAATCGCCGGTCAGCCTGGTGCCCCCATTGCCGTAAAACTGCTTGCCAATGGCGATGATGTGTTTGCCATTTCCCTTCCGCGGGCAAATCCATATAAGCCGGGGACTGCTGAAGCCGCGAGGTTCGACGTGTTAGTGCTGGCCATCGTCGCGAATCCGCCGAAAATCAGCGTTCGTTAAAACAAATCCCCTCGGCCATTCATTTGGCCGAGGGGATGAACGCTGTCACCATTACTCGCTATAAATTTTTCCGCCAACCAGCGCCGCAGTAAGCGTGCTCACTAAGCTGGCCACCGCCACAGCAACAAACATCTGTTGCGATACGAGCGACAGGAACATAAAAATTGACGCGGTTAGCATTCCGACAAACCAGAGCAGCACGCCTGCCTTAATCGCCGTCGCAGGGCCAGCGCCGAAACGCGTTCGGATGGCAGCGTACGTCCACACAAGAGCGAACGCCGTAAGAAAATCGACGATGACAAAACCCGTGATCGCCATTGGTTCGGCCATCTTCGATCCCAGCGCCGGATTGATCGCGTTGAGTTCAGCAGTCCATCGGGCACCAAGAATCACATTATTCGACACGTAGTCCAGGGCGTTCATCACGATCCCGGCGGCGATTCCGCCGATCAGGACACCTTTTGTACTCACCGTTGTCATGCTGTGTCTCCTTGGCGAATGATTCATGAGGTGGTCGGCATCGCGTGGTGGCCCAAGTATGCCACCAACCCGGCCCGCATTGCCACACCCCAACGCTTTGGTCACTCGTGATCCACTAATTCCTTGAGAGCATCACGCACGCGGGGATCATCGAATTTGGTCAATAGCGAAATCGCCCGCCGGCGTCGCTGCGGCGGCTCGATCGGCGATTTTGCAATCGCTAATAGCCAAGTCGCATTTTCGGTACCGCCGGCCGACGCTAATGTCGATATCAGAACATCTCGCTGTCGGTCGCTATTGAGCGACGGATACATCTCTCGCAACGCTTTGAGATCGGCGCCCGTCGCATACTCGCCACCGAGACCCTGTATCGCACTCACTCGATTCTCTTCTGTCAAATCATTGCGCTTGACCGAAATGCGGATGTATGCACGGGCCCGCGGATCACCCGAACGCGCAAGTGACGAGAAAGCCTGCCGCGACAACCAGTTGTCCGCGTCACTGGCGAATTTAATGAGAACCGGAATTCCCTCGCCTCGATCAAGGGTGGAGATCGTGCTGAGCGCCTGCGATCGCACACTTTCGCTTTCCGTGCGATCACGAACCAATTGGTCCAACGCGCGCTCGACTGCGTCAGCGCCGATACCACCCGATTCTGCACGGCGGCGCGCTAACCACGAAATCGCACTGCGACGCAGGTCGCGAGCTCGGGACTGGTCCTTCGCTAACTGCAACAGTTGTGGTGTAACCACGGCGCTGTCCGCCAGCATCGCCGGAGTTAGTGCTTCGCGCGCCGGCCGGCCATCGAGCGTCGTTGCCAGGCCGAGAAGATACGTCGCCGCAGCATGGGCACTGGTCACGCCGAGGTTTCGGCCACCATGATCGTCCGGCGCAATCGGGCCGGCAAATGTTTCAATTTTTATTATATCACGCCCGGCACGGGTAATCACCACACGTACGGGTCCGTCAGCGCACACGTCACGGCCGCCGCCATCCCCGCTGTAAGACGAATACCAATTGTTGTCGTCTGCCCGCATGAAAGTGCGTCCGTTTCCGCACACTCCAGCCCGAGCCGCAAAATGGAATTGCACGCTTCCTTCTGGTTCACTGGCCATGCGACGATCCAGCGACTGCGCCGCTACCGGGCCGGCAAATGCCAACGCCGCGAGCAGCGTCCAGTTCCGCTTAGTCTGCATCATTTGTCAATGATCTCCAGCAAGAGCTTGGTCGTGCGCGAATCCTTCTTTCTGGTCAGCGCGGAGATCGCATAGGTGCGGAGTCGCGGGTCCGTGCCACTCTTCACAATCTCAATCAACTTGTCGGTTGCCTCCGGCTCCTTTCGCTCGCCGAGTAGCGATATGACGCTTTCCCGAAGCTGCCGTTGCGATGTGGCGTCGTAGAACTTCGCGAGACTGGCAATGTCCATCGTGCGGCCAGAACGGTACAGCGCCGAGGTGCGCGATTCGATCGGCTCATCTTCATTCTTGATCAGCGCCAACAGAAACTGTTCGTTTTGTTCACCACCCAAATTTGCAACGATTGAGGCGATCCGCGACTTGACACGCGTGTTGGACGTTTTGAAATATGTTGCCCGCAACCAGGCCGCATCGTCGGCGCTCGTTCGCTCGCGGTCAAAGGCATCGAGCGCGGCGATCCGGAGCGCCTCCGGCGTCTCGTTCCGCTCGACGAGCGAACGAATACCGCTGTGTGCTTTGGCGTTTGGATGTGTCGCCAGTGCGCGCACTGCACTCCGCTGCACCCGCTCATCGACGGACGACCTCGACAATTCCTCGAGTGCGGCGAGCGCTTCGTCACCAGGCTGCCGGGCCAGCCAACTCACGGCATCGACGCGAACATCGCTCGACGGATCAGCTTTGGCGACGGCAATCAGCGTCGCCGTGGCCTGCGTATCCTTCCGGTTCCCGATGATAAACACTGCGCTCTTCCGTAGCGACGCCGAGCAGTCATCCTTGCGGGCCAGAATCTTACGCGTGAGCTGTTGTGCTGCATTCGGATCGGTCTGCATCAATGCGCCCAAAGCTTCGGCTTGTACCGACTGCTCCTCCTTGTCACAGCTGTTCCCGCCTGCGGCAAGCGCACGCTTCACCATTGGGTCGTTGGACAGTCCCCGTGTTGATAGTCCTGCGGCAATTCGAGCCGCCAATGCGCTGGGATCACTTTGCGAGCGCAACGATGGATACTTGGCACGCTGCAGTTCGAGCGCTGACAGCGCCTCTTGCATTTCGGCAGTTCCGCCAATGCGATAGAGTGAAAACGCTTGCCAATAGAGCGCGTCCGCCGCGTAGGCTGAATTTGGGAACTTGCTCGGTATGTCTTTGAACAATGCCGCCGCCTTCCGGTAGTCGCCGCGATTTAACTGCTCGCGCGCCTGACGATACAGCGAATCGGCGGGGTCGGACTGAACCCATGCCTGGCGTGGAAACTGATTCAACTGCACTCCGTCGAATCCATCTCCGGAAGCAATCGTGAGAGCACGGTCGGCGAATCGTGCGGGCGATGCAAAATTTGCCCTGTCAAACGTTCCACGGATCATGTCGGGCGTCAGAGTCAAAATGGGAGCTCTGGCGGCACGCGGAACAGTGGACGCCGTCGATCCGACCGCGGGAATTGGAGGAAGTGGCGGAAGTGGCTGAAGAGGAGGTTGCTGCGCCGCCAATGGCACGGCGACGAAAATCAATGTGAAAACAAAATGCCGGGGCATAGCGGGCTCCTTAGTATTCGTTGCCGGATAGGTCGACAACGGCCAACCGGATCCGGGGGACAAGATCGCGTTCTTCGAGTGCTTGGGTGATTAATGACAATTCAGCGGAGCTGCGCGGAGTCGGTAGCCGCGAAACTTGCGCCAATACCAGTTCAAGATCCTCCAACAATTGTTTCATCCGCGTGTCTGCGCCTACGGGCGAATCGAGTAATAGTCGCGTAGTCGTGAGCAACTGCGACGCTTGGGCAGACAACTGCCCATTGGTGCCTTCGCGACTTCCTGCGGCAGGCAATGCAGCGAACAGTAATGCCGTTCGACCAAGGAATTCCTCAGTCGCGCGTTGATATGGTGCACTCCTCTCCACGGGTGTCAACGTCAAGGCGATTGGATTGCGCGCGAATGGCACTTCACTCCCCAGTCGCATGGTCATCCTGCCGACGAGAATCCCAATCAGGAGTGAGGCGGCAACTCCCGTCGCGAAGATCCGCCACCCCGGCAAGTGTCGTCGGTCCGGCCCGACGAATGCCTCACGTTCGATGTGAGCCCAGATCGCATCTCGTTCGGGACTCGGCGGCACCCGGTACGTGCGGGCCGCGTCTTTTAAGAGGTGGTCTAACTGTTTGTCGTCCATGGTCACGATTCCTCTCGATGAATGGCAAGCACGGTGCGTAGCCGAGCCCGCGCATCAAATACCCGTTTCTTACTCGTTCCCTCGGCGATGCCGAGCGCCGCACCGATCTCGATGTGCGTATACCCTTCGATCGCATGCATTACCAACGCGACCCTGAGACTTTCCGGCAACGCGTCAATCGCCGCGGCAAGTGCGTCGCGCACATCGGGGTCCACATCGCCTTCGCCGCCATTGACCGTGAACTCCCGCGCTTCTTCAAGATCTGCTTCGTGTTCCCGGAAGCGCTTTACTTTTCGCATCGAATTCAGTGCTGTCGTCACGGTTACCCGATGCAGCCACGTTGTGAATGATGATTCTCCTCGAAACGTTCCCAACTGACGAAACAGCTGCACAAACACATCCTGGGTCAGGTCGGCGGCGAGGTCCGGATCGCCACACAACCGAAACGCGAGCCGATGTACGCGGAGCACATGTGTGTCGTAGAGCACACGTGTAGCCACCCGGTCGCCAGCCGCCGCGCGGGCGATCAGTGATCGTTCGTCTTCCACCGGCCAAGGCGAACCCACCTGCGTGATTTGCATCATCTTCTCGGTAAGATTGGACACCGATTCGCGAAAAACCGTTATTTGTGGGGTTGGATGAGTGGCAAAACGCTGCGCCTGTCGCCACAATTCTCCAGACTCTTACCACTACCGATGTGATCGCCAAATATCTCTTCTTGGCACTACTTGCGGTGCCTCTTTCACCTCTCGCCGCCCAGCGTAGAACTGCGCCGCCATTTATCTGTCGTGGCGAAATCGTCTCGGCAATTGATTTTAAGAGTTATCCACCCCGTGGGGCGGACGCCGAAGGCGTACGGGAAAAAGTCGAAGCCACGGAAAGCAATCATCATTGGACCACGCGGCCCGGAGTGATCACCGCCTATCTTCGGCTGGCGGTCGGTCGCCCATGTATTGAATTCGATCGGGCAGAATCGGAGCGACTCCTTCGCGCGCAACCATTTATTTCTTCCGCGAATATTCGGGCGAGGCCCGACGGCTCTGGTGGCGTCCATGTCGAGGTCGAAACGGTAGATGAGTTTCCGTTCACCGGCAGCGCAAAACTGGCCAATGGCACGCTGTCGGCCCTTGGAATTGGAACCGTAAACCTGGGCGGACGCGGTCTGACGCTGAGCGTTAACGGTGAACGCGGATTTAACTATCGCAACGGATTCGGCGGCCGCATTGAGCAATACGGTGCATTTGGCCGCCCCGACGTCGTTGCGGTCTCAGGCGCACGCACCCCACTGGGCGACTCCTGGTCGTTCGAGTATATCGAACCATTTCTGACGGACCTCCAGCCCCGGGGACTGCATCTCGGCACTACCGGCGGCAGCGACTATTACGACATCAAATTGCCAAATGGTGACGTGCATTCGTTGGCTGTACGGCGGACCGGATATGACCTTGGCGGCGTTTTTCGTGTTGGACGCGGACATACGGTCGGTCTCCTCGGTGCTGTACTCCTCGGCGAGGACATCAGTACCAGCGGATCACCAGTCATTGTATCAGATAGCGGATTTGTTCCGGTGACCAATGACTCGGTGCTCACCAATCGTTACGGCAAGTACGCCGTCACACGACTCGCAGCAATCGTTGGTATTCGCTCTGTGCGATTTGTCACGGTGCGCGGATTCGATGCCTTGACCGGACCGCAAGACATGGCATCCGGTTTCCAATTCGTCACAATCGTCGGACCGAATATTCAATCCGGTCGAACAACAAGAAACTTGTTTGTGTCCGGTGACCTCTATGGAGGAGTCGGCAACGGCCGGTCGTTTGTGGAAGCCCGTCTTATCGCCGAGGGTGGCCTCGGTTTTGATGGAACGTCGTCCGACTTGGCGGGGAGTGGAAAGATCGTTTGGTACGATCATCCGTCTCTCTCGCGACTAAGCACAGTGTCATTCGAACTATCGGGCGTACAGCGCGTCGCATTTCCGTTGCAACTCACTCTCGGAGATCATTCCGGAGGCATCAGAGGGTACGGGAGTGCGGATTTTGTTGGCGGTCAACGAGCCGTCGCCCGTGCCGAAGAGCGTTGGCTGTTGCCTTGGCTGGGCTCACGCGCAGATGTCGCTGTTGCCACATTCGTTGAGGCGGGCAAGCTCTGGGCCGGGGACGTTCCGTACGGCGCGACGACCGCCGTGCACTCCGTCGCTGGTCTCTCGCTCCTCGGCACGTATCCCTCGGGCGGCAAGCGCACGTATCGGGTGGATTTTGCTTTTCCGATCAACCGCGACGGCGGCACGTCGCGTTTTGAAGTCCGGCTGAGCTCCAGTGATTTCTCTCGCGCATTCTGGCAGGAGCCGAACGATATCGCCCGCGCACGGACCTTCGCCTTTCCCGTGAGCCCGCTCGCTCTCAGGCCGCGCTAGGGCGTTTCCAAATATCAGGAAAAACGCCCCGGATCGAATGGGGTGAAATCGAAGCTTGGTGAATTCCCCATCGCAAGTGCGGCCAGCGCCTCGCCCATCACACTGGCGAACTTGAATCCGTGGCCCGAGCACGCGCTACAGACAATCACCCGTAGCGATCCTGGCAGCGCACCAACGACAAATCGTAAATCGGGCGAGTCTGTGTACAAACACACCGCAGCCTCACGCACCCGCGCATGCCACAACGATGGAAACATGCGCGCCACTGCCGTGCGAACCCGTTCTATGTCACGCGCGTCAGCCGTGTGATCGAGCCCATCGGCGGTAGCCACCGATTCACCTTGGTAGTGCACAGCCGCTTTCCAGCCGCGACCAAGTGTGGGAAATCCGTACACCAGTTGTCCGTCAGAAAACTCTCCGAGAAAAACCGGGAACCGTTCGGGCTCGTAGTTCGCGGGACTCCCTGGCGGATCAAACCACACGATCGTTTGTCGCTCGAGCGTGAGCGGCAACGCGCGTTCACCAAGCAATGCGTTCGTCCACGCACCCGCGGCGAGAATCAGGCGGTTTCCCTTAAATGTGCCATTCGCCGTTTCGACAGATACGCCCTCGGTAGTTTCATTCCAATTCAGCACCCGCGTGTTGGTGTGCACGGTGGCACCGTGATGTTGCGCCAAGGTGAGATGCGCGCGCACACACGCCTCGGGGTCGAGAATGCCAGCACGCGGGTCGTACACACCGACGAACGATTCCGGAACGGAGAACTGCGGGAATTGTTGGCGTAACGCCTCGCGGTCCAGCACCGTACACGGCAGTCCGTGGTCGTGGGCACTGCGCCGAACGCCGCGTACCACCGCACTTGTCTCGGCGCCCATAAATAACCCACCGGTTGTCCGTAGGAGGTTGGGCGTTCCACTGTCCCGCGCCAGTGCCTCCCACAAGGTGTACGCGCGCTGCAGCAACGGCACGTACATCGGATGTTCGTAATACAGTTCCCTAATAATCCGGCTTTCGCCGTGCGACGATCCCATGGTGTGCGGTGGTGCGAATTGGTCGATGCCAAGCACGCGCGCGCCGTCCCGCGCCAGGTGGAATGCCGCAGCACTCCCCATGGCACCCAATCCCACGACGATGACATCGAATGACTCTGTCCCCACGCGCACCCCTGATCTGGAAATGCGCTTCCGCGCACGGCGCTACTTCTTCTTGGTGTCCTTGAAGCGCTTGCGAATATCGAGGAGCTCGCCGCTGGCCGCGGTATCGGCATTCTTCTTGATGATGTCTTCGAGCAGCGTAAGAATCAGCGCATCATCGTCAACGAGCGTCGGTTCAGCACCGAATCGCTTGCCGAAACCCAGGTGCCGCCCCGGCTCAACAACCATTTCATTCGTCAGGATCACATCGGCGGTACGATCACTGACGCGCACGACACAGAATTTCTTGCCAGCCTTTTCCATGTAACCGAAGTGCAGGCCGTCCGCGTTCGCCGGCCACGCCGGGATGTCGTGCACCGCGCCATCGGTACCCTCGAACGTCGACACCCCTGCCTTCAGATTGCGCGCATTGCGTTCGAATCCACCGTGATACATCAAAGCATGTCGCATGATTATCCCCGCACCAAGGGTTTGTACTTGATCCGGTGCGGCTGATCCGCGTCCGGGCCCTTCCGCTTCTTCAGATCTTCGACATACGCCTGAAAATTTCCTTCGAACCACACGACTTCCGAATCGCCTTCGAATGCCAAAATATGCGATGCGACACGATCAAGGAACCAGCGGTCGTGTGTGATCACGACGGCACACCCGGCAAAGTCGAGCAATGCTTCTTCAAGGGCGCGCAGCGTGTCTACATCAAGATCGTTGGTCGGTTCGTCGAGCAGCAACAGGTTTCCGCCTTCCATCACAGTCTTCGCAAGGTGCAACCGGTTCCGTTCGCCTCCCGAAAGTGTTCCGACTTTCTTTTGCTGATCGATGCCGCGAAAATTGAAACTGGACAGATAAGCCCGACTGTTAATTTCCTTCTTGCCAACCATCACAAGTTCCTGACCGCCGGATATTTCCTGCCAAGCACTTTTTTCGGCGTCGAGCGTTCGTGTTTGATCCACATAAGCCAGTTGCACCGTCTCGCCAACCTTCAGAGAGCCGGAATCCGGTGTTTCCTGACCCGTGATCATACGAAAGAGCGTGGTCTTGCCGGCACCGTTCGGGCCGATCACACCAACGATTCCTCCGCGTGGCAAGGAAAAGCTCAGGTTTTCAAATAACAGTCGGTCGCCGAATCCCTTCTTCAGCTTGTTCGCGATCACAACATCATTGCCAAGGCGCGGGGCTGGTGGAATTACAATTTCGTTGGAAGCGATTTTCTCCTGCTGCGCCTCGCTCTGCAACTGTTCGAACTGTTGCACCCTTGCCTTGCTCTTCGCCTGACGGGCCTTCGGAGCCAGTCGCACCCATTCGAGCTCGCGCTCCAGCGTGCGCTGCCGAGCACTTGCCTGCTTCTCCTCGGTCGCGAGGCGCCCACGTTTCTGTTCCAGCCAGCCGGAGTAATTCCCTTCGTACGGCATTCCTTTGCCACGATCGAGCTCTAGAATCCACTTCGCAACATTGTCCAGGAAATAGCGGTCGTGTGTAATCGCTACGACCGTGCCCGGAAATTTCTCAAGATATTTCTCCAACCACGCGACGCTCTCCGCGTCCAGATGGTTCGTGGGCTCGTCGAGCAGCAGCATGTCCGGTTCTTCAAGCAGAATCTTACAGAGGGCAACGCGACGCTTCTCGCCTCCGGACAGTGTTGACACGTCCGCATCGGCCGGCGGAAGACGCAACGCATCCATCGCAATCTCGATTTTGTTGTCGAGATTCCACAAGTCGTGAGTGTCGATGTATTCCTGCAGTTTGCCTTGTTCGTCAAGCAGCGCGTTCATTTCGTCGTCGCTCATCGGTTCCGCAAATTTCATGGAGACGGCGTTGAACCTGTCGAGCTTGCCGCGCTGTTCTTTGAGCGCCTCTTCGACATTGCCGCGCACGTCCTTTGCAGGATCGAGCACCGGCTCTTGCGGTAAATAGCCGATCCGCGTGCCTTTGTGCGCCCAGGCCTCGCCCTGAAATTCCTGATCGACGCCTGCCATGATTTTCAGCAAACTGGACTTGCCCGACCCGTTTGGCCCAAGTACGCCAATTTTTGCGCCGGGATAGAACGACAACCAGATATCGTCAAGAATGATGCGCGAAGGTGGAATCACCTTCCGCAACGACTTCATTACATAGATAAATTGCGGAGCCACGTGGGGGATGCTCTGTATTGATGGGTTCGTGGCGCACGAACAGGTCGGCTGACCCCTCGTGTGCCGCTGAAAGCTAACCCATGGCACTCACCCCTCTCCAGCCGGGAACGGCGGTTGACCATATTCACCCCGCAGCGGTACGCGCCCGGCGTGCCGGGACGGCTCATCCCCCACTATGCGGATGGCCGTGGCCCTCCATGTCATCGTGACCCCAAACCGTCCTTAGGTCCGTCCCCTGAAAGACATTCGCGTGCACCATCCACCCAAAGAGTACCGCACTGAACTTTCCATTCTCGGCGTCGCATGCACTCTTGGTGGTAATGGATCCGGCGAGCCCGAAAACCGGTTTGCCGTTTTGAACTTCAGTCCATCGCCGCTCATCTCCCTTCTTGGGAGTGCAAAGATCGGTGTGTAAGTGCCATTGGGTCACGCTTAGCGGCACCCGCCGATCGAGGTCGGCGGACGACGCTCGCTTGGGCATGGTGTACATCGCGCCCAGCAACTGCATGCGGCCCTCCCGGTTCTTTGTGTACAAGATCGACGTCGGTTTTTCCGGATTGAATCGGAATGCTTCACCAAGGGCATGCTTCCAATTGGTGTAGTGGTACACCTTTGGATTCTTCAGTTGCGGTGCAAATAATTTGTATCCATCGCGTTCCGCGGTAGCGGGGTCGGCATACTTGGCGAGCGCGCGGCGAACCGTATCGGCAATGGCCATAGCCCGAACGGAGTCGATGGCGGTCATCGCCCGGAGCGGGGTCATCCGCATATGCGGACTCGCAACCATGTTGCCCGTCATTGCCTCATGCGCGGCCTGACCAGGATCGGCGCCCATTTGCATCGACGGCATTCCCTGCCCACCTGCTTCGCCGGGCATAATGAGGTGTGCGGCAAGGTATAATGAAAGCGCACTGAGTTTCATGATTTCTGTTCTCCGGGATGAGCCTTTTCCATATGCATGTGACGATCCGACCCACTCTTCCGTTAACCTCCAGCGCCGCCCCTGGCTGCGCACCTCAGGCGGAGCGCGCATAGCCATGGATTTTTCGAATCTTACGGACCAGCTCAACGCCCATCCGGCCGCAGCCCTGCCGCTGCTGTTTCTCGCCGGAGTGCTGACAAGCCTGACGCCGTGCATTTACCCCATGATTCCAATCACTGCTGCGATCGTTGGCGGCACGACTGCGGGCCGGACAACCTCACGCAGCCGGGTCGTGGCGCTGACTCTGATGTATGTGCTCGGGCTGTCGCTCGTGTACTCGGCGCTCGGGCTCGCCGCGGGAATGACCGGAACGCTATTCGGCACGGTCAGTAGCAACCCGTGGCTGTATTTTGCGATGGCCAATCTCTTAATCGCCTCAGCGCTCGGCATGCTTGAAGTGATTCCGGTTCGGCTACCGACAGCACTGCTCGCCCGTGCCGCGGCAGCGGGTGAGGGCGGAAGGCTCGCCGGCGCCTTCGCGATGGGCGGTGCCAGTGGACTTGTTGCCGCACCCTGCTCGGCTCCCGTGATGGCTGCAGTTCTCACTTGGGTGACGCTAACAAAGTCGGCGGTACTCGGTTTCATATATCTTTTTTCATTCTCGCTGGGAATGTGTACCCTGCTGGTCGTAATTGGACTCTCCAGCGGTGCCGTGGCGCGTTTGCCACGGGCGGGACTCTGGATGGTCTGGGTCAAACGAATCTTTGCACTCACCATGTTCGGCGTTGCGGAGTATTACCTAATCAAGGCAGGTCAACTGTGGCTATGACCTCAACAAATACGGAGCACTCGGTGAAGAACGTTTTTAAATTAATTTTGTTAGGATTGTTGGCCGTTGCACCGCTACCGGCTCAGGAAATTGGCATTGCCGTAGGGTCCGTTGCGCCGACCGCTAAACTCGAAACACTCGACGGTAAACCAGCCGATTTATCACAGTTCATTGGCAAGGGCCCGGTCGTAATCGAGTTTTGGGCGACTTGGTGTCCCAGCTGTAAAGAACTCGAACCAGCGATGCTCGCTGCGCAGAAGAAATACGCCGGCAAAGTGCAATTCGTCGGCGTGGCGGTCAGTGTGAATGAGTCACCGGAGCTCGTGCGTCGCTATACGCAGAAGCACGGACTCGCCGGCGCGCAATTCTACGATCGCAAGGGTGTCGCCATCGATGCATACGATGTACCGGCCACGAGTTTCGTCGTCGTGATCGGCAAGAACGGAAAGGTCGTCTACAGCGGACTCGGAGGAAAACAGGACCTGAACGCGGCGATTCGAAAAGCACTTTGACGCGCCGCGTCTAATGCACCGCGCCCGATGAGAAACAACAGTACGATTACATCATAGAGCCAAAAAGCGACGCCAGTCGCTCCATGAACTTCACGTGCAGTGGGCGCGCTTTCCATTGGGCCAGCGTGACTCGTTGCGACTTCGCGATATCCTGGCGGAACCTGTCTGCCTGCTGTCGCGCGAAATCCTCGTCGTACACGTTCAAGTTGGTCTCATCGTTCAGTCCGAACGACCGGGGTCCCAATTGGTCGAGCCCACGGAGACGAGCAGTTCATCTACAATGAATACCTTGAGATGGTGACCGCTACAACCGTGAGGCCCACTGTCACAGCAAGCACCAGCCATCTCGTTTGGGACGCGCGCTGGTTGGATTTCACTATTGCTTGACCTCATCGCCAAAGAATTTCACGTGGTTGCCTGCTTCGGTGGAACCGGTTTATCCGGAACTTCGACGGCCGGTCCGGTGGGAGCTGTTCCGCGGCGGCGCTGACGGACGCGGAGCAACATCTCAAATGCAGTCACGGTCGAAGCCAGCCACACCGTGCCGGCGCTCCATCCACCGACGACATCCGATGCCCAGTGCACGCCGAGGTAAACACGAGACACGGTAATCAGCGTTGCCATGGTGATGGCGATCGCCAAGGCGGCGGATTTGGCCACCCACGACCAGGGCTGTCGCAGCGCAATGTAGGCGAGTGCTCCAAATGTGATAAAAGAATTCATAGCGTGACCGCTGGGAAACGAATACCACCGCGCAACGGCAATCGCCGACGTGAGGTCGGGCCGTGCCCGCGCAAAAATCAATTTGAGTCCCAGGTTCAAGAGGGCCCCAACCCCAGCTGTGACGATCAGGAACGTTGCCGACGCCCGCTCTTTGCGTGCGAACAATATCGCTACCGCCACCCCGACGATTGCTCCCATGCCGGCGGTGCCGCCGAGATTCGTCGCCGTAGTAAAGAGCGTCGTCGCCGTCGGTTGGCGTACGTGCTCAAACCATGTGTGCATGAAATGATCGACGTGATACACCGCCGATGTACTGAGCCGAAGTTGTTGCGCCAAATATCCAAACAGGTATCCGGCTCCGAGTGTTGCGATGCCGCCGAGCACGAGCACCGCGAGCAATGGTGCATATGAGCCGATTGGACCGGAATGCCCGATCGTCCATTTTCCGGCACGGCTTCCAACGAACCATGCCGCTCCTTTTTTTGCACCAGCTTTCATCACATAGATGAAGCCGGCAAGCGGCCAAAAACAGAGTGCCCATAAAATGAGGAAAAGTATTACCGGCGCTGTGAACACGAGCACGGGTGGCAGTGATGTAATTGTCATTCGGACACCACGACGATGCGCTTCGCCCGAATGGCCCCATGTTTGCTTTTTCGTCCGTCCACGGCGA
>JANYBD010000168.1 GCA_025360995.1 Gemmatimonadota bacterium
ACCGACAAACGGGCGACGTGCACTGCGCCCGCCGAAGCTCCATTCGGGTCGGGAATGGACTGTGCGAGGGCCCGCTGACCGTCGCGTAGCCGGCCACGCATCGTCGCCGAGGCCGCCAATGCCGTCGCGGCAATTGCGCGCGAGTCCGCGCTGTGGACCGTGGCTAGCGCAGTCCGCAATAAAGAATCACCAACGGCGGGCTTGCCTCGCGCAAAGGCAATCGCGGCCTTGGTCGCCAACAGGCCGCCGTGCTGCGGGAATCGCTTCTCGAACGCGACCATCGTCGACTCGGCGGCCGCGATCTTGTTTTGGTCGAGTTGCGCAAACACTAAACTCTGGTACGAACCGCCGAATGGCGCCTGGATTGCAATGGATCGCCGGAGCCGCTCCTCGGCGCGCAAATAATCGCGCTTATTCGAGTATTCGATGGCGACGTTGTTCAGCGCTGAACGATTGGTTGAATCGCGCTCAATAAGACTCTCATAGGCCGCAATCGTGCGCTCCCGATCGGGTGCCGGTCCGTGCGAAAAATAATACGCTTCGGTTAGCAAACGCTCGTTCTCACTGAGCCGCTCACGATAGCGGTATGCCTTGCTGATTGCTACTTGGCTCGCGCCCGACTGGGCGAACGCACCCGAGTAGGACGCCGCAATGCGACGCCACGCCATGGCGAAGGTGCTGTCGAGCGCGACGGCTTCTTCCAACAGCACGCGGCCGCGCGCATTGTCGCCCGTACTGGCAATGATCTGAACGCCTTCGACGTACTTTTTGAGCGCGGGGAGAGAAGCCGTCGTCACGCGCTCGAGCGGAATCGATTCGTGAACATTGCGCAGCGATTCGCCCACTTTGCTACGAATATCTTTGGACAGTAAGCCCAACACTTCCACGAGATCGTTCTGGCTCTTCGCGACGCGTCGGAACTGCGCCAGCTCCGCGCCATCGTGGGCGCCGACGAGTCGAGCGGCGATGACATAGGTGCTGCCGATCTGCGAGATGTCGCCGTCGAGCACCGCCTTCGCGCCTTCGCGACTCGCCACTTCACGTGCCAGGGCGAATGGCACTTCATTCGTGGCTGGCTTCTGCATAAGTCGAAGCACTTCACTCACCGCGGCCTTTGTCAGCACCTTAAGACTTGTCGACTGTGCCAAATCCGTCCGCAGGGCCTCCGACGCTGTGACACCGAGTACCGGATCGTTCGCCGGACTCGTAAAGTCGGCCACGACAATTGTTTCCTTCGCGCCAAACGCTCCCTTCCCCATCAGCGAGCCCACCGGCCCAATACCAAGGGCGCGCATCACCATAAATGCGAGTACGAGCGCGGCAAATGCACCGACGGCGATGCCACCACCCCACCACGTCCGCCGCCACGACACATGCGGGCTCGCCCTGAGTGCGAGCGTCGCCATCGTGCTATGCGCTGCGGTGTTTCCGCCAGGTGTAAAAGCGGGCGTCGCCGTGTACATACGGTATGTCGTTCGCTGCACGTACGCGGTCAGGAATATCATCGGCAAACCGAGTAGCATCACGCCGAGCGAGCCGGGAAGCACCCAATCCGGCAGTCCAATTACAGCCGTCGCCGCCCACGCCGTAAGCGCAACGAGCAACGTCGCCGCCATCCAGACACCGACCGCGCGACCGAGGCGAATCTGACCGCCGGCGAGAATTGCCGGCGCTGCAGCTCCAGCACCACTCGAGGTGACCGAATCAAGAACTTTGACGATATCAATGCCCTGTTGCGGCCGGTCGTCCGGCGATTTCTCAAGGCACCGCATGACAATCTGCGCCAGCGGCGCTGGTACATCGGGACGCAACTCGCGAATATCGCGGGGCCGCTCGCTCATATGGGCCGCCAGCATTTTCGTCGGCGGCATATCGTGAAATGGCGGCCGGCCAGCGAGCAACTCGTAAGCCATCACACCAAACGAATAAAAATCGGCGCGATGATCGGTGTTCGGATCACCCGCGGCCTGCTCGGGTGCGATGTATGCTGGAGTGCCAATCGACGTGCCGGCCACGGTAAGCGAGCTACCACCGGCTCCCGTGCGCGATGCCGAGATGGCCTTGGCAATTCCAAAATCCGTGACCGTGGCACTGCCCGCCGAGAGCAACACATTGTCGGGCTTGATGTCGC
Source organism: Gemmatimonadota bacterium (assembly GCA_025360995.1). GTDB lineage: Bacteria > Gemmatimonadota > Gemmatimonadetes > Gemmatimonadales > Gemmatimonadaceae > Fen-1231. The sequence continues at coordinate 2,132 of JANYBD010000168.1, forward strand.
GATGCACCACGCCGTGCGAATGGGCGAATGCTAGCGCGCGTGCAACGTCGCGCAGAATGCTGATCACTTCGCCAATCGACAGCGGCCCTTTGCCGAGCCGGGCCCGCACGGATTCGCCGTCCACGTACGGCATCGTAAACCAAGGCAACCCGTCGGCATCACCAGCGCCGAGCACCGGCACGATATGCGGGTGCTGCAACTGCGCGGCCATGAGAATTTCACGATTAAACCGTTCTACCGACACACCGGCGAGCAATTCCGGGGCCAGCACTTTGATCACCACGCGGCGGTTCAGCGATCGCTCGGTCGCGACATACGTCCGCGACATCCCGCCGCCGCCGAGTTCACGCTCGATCACATATTGGCCCGCGATGGATGCGTCGAGGCGGGCGCGGAAATCGGACATAGGCGGGGTTAGCTGTTGATGGGTCGAAGCAACGCTAAAATATGCACCGCGCCGCACCGGCGCGCACTACCCGCTGCGCACTACCCGCCGTGCCGATTCCACGGCCGACTTACCAGAGGGTCACAGCCCCGTATTTCTTGAATTCGCGGTCACTAGATACGAGGGTCAGCTTCTCGACCATGGCAGTGGCGATCAAAAGCCGGTCGAACGGGTCGCGATGGTGGCGAGGCAGCGCGGTCAAGCGTACCAGGTGTTGCAACTGGATTGGCAGCAACCGAATGCGCAGTGCGGCAAGGCCTTCGCTGAAAATCGAGTCGAGCGACACCGCAAGCCGGACGTGTCCCAGACTTTCAAGTATCGCAAGTTCCCAGGCACTGGCCATGCTGACGTAGGCATCGGTTGCCGGGTTGGCGACTGTCGCCCTTGCGCGCGACGACAATCGCTCCGGCTCAGAGAGCGCCCAGACCAGCGCGTGCGTGTCGAGCAACACCCTCACGGCTTGCGGCGCTTGGCGGCATTGGACGCCCCTACTTTGCGTGTGGCCGGCGGTGCCAATGCTCCGCCCACCCCTTCGAATGCGTCAAGGAGCCACGCCGGCGTTTCGAGGGCATCGTCGGACATCCAAAGTTTGCCAGCGAATACCCCGAGCGGACGCGCCGGCGCAATGGCGACGTATGGGACGAGTCTGGCAACGGGTGTTCCCCCCTTTGCAATCACGATTTCTTCTCCTTTGGCAACGCGAGCCAGCAATTTTGAGAAGTTGGTTTTCGCGGCGTGCACATTCAGCATCTCTTGCATGCGGACCTCACCGAAGAATTGCGAAGCTTAAAGTAGGAATGACGATGGCATATTAGAGTCCTTTACTTAGTCCATACGTTAGTCCTTTTTGCTTTTA
>JANYBD010000206.1 GCA_025360995.1 Gemmatimonadota bacterium
TCGTTGCGGTGCAAACGAGAAACCAACTCGTGGCAATCGACCCCGTGACCGAACAGATCGTCCAGCGCTACAACCTGCCAGGGTCCGACCATCCGCACGGATTTGTGATCGACGAGCCTGGTCGGCTGGCCTTCGTGAGCAGCGAGGAAAATGCACTGCTGCAAGTCCTCGATCTCCGCACCATGAAAGTGATTCAGTCGCTCAAAGTCGGCACGGGGCCGGACGTCCTTGCGTGGGACGCCGCGTGGTTGCGACTATACGTTGCCACTGAGGGCAATGTCATGTCGTCCTATTGGCTTGACGGTACTACTCTCCGACCGCTCGGTGAGGTGCGCGCGCCTCACGCGCATACCGTGGGTGTCGATCCGCGAACGCATCGCATATTTCTGCCGCTCGAGAACGTCAACGGCCGGCCGGAACTGAGAATCTACCAGGCCGCCAAATGACACGAACACACATGCGCTCCCGACACGGTCGCACCATCGCACGAGTACTGCTGTGCGCTCTCGTATCGGCATCGGCGGTTTTCGCGCAAGCGCCGGTCGATTCGGCCCTTGCTACCTACATCGCATCCATCCGTGCCATCGATAGCCACGCCCACCCGATGCGACCGATTCGCGCTGGCACAGCAGCCGACACCGATTTCGATGCGCTATCGCTGGACGGACTGGCCCCATTTGGATTTCAGCATCGCCTCACGCTTGACGACCCGATCTGGCGCCGCGCGCAGAACGCGCTCTACCAAACAGACGCATGGCCGGCGACAACCGATAGCGCATATCGCGCGGCGCTCGCAGTTACGGTGGCGCGCGCCGTTGCCGAGCGCGGCGATCAGTTTCCGGCGTGGGCACTCGACCAGGCCGGAATCGACATCATGCTCGCCAATCGCGTTGCAATGGGGCCGGGCCTTGATGCGCCGCGTTTCCGGTGGGTGTCGTTCGTTGATGCCCTGATGTTGCCACTCGACACCCGCGCCGAGGCCGCCGCGACTCCGGACACGCGCGCGCTCTACCCAAAGGAAGCGACGCTGCTCAAGCGGTATCTGCTTGATTTGCATTTGGCGCGGCTCCCGTCAAAGCTCGACGCGTATGTACGTGCGGTCGTGATTCCGACTTTGGAGCGGCACCATACCGGGGGCGCCGTGGCAGTGAAGTTCGAGGCGGCATACCTGCGGTCGCTCAACTTCGATAACCCGGAGCCAGCAATCGCGCGTCGTGTGTATGCGCGGTACGTGGCCGCCGGTGTGCCTTCGCACGCCGACTATAAGCGGCTGGAGGATTATCTCTTCCGCGTGATCGCTCGCGAAGCGGGACGGTTGGGGATGGCAGTGCAGATCCACACGTTGGAATCGTTTGGCGCCTTTTACAGCTCGGCAGGGGCGGCGCCACAGCTGCTTGAATCGGCACTCAACGATACCACGCTACGCGGGACAAAGTTCGTACTCGTGCATGGCGGTTGGCCCCGCGTGAACGAGACGCAAGCAATGCTCGCAAAGCCCAACGTGTACACCGACATCTCGGCGATGGACCTGATCTTGTCGCCTACCGTGCTGGCGGATGTCCTGCGGCAATGGCTGACCGAGTTCCCCGACAAAGTGCTTTTTGGTACTGACGCGTTCGAGACTGATGCCGCTCAGGGATGGGAGCAGGCGGCATGGGTCGCGAGTATGACCGCGCGGCGGGCGTTGGCGATCGCGTTGACGGCGATGATGCGAGACGGCGAGATCGGGCGCGATCGCGCACAGGCGGTGGCCCGCATGGTGCTACGGGAGAACGCGATCGCGGCGTACGGCTTGAAGGATCGGTGAGATAATTACTGCATTGGCCCGAACCGCGGCGTCACCCCCAAATTCTGAAAAATAAACGCGTACAGATCGGCCGTTTGTTCGATCGCCTTCGTCGTGCTGCTCGCGCCATGCCCGGACTTCGTGTCAATACGAATAAGAATAGGATTCTCACCGCCCTGCGCTGCTTGCAATGCCGCGGCGTACTTGAATGAATGCGCAGGGACGACGCGATCGTCGTGATCGGCCGTCGTGATCAACGTCGCAGGATATTTCGCACCCACGCGAATGTTGTGAATCGGCGAATACAACCGTAACGCGTTGAACTCGGCTTCGTTATCCGCGGACCCGTAGTCCGGAATCCAGTTCCAGCCGATAGTGAATTTCTGAAAGCGCAGCATGTCCATCACGCCTGCTTGCTGGACCACCACTTTGAACAGCTCGGGCCGTTGATTCGCCACCGCGCCCACAAGTAAGCCGCCATTCGATACGCCGTGGATCGCCAGACGTGCCGGCGACGTGTACTTCTCCGCAATGAGATACTCGGCGGCGGCTATGAAATCATCGAACACATTCTGCTTTTTTAGTTTCATTCCGGCTTCATGCCACTTCTCTCCGTACTCACCACCACCACGCAAGTTGGCTGACGCGTAGACGACTCCTTGCTCAAGCAGGGCGATCCGAAGGGCGCTGAACGTGGGGTTCGTCGTAATGTTGAATCCGCCGTATCCGTAGAGTACGGTGGGGTTGTTGCCGTCGAGCTTCAGCCCTTTCTTGTACGTGACGAACATCGGAATGCGCGTGCCATCCTTGCTCGCGTAGAATATCTGTTTGGTTACAAAATCCGATGCGTGAAAGCCAGGGATTTCCGGTGACCGGAAAAGCGTGGACTTTCGCGTCGCAATATCGTAACGGAAAATGGACGGCGGAAAGTTGAACGACGTGTATGTGTAGAAAATCTGCCGGTCGTCGTGATTGCCGCCAAACCCAGAAGCAGTGCCGAGGCCCGGTAATGCGATCTCGTTTTGCAGTTTGCCGTTGAGATCGAAGACATAGGCACGCGTCGTCACGTCCTTCAGGTAGGTCGCAATGAGTTTGCCGCCTACGGAGTTCGTGCTCTCGAGCGGCTCGGGCCGCTCCGGCAATACGACGGTCCAGTGGTCTTCAGCAGGTTGTTTCGCGTCAATAAGTACTACGCGCCCGTTCGGGGCGTGACGATTCGTGTGGACAAGAAACTTGTCATCCACGTTGT
>JANYBD010000294.1 GCA_025360995.1 Gemmatimonadota bacterium
GCTGACCGGTCGCGAGTTTCACCTTCACCCGTTTGATCACAATGCCACGTTCTTTCTCGAGCCGCCGCCACGGCGCGACATTCGCATGGTGATCGAGATCCGTAATCACCACCTCGTCGCCTGCCTTCCACGCGGCGCCCAGGGCGCGCGACAGATGGAAGTTGAGCGTCGTCATGTTGTTGCCGAAAACAATTTCGGTCGCGCGGGCATTTAACAGATCGGCCACCGATCCGCGGGCACCCTCCAGTAGCGCGTCCGTCTCGGCGCTTGTCGGATACGCCCAGTGCGTGTTGGCGTTGTGATGCAACAGATAGTCGCTCATCGCGGCGACAACCGACACTGGTACCTGTGTTCCCCCCGGACCATCGAAATACGCGACCGGCAATCCGTTGTGCCGGCGCATGAGCGCCGGGAACTGAGCGCGAATCGTCTCAAGCGACGCGACGTGGGCGCGACGCGGAAGTTCAGCGACGGTCATGTGATCTCCACTCCGGCCTGATGTTCGATGATTTTTACCACTTCAACATGATCGGCTTCTTCTCCGAGCTCGTGATGCGCCGCCGCAAACAATTCGGCGGTGAGTTGAAGCAGCGGCGACGGTACTTTGTGTTCGCGCGCTACCTGTGCGGCAATTCCGAGGTCCTTGTCGAGGAGCGCAAGGCGAAAGGTCCGCGGAAACGCTCGCGTGAGTACGCGCTGCGGAAAAAGATTCTGCGAACTGTTCGACCGGCCACTCGACGCATTGATGACTTCCAATGCAACAGCGGCTGACACCCCCGCCTTTTCGAGAGCCACAAGGCCTTCACCCAGACTCCAAATGTGAATCGCCAACATCGCCTGATTGATCGCCTTGAGCGCGTGGCCCGCACCCACTGGCCCACAGTGAACAATTTTCTCGCCAAACGCATCAAACACCGGCATCACGCGTGCGAGCATCGCCGCATCGCCGCCGACCATCACTGTTAACGTTGCGATCTCAGCACCGGCCACGCCGCCGCTCACTGGCGCATCGAGAAACCCGATTCCGCGTTCCGCCAGTCGGGCCGCAATCCGGCGCGACGTCGCCGGATCCCCCGATGTGCAGTCCACCAGGACGCTGCCCTTCGTCAGTCCCGCGAGCAGACCATCAGGGCCGTCCAACAGCCCTTCGACTTCGCGGGACGATGGCAAGCACGTGATGACAATGTCCGCGCCGCTGGCCGCCTCGGCAGCTGTAGCCGCGGCCCGAACCGCGAACTCGGTGGCGAACGCCTTCGCCTTCGCAGGCGTGCGGTTCCACACGGAAAGTGAGAATTCCGGCACGGCGAGATGTCGCGCCATCGGCGTACCGATGGCACCCAATCCGAGAAATGCTACGGTTGTCATTGCGCGCGAATTCAGAGGAGCCAACAACGTTCGTCACAAAACTCACCACCCACCCGCGATGCCGCTACCCCTCGGGCGGTCGCGCACCGATCATTCATACTATGCGATTGCGCTTAACTCTCGAGGGAATGCTGGCTGTACACGCCAAGCGAGCCGTATTTATGGCGCTGGCTGGTGTCCCAGGAGTTGCGAACGCCGAAGTCGACATGGGGAGTGCCACGATTGATTGCGAACATCAAGTTACTGAAGCAACTCTACGCGCGGCGCTCGATACCGTTGGTGTCCGCCTGACGGCATCGGTCCGGGAACTGCCCACCCTCTGACGAAAAACCAACGGGCAGTCGGTAGAAGGGAGACCGGCCCCCCACCAGCGCCGGTCGCGCCCTGCTGCCAACTGCCCGTCGATTGTTGTTCCGTCACAGAATTAGACCCTGCGAGGGCCTGAAAGGTTGCATTCAATACGGCGCGCCGAGATGAAAGTTTCGTGAAGGTCTCGTAGGCCACCCCCGCTGGTCTCGCATCCCTAAAAGGGTTGTTTGCCAAAGCGCCACGCCGTAACCTTCCCCGCGAACGACCTCCTTTAAGTACCTCCGGCTGCCACGGGGTCCCACCGATGACCCAACAGAATCAGCACGCTGCTCATCCGATTGCGGCCCTTCTCGCCCCGGACATCCTGGATCTGCTGGAAACAGAACCGGGTTCCGTCGCCGCCGAGACAGAGGAGATGCACCCGGCAGATCTGGCAGATGTCGCCGAAACGCTGCCGCGAAGTCAGGTTCCGGTTTTCCTTGCGGCGCTGAGTTCCGCGCGGGCAGCGGCCGTTCTCGAGTATCTCACCGAGGGCGTGCGCACCGAGGTGCTGGAGGCAATGAGTCCGGAGCAGGCGGCTTTGTTGATCGCCGCGATGACGCCGGACGATCGCGCCGACACACTCGAGGAAATCGACGAAGATCACGCCGAGGACATCGTCGAAGCGATGCCGGCAACAGCGCGGCGCGAAACGGAGCAGTTGCGCGCCTATCCGACAGATACCGCCGGTGGATTGATGACCACCGAATTTGTGGCGGTGCCCGACACGGACACTGTCGAGACCGCTCTGCGCAATGTGCGCGAGATGGCCAGGGCTGGGCGACGCGAAGCGATGAATACCGTTTATGCCGTAAACGACGCCGGAGCACTGACCGGTGTGCTTTCACTCCGGGAGTTGCTTGCCGCACCCGAAGGCGCCCAGATCAGTGATGTCGCGTGGACGGAAGTGCGTCATGTGCATCCAACCGCCGACCGCGAAGAAGTCGCGCGCCTGACGCAGGAATACGACTTAATCGCCGTGCCGGTCGTGGACGATTCTCACACACTGCTTGGCGTGGTTACAGTGGACGACGTCATCGACGCTATTCAGGCCGAACAAACCGAGGACGTGCAAAAACTCGGCGGCATGGAAGCGCTCGACGAGCCGTATATGCAGATGACCATTGTCGGCCTGCTCAAAAAGCGCGCCGG
>JANYBD010000282.1 GCA_025360995.1 Gemmatimonadota bacterium
TTCGTTGGCGAGCAGTTTCGGTGTTGTACCGCTGGCGATAAGGGCGTGAAATCCGGAGATCGCACCGCAGGCAATCGTAATAAACGCAAAGGGAAACACTTTTCCAGCGAAGACCGGCCCGGTGCCGTCGGTGAATCGCGTAAGCGCCGGCATCTGGAGCGGCGGGAGCATTACGATGATGCCAATCGCCAGCGCGAGCACAACGCCGATTTTCACAAACGCCGAGAGATAGTCACGTGGCGCCAACAGCAACCATACCGGGAGAACAGAAGCTGCAAAAGCATAAATCATTATTCCCCACGCGAGCGTCACTCCGCTGAGCGTGAAGATCGGAGCGAACGCCGGCTGTTCGGCGACCCATCGCCCCGCAAACAACGCGGCCATCAGCAGCACTATGCCAATCGCCGATGTCTCAAGCACTCGGCCGGGCCGGATCCATCGCATATACACACCCATCAGTAGCGCGATGGGAATTGTAAGGCCGATTGTTACGGTGCCCCACGGGCTCGACTTGAGTGCATTGACGATGACGAGCCCGAGCACGGCGATAAGCACGATCATAATGCCGAAGACCGCGACAAGGGCCGTGAATCCGGCGATAGGGCCGATTTCGTCGCGGGCCATCTGGCCAAGTGATTTTCCGTCGCGGCGCACGGAGGCGCAAAGAATAACGCAGTCTTGTACCGCGCCGCCCAGTGCCACGCCGACAATGATCCAGAGAAAGCCGGGGAGAAAACCGAATTGGGCAGCGAGTGTCGGCCCGACGAGCGGACCGGGGCCGGCGATGGCCGCGAAGTGGTGGCCGAAGACGATCCATCTATTAGTCGGTACGAAATCGCGGCCGTCAGCAAGCCGCTCGGCGGGCGTGGCCCGTGCCGGATTCAGCGCGAAGATCTTCGCGGCGATGATCTTGCTATAGAAGCGATAGGCAACGAGGTACGTACAGATCGCGGCCGTGAGGAGCCAGGCCGCGTTTATGGTTTCGCCGCGTTGGAGGGCGAGAAATGCGATCGCGCCGGCGCCGATGAGCGCGATGCCCGCCCATAGCAGGGATTTCAAGACATTCATCGGGAGAAATTGCCGAACGGTGGCGCGGGTTCGCAACCACCGCGCGCCCGGAGGTTGGGTTTCGGGCTCACCTGTCGATTAGATTTCGGGAACTCTAACACACCCAATCGTGCCCTCAAAACGCTCACTGATTGCGCTTTCGCTTTTAGCAGCTTTTGTGACGACCGCGTGCTCTCCGCACGTTCAGGCGCAGCAGCCCCCAAAGCAAAAGCCGCAGGCGCAACCACCGCTGGCGAGCTTTGCATCGCAGCGGCTCATTCTGCTCCCCGTGCAAATGCTTCGGGCCGACAGTGGATCGTTCGTGACGATGCCGATGTGGGCGGAGTTTCGCAAAACGCTTGATGATTCTGTAGCAGCGGCGATTTCGGACCGGGGCATTGGCAAAGGATGGGGATATGCGGCCGATGTGTTGCGGCAGGCCAAGCGCAACGCGGCGTATGTCGGCGATCCGTATGCGCTCGGTGCGCAGCCGTTGCGTGGGCAACTCTATAAACCGAACGATCACATTCCCGATGTGATGTCGAACAATCTCCGCGGCCTCATTGCGCTGGGTGACACGCGGTACGCGCTGGTGCCGATCGAACTGGTGATCCAGCGCGATGGGCCTCGTCAGCGGGCGGTGTTGCGGCTGGCGTTGATTGATGGGCGCAGCGGACTTTTTATGTGGGTCGGTGAAGCGGCAAGCGATCCGATGACGGCACTCACGCCGGCGCTGATCAATACACTCGCGGCGCGCGTGGCAGACCTCGTGGTCGCGCGCTGATTCGTACACTTTTTATTTTTTGACTATGACTTTGCATGCGACGCTAATTCCCGGCGATGGAATCGGCCCGGACATCACCGAGGCCACGGTGCGTCTTCTCGCCGCCGCTGGCGCTGATATCACCTGGGACCGTCAGCTCGCCGGAATGGCGGCGGTGAATGCCGTCAACGATCCGATGCCGGCGGCGACGATCGAGTCCATCCGCCGCACCAAGCTCGCGTTGAAAGGACCGTTGGAAACCCCAGTTGGCGAGGGGTTTCGGTCGGTCAATGTCGCGCTACGGAAAACTTTTGATTTATACGCCAACGTGCGGCCGGCGAAGTCGGTGTTGCCCGGGTTGCGTTTTCCGGATGTCGATCTGGTGATTGTGCGCGAGAACACCGAAGGGTTGTACATAGGTGTCGAGAACTATGTAAAGATCGGCAATGACGAGCGCGCCGCAGCGCAGTCGCTGGCGGTAATCACACGATTTGGTGCGGACCGGATTTTGCGATACGCCTTCGAGTTTGCACTTGCGAACGGACGCAAACGGGTGACGATCGTTCACAAGGCAAACATCCTGAAATTTTCGCAGGGACTTTTTCTCGACGTTGGTCGTGAAATCGCTACGGAGTATGCGGGCCGAGTGACGTGCGACGAGAAAATTGTGGACGCGTGCGCGATGGAGTTGACGATGCGTCCCGAGCGGTTCGACGTTATCGTGACAACCAATTTGTTTGGCGACATACTTTCCGATCTGACTTCGGGGCTGGTGGGTGGACTCGGTTTGACCCCGGGGGCCAACATTGGAAAAGACGTGGCGATTTTCGAGGCGGTGCACGGCACGGCGCCGGATATCGCTGGTAAGGGGATCGCCAACCCGACAGCCGTGATGCTCGCGGCGTGCCAAATGCTGGATCACGTTGGCGATAAGACGCGGGCGGCAAGTATCCGCACTGCGATTGAAGACACATTGCGCGCCAAGAAAAGTGTAACGGGTGACGTTGGTGGTACGGCAAACACATCGCAATACACCGACGCCGTTATCGGCGCGCTCAAAAAGATTCACGCATAGTGCCACGTATTCTGCACGTTTCCGATCTGCACTTTGGCGCGCCGAGTGTGCCGGCGCAGGTTGCTGCGCTGGAGCAGATTATTGAGCAGGGGCGCTTCAACGCAATAGTGATTTCGGGTGATTTAACCCAGCGTACGCGCAAGAGTGAGTTTGCGCAGGCGCACGCGTTCATTGCGCGTTGTGAGAAGTACGGACCGGTGTTCACGGTTGCAGGGAATCACGACACCGCGTGGTGGATGGCGCCGGCGGGTATTGGGTTTACAAGCGTGATGCACGCCCGATATCGCAAATATATAAATAAGAATCTCGAACCCGTGCTGCGGATCCCGGGGATCACGATCGTTGGGCTGAACAGTTCGCACGGGATCCAGCCGTTTACGCTCACGAGCCGGCCACGCGATTTATCGGTGGTCGGGGCAGTAACGGAAAAACAGTGGGCGAAAGCGCGGGCCGCATTCAGCGCTTCTCCCGCGGGTGATTTCAAGGTGCTCGTCGTCCATCACAACATCTTGCGTGGTCGTCTATCAAATAGATGGGGGCTGGTGAACCGCGAGGCAGGGATCGCGCAGGCCGCTGGGACCGGATCCGATATCGTGTTGTGCGGTCACGATCACCAGGAGCGGATTGAGCAGGTGCGAGTGGGCGATCGTTTGCTCGTTGTGAGCACTGCGAACACCCTGACCACCCGCGTTCGCGGCGACCTGCCTGCTTCTTTCAATTTAGTCACCGCCGTCGACGAGCTGATCACCGTTACGCCGTGGCTCTGGAACGAGACCGCACAAAGTTTCGCAGCGGGCGTGGACCAGTGCTTTCGGCCCTAGTCCGCCGAGTGCGGGCGCACTTCGACCATCGCGATCAGTTGGCGATAGTATTCGAATGGTGCGAACTGCGTTCCGCCGATGAACTATTCGCGCGCCTGAAACAGCAAGGCCTGCGCGGAGTGCACGAGGTAAAACTCACGAACAACCGTAGAACGATGGTGAGCATTGCGAGCCGGACGTTGCGCGTGCAAGAAGGTTTTCTGAACGCCCCTTCAACCGTCCACCAAGCGATCGCCGACTTCGTAATGGCCCGCCGCGGCGCCGCCAAACTTTCCGCACAACGCCAAATCGTCGCCCACGCCGCGACGATCGAACTAGCCCCGCGCGGCCGCCGAGTGGAACGCACACACCCGGATGATGCCGCACTCGCGACGCGTATTGCCGAATGGCACCAAAAGTACAACGACGAAAAGTTCAACAGTGAGTTGTCAATGATCCCAATTCGTGTATCCCGCCGAATGAAATCCCGCCTAGGCCACTACACCCCAAAACGCACCGGAGTCGCCCCAGAAATCGCCATCTCGCGAGGTCACTTTCGTTGCCACGGCCTGGAAGAAACGTTGCATACGCTGCTCCACGAGATGGTCCACCAGTGGCAAGATGAGCGCGGTTTGCCCGTCGATCATGGGACAGCATTCCGAAGGAAAGCGCGCGCAGTAGGAGCGCTCCCAACAGCCACGCGCGCACTGAAATAGCAGTTTCTTCCGGCGCAAACAGCTGGGCCCGAGGGTCTCGCGCAGGCGAGCCCTCGCTGCGTGTTAGCGGATGATCACGGATTTTTCTGCGGGAACAGCAGTTCGCCCGGCTCGGGCAGTTCCCCAGTTCTTGATCCGAGTTGATCCCTTGGTAAATCCGTGAAAATCCGTGGCCCAGCCGTTTTACCCGGCCACAAAACGATGCCAGCAGTGGCACTCGATTTCGGCTCGTGTTGGTGAGATTTCTTAAAAACTGCTGAGCCACGGATCTACGCGGATAACAGAACGGATCAACACGGATTTTTTTTGGGGGAACAACACTGGGCCCGACACGGGTAGTTCCCCCAGTGTTTTATCCGTGTTGATCCTTTGGTAAATCCGTGAAAATCCGTGGCCCATCCGTTTTTTCCCAGCATCAACACGATGCCAGCAGTGCACTCGATCTTGACCCATGTCGGTGAGGTTTCTTAAAACTGGCGACAGTGCGCACCTAGCTTGTTTCTTTCCGAAAGTGCCGGGCCCGAGGGTCTCGTTTCGGCTCGCGTCGCCAATTTTGAGAAACTTCACCGACATGGGTCAAGATCGAGTGCACTGCTGGCATCGTGTTGATGCTGGGAAAAAACGGCTGGGCCACGGATTTTCACGGATTTACCAAAGGATCAACACGGATAAAACACTGGGGGAACTACC
>JANYBD010000002.1 GCA_025360995.1 Gemmatimonadota bacterium
CGTTGCCGGGCTCGCGCCAGGAAGCGACGCCGACACGCTAATGGTCGGGTAGTCTACGCTCGGCAGATCGCTCACCGCGAGGCGTTGATACGCCAGGAGACCAAAAACAAGAATCCCCACCATGACCAACGTGGTCATGACAGGGCGCTTGATGAAGAGTGCGGTCATTTTCCGCTCCCCGGAACCACGGGCGTCGTAGTTGCAGCCGCCGGTGTTTTGATCTCCACTTTTGCGCCTGGTGTCAGGCGAGATTGCCCATCCGTGACGACCACTGCGCCCGGCGTAAGTCCATTAAGGATTGTCGTAAGCTCTCCGACAAGGCGACCCGGCGTCACGGACTGCATTTCGGCCGCACCATTCTTCACGAGAAATACGAACGGACCGTCTTGCCCAACCTGCACAGCGACATTGGGAATCAGGAGTGCACTGGGCTCCGAATACAACTCCAATTTCACCGAAACGAATTGACCGGGCCAGAGATTTCCTTTCTCATTTGAAAATCGCGCTTTCAGCGTCACGGTCCCCGAGGTGGTGTCCACGCCATTATCCACAAAACTCAATTCGCCTTCTTCCGTACTGGCCTCGCCCCGCGGTGTCGCCCACACTTTCAGCGTTTTCCCCGCGGCGTACTTCAGTACGCTCGGCAGTTCCTTGTCGGGCACGGTAAAGCGAACAAGAATAGGATGAATCTGATTAATCACCACGAGTGGCGGATTGGCGCCCGGTTTCACGAGATTCCCAAGGCGCAGTTGCAGTGCGCCGGTTTTTCCGGAAATGGGCGCGCGGACGGTGGCGTTCTCGAGATTGAATTTCGCATTGTCAATCGCCGCGCGATCGGATTCGACAACCGAGCGCTGCGCCACCGCGTTCGCCAGCGCCTGGTCGGCCTGTGATTTCGTGACATAGTCCTTTGCCACGAGCGCGGCATACCGGTCTGCGTCGCGCTGAGCGTTCGCAGCCTGCGCGGCGTCCCGACTCATCGCCGCGTTGGCTTGATCGAGTGCTGCCTTGAACGGGCGCGGATCAATCACGAGCAGCACGTCGCCCTGCTTGACCTCGTCGCCTTCTTTAAATCGCACCGCGGTGAGCACCCCGCCAACTTGCGACTGCACCGCGACAGATTGCATTGGCTCAACCAGACCGTTCGCCAATACGACATACGGCGCGTCGGCGAGCGCTGCGGTCGCGACCATTACTGACACTGGCGGCTTCGACGGAGCAACCTGCTTACTGCACGCTGCGCCTGCCGTCATGGCCACCAGAACCAGTATGTGACGCAACAGTATCAGCTTAGGTTTGTGCATCTATTTTCTCCCTGCCGCGGCAGGGGTGAGAGTGAGGTTGGCTTCGCCACGCGTTCCGAGCACACCGGAATCGCGACCGAGTTGCGCCAGCGCCGTGTACCAGGTCCACCGGGAGAGCACCACTTGCGCACGCGCATCGGCAAGCGCGCTCTGCGCGGTCAGCAAGTCGAGAATGCTACCGACGCCTTCGGCATACCGTCCACGTGCCACTTCTTCAGATTGGGTGGCGCTCGTGATCAGTTCGGCGGCTGTCGATACCCGCTGGGTCGCAGTCTGCAACGCATAGTACGACGTAAATACTTGAGCAATCGCCTGCAGGCGCACCTGTTCGGTCCGCGCGGCGACCACGGCGGCGTTTTCCTGCGCCGCGACAACATCGTATTCGCGGGAGAACCCAGTGAACAGCGGCCAGTTGATTTCAAATATCAACGCATTGGTGCTCCCTTGCAGCAGCGAATTGTTCGATCGCGTCTGCCCGAGATTTGCGCCAAGCAATACGCTCGGTAGGGTCGCCGATCGCGCGGCCCGTACTTGCGCACTGCTTTGGCGGGCGAGCGCACGGGCGGCGGCGACATCCGGACGCCCCCGCACGGCACGCTCAATAAGCGAGTCAACATTCTCGGCTAACACCATCACTGGTTGAACACCGGTATCGGGCGCTACCTCGAATGCCGAGTTTGCTGCGAGTCCGACGGCCAGCGCCACCTGTGCCCTCGCGGCCTGCACGTTGCCGTCGGCGCTTTGCGCTACAAGTTGCGACTGAGCGAGCGCCGTTTTCGCTTGCAACACGTCGGCAATCGTGGCGAGTCCAACGTCGTGCCGGCGGTTCGCCGCTTCGAGATTGGCCTTCGCTGTGCCGACAGCTTCCGTGGCCGCGATGGCAAGCCCGCGGCTGGCCTGTAGCGCAAAATACGCACCTTGCGACTGCAGTACGACGTTCTGAACCGTCGCATTGTGCGTCAGGTCGGCGGCAAAAAGCGCTTCGTGCGCTGCGGCCATTGTTCCACTTCGAGCGCCGAAGTCCAGCAGCAGATATTGCAGCGAAAGCGTGGTGGACACGTTCGTGCGCGATGACGGCACCACAGTACTCGTCGAAACAGAACGTGATGGCCCGCCTTGCACGTCTGCAGTGATCGACGGCAGCCAGCGACCACTTGCCGATCCGTATGTAGCGGCGGATGCCCTCGCCTGCGCCCAGGTCGAGCGCGTCAATGGACTATTCGTGAGCGCAAGGTTCACCACATCATCTAGCGTCAGCTTGAGAATATGACCCGCGACTTCGGGCGGAACGACCGCGCCCCGTGTGGCTAATTTCTGCTCGCTGCCCACCAATGGTGCACCGGCATCATTGGGCGGATTCCAGACAGCTCCCGCCGACTTTGGCGTAGCCGCTGCCCCGCCGATAGTCGATGGCGGCGCACAAGCCGAACCGAGCGCGGCCAAAAATACCATATGCGAAGCCGCGCGGAAAACGGACGCGCGGCACGTTGGAAACCGGGAGGAAATCATCGTTAGTAAAGATACGTAGTCGACCCCGCAGACGTTCAGAACCGGGGTGCCCGAACCGGGTCACCCTCGCGGCTGGCTTGCTACTCAGACCATTATTATGTGAATGCCAGATACCGACCTCAATACCACCACAGACCACCCATTGCCGCCGGGAGCGATTCG
>JANYBD010000077.1 GCA_025360995.1 Gemmatimonadota bacterium
TCTTGAGGGGGTGGTGCCGCAAGGCGTCGCGGTTCGAATCCGCGTCAGGGCATAGCAGGCCTCTCGCCGCAGTAGCTCAGTGGTAGAGCACTCGATTCGTAATCGAGCGGTCGTCGGTTCAATCCCGACCTGCGGCTTCTCTAAGTACAAACCCCCACACTGACTTTGGTCGATGTGGGGGTTTTTTTCTCAATGAATATTGCAGCTTAGGTCGACGTTGAGGACATCAAATTTAATTTGTAAACTCACCTAACCGAGACCGTCGCCATCGCCGGACTCGGCGGAGCGCTAGCCGCGCGCGACCGCGTACCCCGCGGCCGCGGCCACGGTCGTGAGCGCGATGCCCCAAGCGAGATCCACGAGCGCCACGATCAACGGAAAGTCGCGGATGAGCGCGAGGCTCGTCAGGTCGTAAGTCGCGTATGCGGCGAGTCCGAAAAAGGCGCCTAACCCGATCGCGCGACTGAGCGAACGTCGCTCCGCGGCCGGCATCACAACGAACACGACCACGGCGCTCACATACAGAAAGTAGAACAGCAGCGCCGGCAACCATTTTACATCGGGGCGGAGCAGGGTGCCCATGTATTTCGCATAGAACACTTTGGCCACGACGCCGAGCCATAGGAGGTCGAGCGCAAACATCGTGGCGCCTGTGGCGGCGAATGCCTTGAGAAATGTGACCATGTTCATGCGTTGCTCCGGGTGGCGGCGAACTGTTCCGCGATGATTTTAGTTCGGTAGTCGAAGATCGTGCGCAATTGATGCCGAACCACCAGCCAGTGCACGAGTCGCCCCAGCGGTCCGAAGGGCAGGCGGTATTCCACGTCGTCCGTCATCTCGACCCCGCCGTCTACTGTGCGGAAACTGTGCCGATGATACCAGAGCGCATACGGTCCCGTGATTTGCTCGTCTGCGAAATGCGAGTTCTCGTCGAACTCGGTGATGCGCGATTCCCACGACATCGGGATCCCATGCAAACGCAACCGATACCGGATGCGCGTGCCACTGCGCATGACATCGTCACTCGTTGACGTGATCCGGAAACCCAGCCAGGGCGGCGTAATCGTTTCGAGGTTGCGCGGATCTTTAAAAAAGGCGAACACCGTCGCGAGGTCGCCTGCGAGCCTTGTCGTGCGCACGAGACGATACGTCGATGCGCGATGCTCTGAGGGGAGTATGGCGGCGTTGGTCACTGGGCCACCGTTTCGCGCGCAAGGACGCTGCGCATTGCGGCGATGGTATCACAGACGGTCAGTCCGGGTTCGGTGAGCCGGTCAGCCATTCGTGCGGCCGCCGCACCGCCGACGATGATCGGCACATTCGCCGCGAGTAAGGAACGAACCGCATGCAGCTCACGCATCACGTCGTCTGGTGTATCGGTGTGTACCACGCTTAGTGCAACCGCGCGAGCATTACTCGCCACTGCGGCGGCCACAATGTCGCCGGCAGGCACGTCTACGCCGAGGTAAACGATGGTCCATCCATCGAGCGCAGCCGCGGCTGCCGCAAGCGCCGCACCCACCGCGTGGCGTTCATTTGCCGGAGTCGCGACCAGAAGCTTCGGCGCGCCAGGAGATTCGGGCACCGAGCGTGTCGCCTCGAGAATGATTGCGATGACCGTCGCGGATGCAAGATGCTCGTGCGCGATAGACAGGCGGCCGGCCTGCCAATCATTACCAACACGGTGCATCAACGCCGGCACCACATCATTGAGGAACACGGGAATGCCGTGCCGCGCAATCGCGCGCCGGAGTTCACGGTCGAGTGCGGAACCATCGAATGCGCGCGTGTGCTGCATTGCCGCCTCGACGCGTTCCG
The DNA here is from genome assembly GCA_025360995.1 of Gemmatimonadota bacterium. Classification (GTDB taxonomy): domain Bacteria; phylum Gemmatimonadota; class Gemmatimonadetes; order Gemmatimonadales; family Gemmatimonadaceae; genus Fen-1231. The sequence goes on from JANYBD010000077.1 coordinate 1,819, forward strand.
TGTGTGCCTGTTCATCGGAATCTGGCACCGGTTCTGGTCGCTCCGCCTCATCCTCCGCGGCGAGGCGTTGCAACGCGTCGGTCGTCAGGCCGGCGACTTGGCTGATGTTACGCCCGTGCTTCGTGGCGGCAGCAAGCAAGCGAAACCGGTTAATGTGCTCGTTGGAGTAGATCCGCTGGCCACCCGGCGTGCGCATCGGTTCAACCGCTGCATAGCGCCGCTCCCAGACACGGAGTACGTCGCGCGAGAGTCCGGTTCGTTCAGAAACCACTGAGATAGGATGGCCGAGGCTTGCTGCATCTTGGGAATCGGCGGACCGCTGTGTCATACCTAATAGTTAACGATTGTCTAGGTATTGTCAATGTCTTTATGTGGACAAAGGCTTGACAACGTGACGGAATTAGGCGATTCTTAGGCTCGATAGTTAGACAATATCAGGACAACCAACTCAAAGGTGCCCTCCATGCTCCGCACGATGACGTGGGAAAAGCAAACGGACACGACAATCGTGGATATCGCGGTTGAGAACGGTTCCTTCAAGACACTGGACACAGCACTCACGGCCGCCAGCCTCCTCAGCGCGCTGCAGGAGGAGGGTCCGTACACAATGTTCATTCCGACGGACGCAGCGTTCGCCAAGCTCCCACCTGCCTTGAACTAAATGTTGATCGGCATGCTGCTCATGACGGCGCTCGCGCACCCGGTTCCCGCGGCCTCGCTGCACGCACTGGCCGGAGCGTTGGTTGACTCCGTTCGTCAGTTCCCGCGCGTCGAAGGCTCAAACCTCGAAGGCAAGCGGTTCGCGCTGCCCACTGATTTTGAGGCGGAGTACAACGTGGTGATCATTGCGTTCCGTCGCGAGCAACAGGCCGACGTGGACTCATGGCTGCCGTTCCTGCGTGAACAAAAAGTGGTGGCGCGC
>JANYBD010000098.1 GCA_025360995.1 Gemmatimonadota bacterium
CTTGGACAGACAGTGAACTCGTACACGGACGGAACGCACGATTTCGCCGATCTCCTGCGCGCTGTCGGCGCGGTGCCGGGCGTCAAGCGTCTGCGATACACCAGTCCGCACCCCAATGATTTCAGTGACCGGGTCATTGCCGCGATGGCCGACACGGCAGCCGTATGTGAGCACGTGCATCTACCGATGCAGTCTGGATCCTCAGTGACGCTGAAACGCATGCTGCGCCGGTACTCGCGCGAGGACTACTTCGACTGCGTGGCCCGCATGCGCGCGGCGATTCCTGGACTTACCATCACAACAGATATTATCGTCGGCTTCCCCGGCGAAACCGACGACGAGTTCGAAGAAACGATGACGGCCGTACGCGACATCGGATTTGACGACGCCTTCCTGTTCAAATTTTCGATGCGCGAGGGGACCCCGGCCACACGCTTTCCCGCCGCCCTATTGGTGCCGGATGACGTCGTGACGCAGCGGTTTGATCGATTGCACGCCGCGATGCGTGGTGGAGCACGGCAACGCAACATGCGGCGACTTGGCGAACGGATGGAAGTGCTGGTGGAGAAAGTGGCCAGGAAAGGTGATGACATGTTGCAGGCGCGTTCACGCGACTACAAAACGGTTATTGTACCCGGCGATGCGTCGATGATCGGCAAATACTTCACCGTGGAACTCACCGGGACGACCGGCTCGACATTTACCGGCGCACTGGTGCATGATCGGCGGCCCTTGCCGGTAGCCAGCTAACAGAGCGGCCCCTGGAGAGTTATCCAAGGGCCGCCGCATTATCGATTGTCACAGACCACTGTACGTCCGTGGCTATTCAGGATTACCGGTCGACGTCGCACTCATCGGCTTCGTCCCGTACTTGTCGAACCAACTCCGTAAATACAGTTGGGTTCTCAAGAAATTCGACGGTGTGCTCGATGTGCCGTGGTACTCATTGTTCATGCGGATCATCGCCGTTGGCGTCCCGTGCATCTTGAGCGCGCGATAGTACTCCTCGGTCTGCGGCATCGGAGTGCGGAGATCGAGTATGCCCGTCATCAGGAGCGTCGGAGTCTTCACGTGACCGACGTACATGATCGGTGAGCGCTTGAGATACTCACTCGGATCTTCCCAGAACGGCTTGTCGAAATTCTGATACCAGCTCGCCCCGTCCGTCTGACCCACAAAACTCATCCAATCGATCACCGGGCAGAGCGCGGCGGCCGCGGCAAAGCGATCGGTGTGGCCGACCGTCCACGATGTGAGTACACCGCCGCCAGAGCAGCCGAACACGAACATGTTCTTCTGGTCGATGTACCCACGTCCTACCACAGTATCAACACCCGCCATGAGATCATCAAAATCCTTGTCGGGATAGGCGTTCATGATCTCGTTCGTGAACTTCATCCCGTAGCCAGTGCTGCCGCGCGGATTCGTAAACAGTATGACGTAGCCCGCTGCCGCATGATCCTGGCGCGCGTAGTCGAAGCCCACGTTGTACATCGCCTGTGGGCCGCCGTGAATCTCGAGCATCAGCGGATACTTCTTGGCGGGATCGAATCCATACGGCTTCATGATCCATCCCTGGATCTTCATGCCGTCCTTTGACTTGTACCAGATCTCTTCTGTGGTCGCGAGTTCTTTACCTGCGAGAACATCGTCATTCACGTTGGTGATCTGATTGAACGCCGATGCCGTGCCGGTCGCCGGAATCGTGAAGGTCACGATGTCATTTGGCTTCGTTGATGTGCTGCGAACGCCAACCGCGAGCCCCAACTTGCCGACCGCACCGGCCACCGTGAGCATCTGCTTGCCACTCGAAACGGGACGGTATTGACCGGTCGTCGTCGCGAAGTAGAAATTCTTCGATCCCTCGCTCTCGACGTTGAAGTACACGCCGCTCCCGTCTGGCGCCCAATTTGCGCCAGAGATCGGACGGTCGAGCGTTCCGGAAATGAGATGGGCACCGGATCCATCGGCGTTCATTATCCACAGCTTGTCTTCGGCCGACGCCGAGTGATTGACGGAGTCGGCGGCCATGAAGGCGATCATTTTGCCGTTGGGCGAGTAGGAAGGGCTCCCGCTCGTTCCCCATCGATGCGTGATCTGTTTAATCTCGGCCGTTTCAGTACTCGCCGCATAGATGTGCGACTTGCGGAACATGTTCTCCGCGTTTGCTTCGCGGAGACCGGAGAACGCGATCCACTTGCCGTCTGGTGAAAACGCCGGAGCACTTGCGCCGTTGTCACCGGTGGTGATTTGGCGGGCCGTGCCGCCATCTGCCGTTATCACAAAGATCTGCCGGATTCCGTCATCAGTAAAGCCGATACGATCTGACCGATAATTGAGTTTCGTGACAACCTTGGGCGCCTCTGTCCACTTAGCGCCCTTGGGCGGCTGCGGCATAGCGATGCGCCAATTGTCAGCAACGGGGACGTTCATATTGAAGGCGATCGTCTTTCCGTCCGGCGACCACTGGAGTGACGACGGCGTCTCGGTGAGACGCGAGATCTGTGTTGGCGCCGCATCTCCATCCATCCACTTCACAAAAATCTGCGATCCGCTCGGCTCGCCCTTCGCGATGTAGGCGATGCGCTTGCCGTCGGGCGACCATTGCGCGTCGGAGCCGCTCATCAGCGAGCGCGACCGCGACCCGTCGGCGTTCATAATCCATACCGACGATTCCCACTTGTCGTTCATCTTGTCCACCCATCGGCGGCTGAACAGCACCTGCTGGCCGTCGGGGGAGAGCCGCGGACCGGAGACATCTTCCCAGTCGAGGTACGCCTCGAGCGAAACGCTGTTGGCTGGGCGTTGCTGTGCGTGGAGCGGGGGAGTCGCAAGAAGCGCACTGAGTACGAGGGGCGCGAAGCGATGGACGGTGAGACGCAAAGGAATTCTCCTAAAATGTGTGGTGCCTTGGGGGGGCTCCGTATTGTGCGGAATTGAAGGCGATTCGGCAAGGTGCAGTGCGCGGTATAGCATTCGTTTGCTAGAGAAAGCGCGCTATCGATGACACTCCGGGGCGACGTTGCATTGATCCTCCGGCGTGCCACTCATTGCGTGGGCCGTCACGGCGTATGTCTTTGGCCTGCTCGCCGGATTCTCCGAAGCACTCTCGGTGCCTGTATTTGTGATCGCTTGTGTATTGGCAGCCGCGAGCGTTGTGAGCGCATGGCGTGGATCGATCAGCAGCGTGGTGCCTATCGCCTGTGCCCTGGTGTGTGCGACCGGAGTGATCGTTGCCGCTGACGCGAAAACCGCGGATGCCGCGTGCATTGTTTCCGCCACGGGCGAACAGCGTTGGCTGGCGACACACGCTAGCGGTCAGTCTCCGTGCACGGCGCTCGCCGCCACTGGCCCCGCATCGGCCGCCCTTGAGCGCTGGCGTGCACATGCCGGTGCTTCGATTGATACGCTGTTCGGCACCGACGCACCGATTGTTCGGGCATTGCTAATTGCCGATACG
>JANYBD010000102.1 GCA_025360995.1 Gemmatimonadota bacterium
CGTTCGGCTCGGCTTTTACGCCGCCCCCACCCATTGACATCGACATTTGATGTTCTCGGAAGAGGTAAGTGGGCTGACTTAGTGCGCGGTCTTGCCAGCGTTCTGCGCGGCCGTGTTGAACTCACGGGTGAAGCGCGAACGACCAAACTCGCCTGACACGCCCTTGATGAGATAATCGATCATTTCCTTCGACGAATACGTCATCTCGGCCGTGATATTGTCGACCTTCGTCTGGAAATAGTTGTACGCCCACACCGCCGGAATGGCCACGAGCAAACCAAATGCCGTCGTGATCAGTGCTTCGGCAACACCCGAACCGATAGAAGCGATGCTGCCACCGCCGCTGCTCGCCATACCTTGGAAGGCGTTGACGATGCCCATCGTAGTGCCGAGCAGACCGACGAACGGCGCCGTGGCACCAACCGTTGCAAGCACACCCAAGCCGCGCTTAATGAGTACGATCGTCATCAGCATTTCGCGCTCGACCGCGCGTTCAGCCGAGTTGATGTCGGCAACCGTCACCGAGCCGTCCTGAATGAGCGGCTTGATTTCGCTCAGCGAGTTGCCGAGCACCCGGGCGACGTGCGACTTCTTGTAGCTCGTCGCGAGGTTGATCGCTTCCGTGAGGTTGTCTTCTTCGAGGAACTGCGAGAACTCAGGCGCGAACTTGCGCGTCTCTTTCTGCGCGGCCCGGAGGTACCACCACTTCTGTACCATGATCGTCAGCGAATAGATCGACATCAGCAACAGCACGACGACTACGCCCTTGGCGAACGGGCCCATCGTCTTGAACATCTCCATCAGTGACAAATTCATTGGTTCGACTCCCGACGCTGCGATTAAGTGGACCGGCGGCTACTTCTGAATCGTGAATGAGAATGGCTGCTGCACCAGCTGCTTTACTTTCCTGCCGCCAAGTTCGGCGGGGATGAACCGCATTTTCGGAAGGGCGGTCCGTACGGCTTCTGCAAACAACTCGTGGGTGGTCTTCAACACTTTAAAGGAGCTGGTTTCGGCTCGTCCCGTAGTATCGACAATGAACTGGGCGATTACTTCGCCTTCGATACCGTTGCCACGGAGGATGTCCGGATAACGCGGACCGGGCGATCCCGGAGCCTGCGCGACCGGCTTTTCCACCTGATAGTCATACAGGGCCTGATCCGGATTGAGCGGCGCGGTTCCGCCAACGACACCCGTCGAACGGCCACCAGCCACACCCTTGCCGGTGAAATCCTTTTCGTCGGTCATCTTCTTGCTGAGATCAATGTCCGGGAGTACGTCCGGGATCGTCATCGGTGCCACGATCACCTGAAAACCTTTCGGCGGAGGCGCGACCGTGACATCCGGTGGTGGCGGAGCCTTTTCTTTTGGCGGAGGCGGCTCGTCTTTCTTCACTTCGACGAAGTCGATTTTCTGTTCCTTCTTTTCCAACTTCTGACCCGCGTTCAGCGTCGCTTGAATAGCGAGCGCGATCAGCACGACGTGCATGATCACGCTGAAGATCGTTCCGCCAACCGTCTTCTGCTTTTGCGGTTTCGATTCCAACAGGTTGTTAAGCAATTCTGGTCCCCTGTCTGATCAGTAAATCGAGACGACTGCATCTACCTATATCGTAACGTACCCGCCGAACCCTCAAGCGGGATGTGCTGAACATTAAGGTTTGCTTAATCGCGCGCCGCCACTGGCGCATCGTCCGCAACGATTGCCGGGATCGTTACGGCGAAGGTGCTCCCCCTCCCCATACGCGATGACACACTGATCGATCCGCCATGGGCATGGGCAATCCATTGGCTAATCGCCAATCCCAACCCCACGCCAGCGCGATCACCGCGGGAGCGTACGCGATCGACTCGCCAAAATCGGTCGAAAATGAATGGCAGATCGGCACCGGCAATTCCAATCCCGGTGTCCTTCACCGTAAACACCGCAGTTCCATCCCGTAGTTCCAGGGAGAGGTCCACGGCTCCGCCGGCTGCCGTGTACTTGATGGCATTCGTGACCATGTTGAGAAACAGCTGCCGCAACCGCACTTGATCGCCGCTCACGGTGACTGGCTCCACGGCGCCAACCGTAACGGTGATTGAGGAATCTTCACCCAGAATGAGCGCCGTCTCGGCGATGTCGCGAACCAACGGTTCCAGCGGAACAGCTTCGCGATGCAAATCAAATCGGCCTTCATCGGCGCGGGCCAATGTGAGGAGCGATTCCACGAGGTTGGCCATCCGTGCGGACTCATTCAAGGCTTCTTCGAGCGCTACTAACTGCTCTGTGCTGCCGGATGGTGCCGTCATGGCCCGCTCGAGATCGACGCGCAATACGGTCAGCGGAGTTTTGAGTTCATGGGAGGCATCGGCCGTAAACCTTCGGAGTGCGGCGAACGACGCTTCGAGTCGTTCCACCATCGCATTGATGGTATCCCCAAGCCGGCTAATCTCATCGCCGGTCTCGTCGATTGGCATACGGCGATGCAACGACCGGCCGTCGGTGATGGCTTCGAGGTCATAGACCATCCGTTCGATCGGAACGATCAACCGGCCGCCAATCGCCCAAGCGGTGACAATCGAGACAATGAGAAAGATTGGCCCGAAGAGAAAGAGCACTTCATAGACTTGCTGCGATGCAAGATCCAGCGTTGAGGTTGGGACTCCGGCAACAACATTTCGCACGGACACCCCCATCCGCGACGGCACCCGCTGGCTCACCAGCAGCACCTGTTCGGCGCTGTCGAGTCGCACCTTGGCGGCCTGACGTGGTGTCACACCGCGCACACCCTGGAGCAGCAAACTGCTGTCCGCGGGTGAAAGCCTTCGGACGGCGGTCGATGCGTAAATTGTCCGGGTCGAATCCGTAATGATCACGTAGTCGGGCAAGGCATCGAGCAGCGCTTTGAAACGCGGCGTCAGCTCAAGGCCGGCGACTGAATCACCGCGAACGATCCGTACCGTCTGGTTTTCGGCTCCCATCTGATCGAGAATCCGTGACGCCAGATCGGCGGTATATGTCGCGCGGGCTTGGAGATCCAGCTCGGCGACCCGCTGGCGTTCACTCCAGAGCACCAGGGAGAACGCCACCATCGTGGCGACCAACGCCAACGCGTACGTCGCGGTAATACGCGTGCGAATCGAGGCCACTGTGCCCGCTCCCCGCTACGCCTTGATCACGTAACCCACGCCGCGTACCGTCGTGATCAATTTTTTCCCCGGACTGGCGTCGATCTTCTTGCGCAGATGATTGATCACGACATCGACAATGTTGGTGCCGGGGTCGAAGTGATAGCCCCATGCATATTCCGTAATAAGTGTGCGGCTCATCACGCGGCC
>JANYBD010000110.1 GCA_025360995.1 Gemmatimonadota bacterium
GGCGAATTCACGGAGCCCATCATGTGGATGGAGGCGGCGCTCAAGGAAGCGTACGCCGCCGGGATTCTCGGCTCGAACGCGATGGGCACAGGAAAGACGGTCAACGTCTACGTGCACAAAGGCGCGGGGGCATATATCTGCGGCGAAGAAACGGCGTTGATGGAATCGCTCGAAGGCAAGCGCGGCAATCCACGCATCAAGCCGCCATTTCCGGCGGTCGCCGGCCTGTTTGGACAACCAACGACAATCAACAACGTCGAAACGTTGGCTGCGGCGCCGCACATTCTGGTGAATGGCGCCGAGTGGTACAAAGCGATGTGTCTGAGCAACCCGAAAAGCACTGGCACAAAACTCTTTTCGGTGTGCGGAAATATTCAGCGTCCGGGGAACTACGAAATCGTGATGGGATTCCCATTCAAGGACTTCCTGTACGACCTGTGTGGCGGACCGCCGGCGGGCCGGAAGTTCAAGGCGATTATCCCGGGCGGATCGTCTGTACCGATTCAAACGGTGGAAGAAGCCGAAGCCACTTTGATGGATTACGAAGGGTTTGTCGCCCAGGGCACGATGCTCGGTTCGGGCGGCGTGATTGTATTCGACGACACGCAGAGCATTCCGCGGCAAGTGGCGCGGCTCACGCGTTTTTATGCCCACGAGAGTTGCGGCCAGTGCACACAATGCCGCGAAGGCACCGCGTGGACGACGAAGATTCTCGACCGGATCTGCGCCGGTCACGGGACGTATGAAGATCTTGATACGCTACTGGAACTCGCCGAACAGATGACGGGAAAGACGATCTGCGTGCTCAGTGATTCCTGCGCGGCTCCCGTGGTCAGTGGTCTGCAGAAATTCCGGCATGAGTTTGAGGCGTTGATCAAAGGCAAGCGGAGTTCTACTGTGGCGACCGGTTCCGCGGCCAATACGAGCTCAAAGGGAGCGGCGGCGTAATGGCTGAGACTATGGTGAATCTCACAATCGAAGGGCGCGCCGTGAGTGCGCCGGCTGGCACTTCTATTTTGGAAGCAGCGAAGCAGGCCGGCGTCCTGATTCCGCATTACTGCTACCATCCGGGGCTTCCGGTGGCCGGCGTGTGCCGCATGTGCCTTGTCGAAGTCGAGAAGGCACCTAAGCTGGCACCAAGTTGTGCAACGGCGATCGCTGAAGGACAGGTCGTACATGTGTACAGCGAGAAGGCGCTTGAGTCACGGAAGAGTGTGCTCGAGTTCTTGTTGATCAATCATCCGCTCGATTGCCCGATTTGCGATCAGTCCGGTGAGTGCGAGTTACAGGATTACACCTTTGCCGAAGGGCGCGCCGATTCCCGCTATCGCGAGCCGAAACGGTTTAATCCGGTTGAAGATTTCGGCGGCGATGTGCTGTATGTGCCGAACCGCTGCATTCTCTGCACGCGCTGTGTGCGCTTTATGGATGACGTGCACGAAGCGCCGGTACTCAATGTGAGCGAGCGCGGCGATCGGGCCTTTATCGGCAAAGCTGTAGATGATGATCTCACCCAGCCATGGGCGGCCAACGTCGTGGATCTCTGCCCGGTGGGCGCGTTACTCTCAAAAGATTTCCTGAATAAGGCGCGGGCATGGGAGCTCGATCGCACGGCGTCGGTGTGCCCGGGCTGCTCGCAGGGCTGCAACATCACGATCGAAACGCGCGACAATGTGGTGATGCGCTACAAGCCCCGTGGCAACGATGCCGTCAACAAGTTCTTTATGTGTGACGAGGGGCGGGCGAACTATCGCTGGCTCAATCGTCCGGACCGCATTGAGTTGCCGATGGTGGCGGGGAATGCGGTGGATTTTTCGGTGGCGATCGCCGCCGCAGCCGCCACCCTCAAGGGGAAGCGCGCGTATGTCGTTGCGAATCCCTCTATGTCCAACGAAGCACTCTATTTGCTCAAGCGGCTGATTGTGAAGACCGGCGGTGCGGGCCACTTCTCTGTTTCGATTGGGAACGAGGCACCGTTACCTGGAGTGGAAGATTTGTCCCTCCGCGCCGATCGCGCCGCCAACGCGAACGGCGCGGAGTTGCTCGGCTTCAAGCGATCGGACAATGCGCTTGCCGGCCTCGCGAGCGGCGATGTACTAATTATCGCCAACGAAGAACTGGCCGGTGTATCCGCAGACGCCATTTCCAAGGCAGACGCGGTGATCGTCATTGGCATCGTGATGCCCAAGTGCGTCACGACTGCAGCAACGGTACTGCCGATCGCAACGTTCGCCGAAGAAGAAGGCACCTACACCAACCTGCGTGGCCGCGTACAGCGGTTCTTGCAGGCGAAGGCCACACCGGGTCACGCGCGTCCGAGTTGGTACGTCCTTTCGGATCTACTGACGGCTTGCGGTGAGACGTCGGAATTCTTCACAGCGAGTGCGGCATTCGATGCACTGGCGAAGAATGAACCGGCATTCAGCGGGCTCTCGTATGATTCGCTCGGCTTGAAGGGTGCGGTTATTGCCGGCGCGATGGCGGGTGCGAAGTGATGCACCTCATTCCGTCACTTTTACAGGCTGTCGTCGAGCCGCTTCCGGTATCTACCGGCATCTTTGTCGTTTTTTCGCTTTTGAAATTGATCGTGATCTTCACCATCTATATGGTAGGGATCGCCTATTCGACCTTTGCCGAGCGCCGCATCTCGGCGTGGATCCAGGATCGTCATGGCCCAAACCGTGTGGGTCCGTGGGGTCTGTTTCAAGTGCTCGCCGACGGCGTGAAGAATTTCATGAAGGAAGAGACGTACCCGGGCGAAGCGAACACCGTGCTCTTTGTGCTCGCACCGGCGCTCGCCTTTGTGCCGGCGATGATCACCTGGGCGGTCATTCCATTCGCCGCGCCGTGGGGTTCGCCGTGGGGCCGAATTGATATGGTCGTCGCGGATCTTCCTGTGGGCTTTTTATTCACGCTCGCCATTAGCTCGCTCGGTGTATATGGCTTGACGCTGGCCGGGTGGGCCTCCAACAACAAATACGCATTGCTCGGAGGCCTTCGGGCCTCGGCGCAAATGATTTCGTATGAAATCGCTCTCGGCATGGCAACGGTGTGCGTGTTGCTCGTGTCCGGCAATGCGCACCTTACCGAGATCATTCAGCAGCAGTCCACTTCCGGATGGAACGTGCTCATCCTGTCGGTGGCCTGTTTTATATTCCTCGTGGCCTCGTTCGCCGAAACGAATCGTGTGCCCTTTGACCTTCCCGAAGCGGAAGCAGAACTCATTGCCGGCTATCATACCGAATACAGTGCAATGAAGTTTTCGATGTTCCCGATCTCCGAATACGCGAACATGATCACCGCGGGTGCGATGATCAGTACGCTGTTCTTTGGCGGTTGGGATATTCCGTTCACGCACTGGGACAACATTCCCCCGTACACCGGTTTGAAGGTGCTGGCGACCTTTGGCATGTTCGCGGCCAAAGTCATGTTCTTTATGTTCTTCTTTATTTGGATTCGCTGGACATTGCCACGCTTTCGCTACGACCAGTTAATGAGCCTCGGGTGGAAGTTCATGCTTCCGTCGGCGCTCGCGTACGTGACGGTGGTGGCCTCGACAATTCTTGGCCTCGACGCCGCCGGCATTGCCCGTGGCAGTTGGGCATACCTCGGCATCATGCTGGCACTGAACCTCGTGTTGGTGGTTCTCATGTTCTTCGTCCTCGATCGCGGCCGCATTATTAGCCCCGCGTCGTCGCGGCTCAACAGACGGCAGGTCAATCAATTGAAGGCCGTGGCACCGGCCCTCAGCGACTTGTCCGGCAAGGGAGTGTAGGGAATGGCAATCAAGGTCAAGGTGATGGACCGTCCAATTGAGGAAGTGAGTTACGTGCGGGCCACGCTGTCTGGGCTTGCCCTCACGTTCAAACACATGGTCGATCCGCACAAAGTCACGGTGCAGTATCCCGAGGAGCGTTGGGACATCTCGCCGCGATGGCGCGGGACGCACCGGATGCTCACGACTGAAGACGGCAAGGCGAAGTGCGTGGCGTGCGGACTCTGCCCGACGGTCTGCCCGGCCAACTGCATCAAGCTCGTGCCGGGCGAAGATGAAGAGGGAAACCGCTATCCGCTGGTTTTCGAGATTGACGAATTCCGGTGCATTTTCTGCGGCTATTGTCAGGAGGTCTGCCCAGAAGAAGCGATTCACGTGGGCCGGCATTACGAGAACGCTGAGTATAGCCGGGATCAGTTTGTGTACGATTTGGAGCGGTTGACCGCGCAGACGCATCCGGTATGCGAGATGTGGGATCCGGCCGACCCGAAGGGCGAATGATCACCAACGAATTTTATCCGCTCTTTTATACGTTCAACTTTTACGTCTTTGCATTGCTCGCATTGATGAGCAGTCTGTTTTTTGTCACGCGCAAAAGCCCGGTGAGCGCCGCCCTCTGGCTGGTGAGCACCATGTTCGCGCTGGCCGTGCTGTATGTGATGTTGGACGCGGAGTTTATCGGAATCATGCAAATCCTCGTGTATGCCGGCGCAATTATGGTCGTGTTCCTCTTTGTTGTGATGTTGCTGAACCTGGGGCAGCCGTCGGAGTTCTCTGATATTCGGAAGAATGGTCCAAGGCTAGTCGCCGGCTTTCTGGGCATTTTGCTCACAGCAGAATTGCTGACGTTGGCATGGAGCCCGCTCGATGCGCGGCTATTGGTGACCACGGTGCCGCCGTCCGTTGCGACGGCCGGCGCGGGTGGCATTATTGGTCCCGTCGCGGGGCCCCTCTTCACCGAGTATCTGCTGGCATTCGAGCTCACCAGCGTACTGCTGCTCGTCGCGATCATTGGCGCCGTCGTCCTCGCAAAGAAGCGGAGCTGACCGATGCTTGCCGAAGCGCTCACTCTTTCCGCGGTACTGTTCGCGATTGGCGTCGTTGGCGTGCTCACGCGCCGCAACGCCATCATCGTGTTCATGTGTGTGGAGCTGATGCTCAATGCAGTGAATCTCTCTTTCGTGGCGTTGTCGCGGTTGTACGGTGCGACGGGCCAAGTGTTCGTGATTTTCGTCATGACTGTGGCAGCGGCTGAGGCGGCCGTGGGGCTCGCGATCATCATCGCGATCTTCCGTCATAAGCAGACGGTGAGTCTCGAAAACATCAACGTGCTGCGGGGCTGATGCTTCTTTCTTCGATGCAAACAATCGCCACGGCGACCACGGGGCATCCGCTCGCGGATACCGCTGCGAAGTTCGTCTGGCTGCTGCCGGCGCTGCCACTCCTCGGATTTGTCGTCAATGGCCTGTTGTCCCTGACGGCGGCGGCAAACATCGGGCCGGCGGATCCATCGGCCGTTGGCCATGGTCACGATGACCATTCGCAGGAAAGCACGCACGGCGCGCACGGCGCGCACGACGATCATCACGTGGTGCGCCACAGGCACGCCGCTCTGGTCAGCCTCGTAGGGCCAGGTGTGCTGGCCGCTTCGTTCGTGCTTGCCGCAGCAATTTTTATGGCGATGCGCGGCGTGGAGATGCACGTGCCGTTCATCAGCACGCTGTTCTCCTGGATGCCGGTCGGCGATCTGCACATTGATGCGGCGTTGCAACTCGATCCGCTGTCCATGGTAATGGTGCTGATCATCACGGGCGTCGGCACGCTGATTCATATCTTCAGCGTTGGCTACATGCAGGACGATCCGGGGTATCCGCGCTACTTCGCGTACCTCAATCTGTTCGTGTTCTTTATGCTCTTGTTGGTGCTGGGCGCCAACTATCCGTTGATGTTCGTCGGCTGGGAAGGCGTCGGACTTTGCTCGTATCTGCTCATTGGGTTCTGGTTTAGCGAACAGGCGAATGCGGACGCTGGCAAGAAAGCATTCATCGTCAATCGCATTGGCGATTTCGGATTCCTCGTCGCAATGTTTCTGCTGTTCTCGAATCTTGGCGCACTCGATTTTATGGGCATCGCCGGGTCGGCCGACAAGCTGCAACCGGGTGGTCCGCTCGTTACGACGATTTGCCTATTCTTTTTTCTTGGCTGCGCCGGAAAAAGCGCGCAACTACCGCTGTATATCTGGCTGCCGGACGCTATGGCCGGTCCGACGCCAGTCTCCGCCCTGATCCATGCGGCGACGATGGTGACGGCAGGCGTGTATCTGATCGCCCGCAGCTCGTTGCTCTTCTCGATGGCACCGGTGGCTTCACTGACCGTGGCGTTAGTGGGCGGCGTGACCGCGCTCTTTGCCGCGACGATCGGGCTCAAGCAGTGGGACATCAAGAAAGTCCTCGCGTACTCCACTGTATCGCAGCTCGGCTATATGTTCGTCGGGGTCGGTGTTGGTGCGTATGCCGCCGGCGTGTTCCACTTGATGACCCATGCGTTCTTCAAGGCGCTGCTGTTCCTCGGCTCCGGCTCGGTGATTTACGCGATGCATGCAGCGTATCACGCGACGCATAGTCACGACGATGCACAAGACATGCGCAACATGGGCGGATTGAAACAATATCTTCCCATCACGTGGGTGCTCATGTGGATCGCGACACTGGCGATCGCCGGCATTCCGGTGTTCTCCGGATTCTTCTCGAAGGACGAGATTCTGAGTTCCGTATTCGCCCGCGCACATGGATCGCCATTGGCCGATGCGGTGTGGTTGGGTATTCCCGGCAGCGCGCTCCTCTATTTCGTGTATGCGCTCGGGCTGGCCGCGGCGTTGCTCACCGCCATCTATATGACGCGAATGATGCTGTACACTTTTCACGGGCCGAATCGCACCGGTGAAATGGAGCGCAACCATCTCAAGGAAGCGCCTTGGACCATGACGGGCCCACTCGTGGTGCTCGGCGTGCTCAGCGCGATCGGCGGTTTTCTGAATTTGCCCGAATTCTTCACCACCTTGATCCCGGCGTTGCCGGGGGAAACGTTGGCGAAGTGGCTCGAGCCGGTGGTCGGATCTGCGACGGCACGTTTGGCGGGCGGAGAAGGACACTTGCCAGCGTCCACGGAGCAGCTGCTGGTTGGCGTAGCGATCACCATCGCGGTGGCCGGCATCGTGATCGCGGTGACACGGCTCAAGCCCGCAGCATTGGTCAAGAAATCCGAGTCGCCTGAATCGGTGGGGCTCGAAAAGATGCTCGAACACAAATACTATGTGGATGAAGCGTACGAAAAGGCGATCGTGACACCGACCATCGTGGTGTCCCGAGCGGTACTCTGGAAGGGAATCGATAGCGGAATTATTGACGGCCTTATGGTGAACGGCTCGGCGATGTTTGCCCGCGCGTTTGGTTGGGTCGGTTCGCAGCTCCAATCGGGCCAGGTTGGCACGTATGCCTGGGTGCTCGTGATTGGAGCCGTCGCCTTGCTTGGCGCGTTCGTGAGGGCCATGCAATGACCGACTTTCTGAACGCGATCCACTACAACATTTGGATTCTCCCGGTCTTGCTCCTCTTGCCGCTGATCGGCGCCACGGGGTTAATGGCCGACGCCTATTTTGGGCGCACGACTGACGGAATGGGGTCCTCGCTCTCCCGAGTCAGGGGCTTGGCGTTGACGTATTTCGTGGTCGAACTCGTGCTATCACTCGGCCTCTGGTGGTCGGTCGACACGTCTTCGTCGACCTGGCAGGCATACGTAAGCTTGCCGTGGATTCCGCTCTGGGGCGCGCGTATTCTGCTCGGTGTTGACGGTATCTCCATGCTGCTGATTCTACTTACGACGATTCTTATGCCGCTTGCTGTACTTGGCGGATGGACGAGCATCAAAGAGAATGCACACAGTTATTACGCCTTGCTGCTGGTGCTGACCACGGGAATGCTTGGCGTATTCATGGCACTCGATCTGCTCCTGTTTTATGTCATGTGGGAAGTGATGCTCGTGCCGATGTATTTGATCATTGGCATCTGGGGTGGCCAGCGTCGGCTGTATGCGAGCATCAAGTTTTTCATTTACACGATGGTCGGCTCCTTGTTGATGCTTGTGGCCATCCTGTACATGGGGTTCCTGCACCCTGACGCCACGACACAGTTACCAAATTTTTCGTACGACTATCTGTTGCATTCGTTGGCGCTGACCCATGTGCAACAACTGCTCCTCTTCGTCGCCTTTTTTCTGGCGTTTGCCGTCAAGGTGCCGATGTTCCCGTTCCACACGTGGCTTCCCGACGCCCACGTCGAGGCGCCCACCGCCGGCTCTGTTATTCTGGCCGCGATCATGTTGAAAATGGGAACATTCGGTTTCATTCGGTACGCGCTCCCGTTCTTTCCAGATGCGGCGATGGACCCGAGAGTGCGGAGCATCGTCCTCACCCTGGCGGTGATCGGTATTGTGTACGGCGCGCTAGTAGCATTGGTGCAGCCCGACTTTAAGAAACTCGTTGCGTACTCGTCGGTAAGCCACCTGGGTTTTGTTATGCTTGGTATTTTCTCGCTGAATGTGCAATCGGTGCAGGGCGCGTTGATGGTGAATCTCAGTCATGGTATCTCTACCGGCGCGCTCTTTTTGCTGATCGGGATGATTTATGAACGCCGTCACACGCGTCTGATCGCCGACTACGGCGGCATTGCCAAGGTGATGCCGGTGTTTGCGACGATTCTCACGATCGTCACGTTCAGCTCAATCGCTGTGCCCGGAACGAACGGATTCGTGGGCGAGTTCCTCGTGCTCGTAGGCTCGTTCCGCACCCAGCCGGTGTACGCATTGATTGCCGCGACCGCCGTGATTTTTGCCGCGGCGTATCTGCTCTGGGCCATTCAGCGCATTATTTTCAATCCCCTCACGAAGCCGGAGAACAAGGGATTGCGCGACTTGAATTGGCGAGAAATTGGCCTGATGGCACCGCTGGTTTTTTTCATCTTTTGGATGGGCGTGTATCCGAAACCAATTCTC
Organism: Gemmatimonadota bacterium; assembly: GCA_025360995.1. GTDB lineage: Bacteria > Gemmatimonadota > Gemmatimonadetes > Gemmatimonadales > Gemmatimonadaceae > Fen-1231. Next base: position 8,825 of record JANYBD010000110.1, read on the forward strand.
GAGAAAACGCAGGCCGCAGCGGAGCGACTGGTGCAGCAAGTTGAGGGCGGCGCGACAATGACTGCCGCGAATGAAGGGAGACGGAAATGACCTTCACCCTCGCCGTTCCCGCGCAGCTAATGCAGGCGTTGCTCCCGGATTTGGTACTGATGGGCGGCGCAATGGTACTGATGTTGATGTCTGCCTGGGGTCCTGAAAGCGCATCGCGTCAGCGTGCCGTCGGTCTTGGCAGCATTGGCGTATTGCTCGTTACACTCGGATTCGTGATTTGGTACGCCACGGCCGGAATGACCAGCACGGCGGGAATTATTGCCGTGGATTCGTTCCGCTGGACCGCTGACGTCATCCTGTTGATTGCTGCCATCTGCACGATCGGGTTGTCCATCGAGTTCAACGCGCGCGAGAGCATTCACTACGCGGAGTCGCACGTCCTCGTGTTGTTTGCTACCAGCGGCATGATGGTACTGACAGCGGCGCGCGACCTGATGATTGTTTTCCTCGGCATCGAGATCATGTCGCTCGCCGTGTACGTGCTCGTCGGTATGAACCGGCGCAGCGAACGCTCGGCTGAAGGGGCGTTGAAGTATTTCCTGCTCGGCGCCTTCGCGACGGGATTCCTGCTGTACGGAATCGCCCTGATCTACGGCGCGACGGGCACAACGAATTTGTTGACGATCGGTCAGCGCATCCATGATTTCCATCTGACACAGAATGCGATGTTGCTGATTGGAATCGCGCTGTTGCTGATCGGATTTGGCTTCAAGGTGGCGGTGGTGCCATTTCACATGTGGGCACCCGATGTCTACGAGGGCGCACCCACGCCCATCACAGCATTTATGGCGTCGGCAGTAAAGGCGGCGGCCTTTGCGGCATTCTTCCGCGTATGGACGGAGTCGTTCGGACAGATGCACTATGCGTGGATCTTGCCTATTTGGTGGCTTGCCGCGGTGACGATGATTTTCGGAAACGCCGTGGGCCTGGCCCAACGAAACGTGAAGCGACTGTTGGCGTATTCGAGCGTAGTGCACAGTGGGTACCTGCTGGTCGCCGTTGCCGCCGGCACGCTCCTTGGTTCGTCAGCTTTTCTATTCTATCTGTTTGCTTATACGCTGGCGACATTCGGATCTTTCGCCGTGGTGTGCGCGGTGAGCGAGCCGGGTGACAAGAAACTCGGGATTAGCGACTACGAGGGACTCTGGTCGGTACGCCCGGGGCTGGCTGTGGCTATGGCGGCGTGCATGCTGGCATTACTCGGCTTTCCTGTGTTCGGGGGTGTCGGATTCTTCGGCAAGTGGTATGTGTTGCAGGCGGCGGTGACATCGCCGTATCAGTTGGTGCCGCTGGCGGTATTGCTGGTGCTCACATCAGTAGTTTCTGCGGGATATTACCTCAACGTGGTGCGGGTGATGTTTATGATGCCGCGCCCCGAAGGTGCAACGGATCCGGCGCCGCTCGGTGGAATGACCAAGCTGGTTTTGGTGTTCAGCGTTGTGACGATGCTTATTCTTGGGGTATTCCCGGGCCCGTTGGCCAATTGGACACGGAACAGCCGCCCGACGCCTCCGCCTGCGACGGCTGCAGACAGTGCGTACATGGTGCGCCCGATAGTCGCGGCTACTCCGTAGGGCGACAGCCACATTCAGCGATGATCCCATCCGGCATTTTTCGACAATACGATATCCGCGGGGTGGTTGGCACTGAGCTCACTTCCGATGTTGCGTACGCAATTGGTCGCGGCTTCGGGGCTATGTTGGACGAACGCCATGTGACAAAACGCATGGTCGTGTCGCGCGATAACCGGCCCAGCGGTACGGCACTGAGTGAAGCGCTGGTGCGTGGCCTTCGCGAAACCGGCGTTGACGTGATTGACGTCGGCATCGTGCCGACGCCGTTGATGTATTGGTGCTTGCACAATTTGCCGGTGTTCGCCGGTATCCAGATTACCGGCTCGCATAACCCGCCGGAGTTCAACGGATTCAAGGTGTGCATTGGCCATGAATCCGTTTACGGTGACGCGTTGCAGCGTCTCCTCAACATCATTCAGTCCGGGATATTCCCGAGCGGTGCTGGCACATATACGACTGAAGATGTCGTAGACCGCTATGTGGATGACATGGTGACGCGCACCGGTGCGCTTCCCAGGCGCCTCAAAGTCGTTTTCGACAGCGGCAATGGGACGGGCGGACCAGTGATGACAAAACTGTTTGGGCGGCTCAATGTCGAGCCGACGTATCTGTTCGCGGAAAGTGACGGGACGTTTCCCAATCATCATCCCGATCCAACGGTCGAGAAAAATCTTCACGCCCTCATCGCTGCGGTGAAACAGGGGAACGCCGACGTCGGAATTGCCTTCGACGGCGATGCGGATCGCATCGGAATTGTAGACGCCCGTGGCACGATTATCTGGGGCGACTATCTGCTGATTCTCTATGCCCGCGATGTCCTTGCGCGCACGGGCAAGGGGCAGTCGATCATTTTTGACGTGAAGTGTTCTCAAGCGCTTCCGGACGCAATCACCAAAGCGGGCGGAGTGCCGGTGATGTGGAAGACCGGCCATTCTCTGATCAAAGAAAAAATGAAGTCAGTGCATGCGCCATTGGCCGGCGAAATGTCCGGTCACATGTTCTTTACTGAGGGGTTTTACGGCCACGACGATGCGCTATATGGTGCGGCACGCATTCTCCGTATTATTTCACAAGCCGATGCCGCCGTGCACGATCTCCTTTCGGATATTCCGACGTACCATTCCACGCCAGAGATCCGCGTGGATTGCCCTGACGCCAAGAAGTTCGATGTCGTCGCCGCGGCAACGAAGCATTTCAAGGCGCTCTACAACGTCATTGACGTAGATGGAGTGCGCATTGAATACGGGGACGGATGGGGTCTCATCCGTGCATCCAATACGCAGCCTATCCTTGTCGTTCGCTTCGAAGCGACATCGCAAGCCCGCCTCGATACCATCTGTGCCGAGGTCGAAGGTTGGCTGCTGACTCAGGGCGTCGTCTTCCCGGCACGATAGGCCGTGACGACGCGGCGCTGGTTCATGGCGTTGGTTGGCACTCTGGCGCTCCTGCTTGTTATCGGACGCCTTGTTGCTGAAGTATTCGCCGAGTGGAGCTGGTATAAATCGATGGGCGCCTTACCGTTGTACCAAAGCATGGTAGCACATCAAGTGGCGCTCCGTGGCGGCGCAGCAATAATCGCATTCGGCTTTGCGTTTGCGAATCTCTACACGGTGCGCAAATCGATTGTCTCCCTGGTATTACCGCGGCGCCTCGGTAACATCGAACTGGGCGAAGCCGTAGAAGGCCGACTGCTGACGTTGGCCGTGCTCGCGCTTTCTTCGTTGCTGGCGATCCTCCTAACAATTCCGGAATTCTCATGGACGTCGCTCGCGCTCGCCCGGAACGCCGTGCCATTCAACGAGATCGATCCGTATCTCGATCGTGACTTCGGTTTTTATATCTACCAGCTTCCGTTCGAGCGGTCCGTCTACCTTTGGGCGGTCGTGGCGATGACGCTGGTGACGTTGATCGTGGTCGCGCTGTACGCTCTCACACCAAGCTTGCGGTTGGAGCGGGGCCGGCTCTATGTCTCGGCGTATGTGCGACGTCATTTCGCGGCGCTTGCAGCAATCGGCCTTGCGCTTTTAGCGTGGAGCTATCGGTTGCAGCTGTTCGCGCTGGTCTCCAGTGGCTCCGGTGTGAATGGCACATTTACGGCATTCGACCACCGCATTGCCATACCGCTACTGACCGGCCTTGCCCTTGGATCCCTGGTCGCGACGGCCGTGGTGTTTTGGGCCGTTTGGCACGGGTATACGCGCGTCGCCGCGACGATTCTTACAGTGCTGATTGTCGCAGGTCCGGCCGGACTTTCCGTGCTCCCGCGATTGGCCGCGTGGTCGAGCTCGGACGCCGAGGTGCGCAGCAGAGAGCGGCCATACCTGGCCACTCGCATTCTGTTCACGCGCAGGGCATACGGCATCGATCGGATCGTCAGTGCGGATTCCGCGCACATCACGCTTCCGCTCCGGGAATCACTGGCCCTGGGTACGTCGAGCTGGGATCCGTCAGTGCTCATCCGTGCGGCCGAGATTGATCGGCATGGGTTCATTGGTATCGCGACCGCGTGGGATGACGGATCGGGTACCCTTGCCGCGACGGTGGCGTTACGTCCGTCTGGTGGAATCGGGCAGTGGGAACGTGCGCCGACAGACGTAATTTCAGCAGACGAGCGCGGTCAAGTGCTGCCGAACCCGCCCGCATCGTTTAATCCGGCGACGCATAGCGTGACAACCGGGTATCCGGTCTGGGTCGAGAAAGCGCCGCCCGCCGAATTTGCACTCATTGCGGATAGTTCGGGATCTATTGCTGCACCGCCATTTTCCGGATGGTGGCAACGGCTGGGGCATGCATGGCAATTGCAAAATCCCCGATTGTTTACCGCGGACGTCCCGTCACCGCGGCCGAAGCTGGTGCTGCATCGCCAGCTGAGAGAACGCATCGACGCATTGGTGCCGTTTTTCGTGCAAGGACAGACAATCCAAGCAGTGGTTGCAGGTGATTCGCTCTATTGGCTTGTCGATTTGTTCGTCGCGTCAGATACATATCCACTCTCGGAACCATTGTTGTTCTCCGGTGAGAGCACGCACTACCTGCAGCTCGCCGCTACGGCAGTCGTGCAGGCGCAAACCGGACGCGTCCTCATTGTACCACGGTCCAGACCCGAAGCGGTCACTCGCACCTGGATGCTCCGATATCCCTGGCTCTTCACAACGCGCGCGCAGCTCCCGTCGCGTTTGAATGCGATCTGGCCGCCCCGCGTCGACTGGGCGGCCATGCAAGCAGACGCGCTTGTGCACACTGGATTTCACGGTGACACGATAAACCCAAAGCGCGTGGCACATGCAAGCGGTTCGTTCAATGACGCTGGAGCCGACATGCCGCTGCTTTCCCTCAATCAGGGCACCAACGGTGCGCTCGCGTGGAGCCAAGCGATACTCGATTCCGATGAGCGAATCATCGGCGCCCTTGTCGCTCGTGGCGGTGAGATGCCCCGAACGGAATGGCATCGCGTATCAGGCACCACCTCGTGGCGGACGGTGCTAGAAAAACTTTTGGCCGCCGCGGGTGCGGCTGGGTACGACCATGGCATCGCCCGAGGCCGGCGCGGCACGGTTCAGGTGCTACCCACGAGAACGGGGTTGGTCTACTCCCAGTCATTTTACGACTGGCCCGCCGACGGCCCGCCCAGCCTCACGGGCGTCGTACTCTACGACGGCAAGTCCGCCGTCACCGGAGCAACCTTGGCCCAGGCGCTCGGTGTCATTCGTCCCGCCACGGCCATTGGCACCGCAGCCTTCCGTTCCCGGGTAAATGCCCTGTACGAGGTCATGAGCAATGCCATGCGGCGTGGGGACTGGATTGCGTTTGGCGACGCATACACGAGCCTCGGGCAACTGCTTCGCGCGGCGCGTGCGCCTGACTAACTTTCAGGGCTGGCAAGTCCACTGCAAACGGGGTTTCGCGTGAATATCCACGAGTATCAGGCGAAGGAAATTATCCGGGGATTCGGCGTGCCGATCCCGCCGGGTGAAATTGCGACAACACCGGAGCAGGCCGAAACCATCGCCAAAAAGTACGGCACTGCCGTCATGGTGAAAGCCCAGGTGCACGCCGGAGGCCGCGGCAAGGCCGGTGGCGTGAAGTTCTGCAAGACCGCGACCGACGCAAAAGAGAAGGCGACGGCGATACTCGGCATGCAGATCAAAGGACTGACGGTCGAGAAAGTGCTCGTCACCGTCGCCGCCGACATCGGTAGTGAGGCATACGTCGGCATCATCGTCGACCGGGCGACCAAAAAGCCTGTGTTCATGGTCAGCGCGGCCGGCGGTATCGACATCGAACAAGTCGCTGCCGAAACACCAGACAAGATTCTCTATGTACCCGTTGACGTGCGATATGGCTTACCGATGTACGATGCGATGCGCATGGGATTTTTTCTCTACAGCGATCTCAAGCTCGTGCGGGCCGCCGCAAAAATTATGCAACAGCTCTACGCCGCGTTTATGGCGAGCGGCTGTTCGCTCGCTGAGATCAACCCGTTGGTGGTCACGCCTACCGGCGAGATGCTCGCCGTAGATGGCAAGATGGTGATCGACGACAACGAATTGGATCGCTTGCCGAACATTGCGGCACTGCGCGATGAGTCAAGTGAAGCACCGAGCGAAGTCGCGGCGCGCCACGCGAACCTCACGTTCATCAAGCTCGACGGCGACGTCGGCTGCGTGGTGAACGGCGCTGGCCTGGCGATGGCGACGATGGATCTCGTAAAATATTACGGTGGCGATCCTGCCAACTTCCTGGATATCGGCGGCTCGTCGAATCCGGAAAAGGTCGTCAATGCCTTGAAGATTATTACGGCCGATCCGAACGTGAAGGCGATTTTATTTAATATTTTTGGCGGCATTACGCGCACCGACGACGTGGCGAACGGCATTGTCACGGCCACCAAGGCGAATCCGCTGAAAGTGCCGATCGTCATTCGCCTCACGGGAACGAACGAAGAAATCGCAATGAAAATTCTCACCGAGAACGGCTTCACCGCCTCGAGCGATATGGATGAGGCCGTGCAAAAAGCCGTTGCATTGGCGAAGGGAGGGAAAGCCGCATGAGCATCTTCATTGACAAGAACACCAAGGTGGTGGTGCAGGGCATCACCGGGCGTGACGGTTCGTTCCATAGCAAACAGATGATGGAGTACGGCACGAAAGTCGTCGCCGGTGTCACCCCGGGCAAAGGCGGACAGAAATTTGAGGAGCAGGTTCCGGTGTTCAATACCGTGGCCGATGCCGTGGCCGCGACGGGTGCCAACTGCAGCGTGATTTATGTGCCGCCTCCATTTGCGGCCGATGCCATCATGGAAGCCGCGGCGAGCGGCGTGCAGTTTATCGTGTGCATCACCGAAGGCGTCCCAGTGCTCGACATGACAAAAGTGTATCCGTTCGTGAAGGAGCGTGGCGTGCGCCTGCTCGGCCCGAACTGCCCGGGACTGATCACGCCCGGCGAGAGCAAAGTTGGAATTATTCCAGGACGGATTTGCACGCCCGGCAATGTCGGCGTCGTAAGCCGTTCGGGGACGCTCACATATGAAGTGGTCTACCAACTCACGCGGGCGGGTATTGGACAGACCACCTGCGTGGGAATTGGCGGCGATCCGATCAACGGCACGAATTTCATTGATTGCCTTGCCGCATTCGAGAAGGATCCAAATACAAAGGCCGTGGCGATGATGGGCGAAATCGGTGGAACCGATGAACAGGAAGCCGCGACATTCGTGAAGGAGCACATGACGAAGCCGGTGGTGGGCTTCATTGCTGGTCAGACGGCGCCTCCGGGGCGACGGATGGGGCATGCGGGTGCAATTATTTCCGGTTCGGCCGGGACTGCCGCTGAAAAGATTGAAGCGTTTCAGGCAGCGGGTATTGGGGTGGCCAAACGGCCGATGGATTTCGTGGAACTGATTAAGGCGAGACTGAAATAATGGCGACGAACAGAACACTTACGATCATTAAGCCCGATGCCTTTACCGGGAATAAGGCCGGACTGATTCTGGCGCATTTGGAGCAGCAGGGATTCCGTCTGATCGCTTCACGGGTGATTCGCATGAGCCCCGAGCAAGCCGGGGAGTTTTATGGCGTGCACAAAGGGCGGCCATTTTTCGGGGAATTGGTTGAGTTCATGACGTCTGGGCACTGTATGCCCATGGTATTAGAGCGCGACAACGCGGTGTTGGCGTTGCGGGATGCCATTGGAGCGACGGATCCCGCTGAGGCGGCTGCCGGCACGGTGCGAAAGTTGTATGCGGAATCCAAAGGCAAGAACGCGATTCATGCTTCGGATTCGGACGAAAACGCGGCGAGGGAGTCGAGGTTTTTCTTTGCGGAAACGGATCTCATCCGATAGACGCGTGACGGGCGGTCGCTACGCGGCCTAAGTGGTAGTCCTGCCGTGAGTTGACCCTAGGGTGCCATTGGACTATATTTGGGAGTTATATGTTGTCGTTCCCAGCCCAGACCTTGCAAGTCGGTGCCGTTCAGGTCAACGGCGTACTTGACCCCGACGACCAGCTGTGGATCGAAGGTGATTTGCGGCCCAGTGCAGCTATCCAAGTGACCGGACGGCTGTCTTCGGCTGGGGAAGGGCGTTTTTATTTCAGCGGCCGGTTCGCCGGCGAGACGTTGGGAGAATGCCCGCGTTGCCTTGAAGAAGTGCGTTCGCCAGTCAGTGCAGAGGCACATTTCCTCTACGCCGACGATGAGCTTGCTGGTGATGACGACCCCGATGTGTTCCCGCTGACGCGAGGACGTGCCGGCGAAGTCGTCGACCTGCGGGTTGCCGTTCGTGAGCAGTGGTTACTGGAAGTTCCCGCCTTCGTGCTCTGCCGCCCCGACTGCAAGGGGCTGTGCCCGACGTGCGGTGCCAATCTGAACCAGGGCGCCTGCAGCTGCGCCCAGAAGACCAACGAGTAGACAATGGCCGTTCCGAAACGCCGAACA
>JANYBD010000115.1 GCA_025360995.1 Gemmatimonadota bacterium
GTAGTGTTCAGGCGTTTGGGGGAGCCCAACAGCGGGGCCGGCGGGCGAAACATCGGCCGATCGGTGCTCGTAATTAGACATTGCAGGCACATCTGTGCTACTAATTAGCGTTAGAAACTGGCAATTTCCGGATTCGGTCAGGGCGCGCTTCGAGGAGATCCAATCTTATGTACTCACGCTACTTGCGATACAGCATCGCCGCGATTGCGGCCGCAGCCTTCGTGGCGGCCAGCAACGTCGTCGCCGCTCAAGGCGTGCGACCGTCCGCGGAGCCCACGGCCCCAGTGCTCCCGAACCCTGCGGGCGTCGCCAGAGCCAAGGCCGACAGTCTCCGTTATCCGTATACGGCCGCCGACATCGAGTTCATGAGTGGCATGATTGGCCACCATGCTCAGGCAATCGTCATGGCAGGATGGGCACCAGGTCACGGTGCCAATGCCCCTATAGGGCGGCTTGCGGAACGGATCATCAATGCACAGAAAGATGAGATCATCACCATGCAAACGTGGTTGCGTGACCGCCATCAGCCCGTACCAGACGGTCACACCGCCGGTATGATGATGGTGATGGACGGCGTCGAGCACGTGATGCTGATGCCCGGAATGCTCACCGAAACGCAAATGAAAGAGTTGGATCAGGCTCAGGGAGCGGCGTTCGACCGCCTGTTCCTCACCTTTATGATGCAACATCACCGCGGTGCCGTCTCGATGGTAAAACAACTATTTGAAACGTACGGTGCCGGCCAGGACGAGACGGTCTTTAAATTTGCTTCAGACGTCAACGTGGATCAAACCACCGAGATCACCCGCATGGAGCGAATGCTCAGCGCTCTCTTTCTCGAAGGGCGGGAGCCGTAACTGTTTTGCTGTTCCATCACCCGTAGTTTTCTTTCTTTTAGGCCCCCTTTGAGGAACCAGTGATGACATCTGTTTCAGTACAATCGAGCCGCACCGTAGCCGCACGTTCGGCGCGCCTTTTAATGGCTTCGCTCGCTGCAGGCGCCCTGTTCGCCGGCGGAGCATCACCCCTTCGCGGCCAGTCGGCGGCCGCTGCGGATCCGCGCGTTGGCCTTCGCGCCGGCCTGATGGACGCCGCCGAAGCGTCGTGGAACATGCGCGTTCTTTCAAAGACGCAACCTTCGGCAAAGTTTGCCGGCATTACGAATTCCGACCTGTCGTTCACCAGCCATTATGCGATTCAGGGCAGTTACAACGGCTATCAGATTTGGGATATTGCCAATCCGAATCATCCCACCCTAAAGACAGCATATTACTGCCCGGCGTCGCAGAGCGACGTTTCCGTCTATAAGAATCTGCTTTTCGTCTCCGGCGAAGGTAACTCGGCCCGCCTCGATTGCGGCGCACAGGGCATCAAGGAGCCGGTGAGCAAAGACCGCCTCCGCGGCCTGCGCATTTTTGACATCACGGACATTGCGAACCCGAAGAGCGTGGGCGCGGTTCAAACATGCCGTGGTTCGCACACCCATACTGTCGTCGTCGATCCGAAAGACAAGGAAAATGTCTACGTCTATATCTCGGGTTCGGCGGGCGTGCGCCCGGCGGACGAACTCGCCGGTTGCGTCAATGCGGCGCCGAGCAAAGATCCCAATTCGGCGCTCTTTCGCATTGAAGTCATCAAGGTGCCGCTGGCGCATCCCGAAAAGGCGGCGATCATCAGCTCGCCGCGCATTTTTAATGACTTGACCGCTCCAGTCAGTCACGGGGAGTCAGCACTCGACATTGCGAATGCGGCCAAGGCCGCAGCAACGGCACGAGCGGCGGGCGGTTTTACGGCAATGATTCGCGGACAAGACGTCGTGTTGCCGGGCGGCTTCATCAAGCCAATGCTCGACAGCACTGTGAAAGCTCGCAACGGAACCGGTGCACCAACAGGTGCCGACAGCGCCGCACTTCGTGCGGCACTTCCTGCGATGATCGCGAAGATGGTCGGCGACGCGCCAAGTCCAGGGAGTGGTCCGCTCCCCGGTCCGACGCAGTGCCACGACATCACCGTGTATCCCGGAATTGGCATGGCCGGTGGTGCGTGCGAAGGCTATGGCCTGTTGCTCGACATTCGCGATCCGGCACATCCGATTCGCATCGACGCGGTGGCCGATTCGAATTTTTCGTACTGGCACTCGGCGACGTTCAACAACGACGGCACCAAAGTGTTGTTCTCCGATGAGTGGGGTGGTGGTGGCCAGCCGAAGTGCCGCATCACGGATAAGAAGGAATGGGGTGCTGATGCGCTCTTTACGATCGTCAATGGCAAAATGGAATTTCAGGGCTACTACAAAATGCCGGCGCCCCAAACTCCAGAAGAAAACTGCGTAGCGCATAACGGCTCACTCATTCCCATCCCTGGACGCGATGTGATGGTGCAGGCGTGGTATCAGGGCGGTATTTCCGTGTTCGATTGGACCGACGCCCAGCATGCGAAGGAAATCGCATTTTTCGATCGCGGTCCTGTTGACTCTACGCACATGGCGATGGGTGGTTCGTGGTCTGTGTATTGGTACAATGGCGTAATGGTGAGCTCCGAAATCGCTCGCGGCTTGGACATTGTCGAACTCACGCCGAGTGCTTACATCTCGCAGAACGAGATCGATGCCGCAAAGACTGTGCATTTTGATTATTTGAACGCTCAAGGCCAACCGAAATTGGTATGGCCCCCGAGCTTTGCGTTGGCGCGATCATTTGTAGATCAGATCGAGCGCTCGGGCGGACTCGCTTCCAGCCGGATTACTTCCATTCGGACAGCGTTGGGTTCGGCAGAAAGTGCCAAGGGTGAAGCGCGGCATACGGCATTGCACAAGATTGCTGCGCAGTTGGATGGCGAGGCACTCGGCCCGGATGCCGCGAAGGTGCGGATGCTTGCCGGTGCGGTGCGGGAGTTAGCCGCCGCGACAGGCAAGTAACGTTTTTGGAATAACACACGTCGGCGCCAGGGAGTGCACGGACACCGCACTCACTGGCGCCGAAGTCTGTTAACCGCGCAACTCCGTGGCGTCGAATACCTGGCGAACTTCGATTTCACCGACATCCGCAGGACAGCGATTAAACCACTCTATGGCCTCGGCCTTCGACTTCACCTGCACCATCCAGAACCCGGAGATCAGTCCTTTAGTTTCCGTGAACGGCCCGTCGGTCACTATCGCCGGTCCGTTGGCGGAAAGTTTGATCCGCGCACCTTTGGAACTAGCATGAAGCCCGTCCCCAGCGAGGAGCACTCCGCCCTTGATCAGCTCCTCGTTGAACTTTCCCATCGCCACGATGAGCGATTCGTTCGGCAATTTGCCGGCTTCGGAGTCTTTGTTGGCTTTAACCAAAACCATAAAACGCATTGTACCCCTCCGCGTATTGTCGGCCTTCGGCCTGATGGTACCGCGCCATTCGACTCGGTGCACACCTTGACTTCAATTGTACGTCGAATGGCGGCGCCGGAAATCGACAGCGGGGTACAACATCCCGCCCTGCTTTCGATCCGGACGCCGATCCCGTATTGTTGACTTTAGCAATCGGTCTCGTCAATGCTTGGGGGGGACGGCCATGATTTCAACATCATATAGAATGTTCGCTGTGGGGATTGGGTTCGCCGCCGTGTGCGTCGCGACGCAACGCGTGTCCGCCCAGTCTGATCCTTCGAAGGCCCAGAGCGGCCCCGCATACACCGCTGCCGATGTGCAGTTCATGCAGGGAATGATCGGACATCACGCGCAGGCGGTCGTGATGGCGGCGATGGCGCCGACTCACGGAGCGAGCGCAAAAGTTGCGCTGTTCTGCAGGAAGGTCGATATCTCACAACGCGATGAAATTGTGTTGATGCAAACTTGGCTTCGTGATAGAGGCCAAGCCGTTCCCGATCCGCTCGCGACAAAAGGCCACGACGCGATGGCCGGAATGGATATGGGCGAACATGCCACGCTAATGCCGGGAATGTTGACGCCGGAACAGTTGATTCAACTGGATCAAGCCCGCGACACGACATTCGACCGGTTATTCCTTACGTTCATGATCCGGCACCACCAGGGTGCCCTCACAATGGTGGCGGCATTGTTTGATTCACCAGGCGCCGGGCAGACACCGGAAATTTTCGGATATGCGACCGGGGTTGATGCCGACCAGCGCGCTGAGATAGAGCGCATGGAAGGGATGCTTTTACCGCTTCAAGGGAGAACACCGTAATGAGAAGTGCACAATTTACTGGACATCGTTTTACCGGACGCGTAGCCGGTACGTTGGTGCTCGGCGTCGCCGTCCTTTCTTTGGCGGCATGCGCCAGCGCATCATCGTCATCGGGCGGCACGTTATCGCCAACCGCTGCGGCGCTCGCCAGCGTGCCGGTGGTGACCATGCCACCGATGCCACGGGCAATGTCGATGACGGACCCGAGAGTCGGACTTCGCGCCGGAATGACGACTGCAGGGGTGGCGGTCAGCAACATGGTACTTGTGTCGCACAGTTCGAAATCAGCACAACTCGACGGTGACGGTGGAACGCGCGGATTAACGTTTGCCAATTCCGACCTGGCGTTCCGTGGCAATTATGTTTTTCAGGGCAATTTCAGCGGATTCCAGATTTGGGATATTGCAAATCCGGCAAGCCCGGTGCTCCGTGAAACGCTGGTCTGCGGCACCGGCCAGGGCGATCCGTCGATCTATGGCAATCTGTTATTCATCTCGTCTGAAAGCACAGGCGACCGCGTGGATTGTGGTACGCAGGGTGTGCCGGACCGGGTCAGCAAGGACCGGATGGTCGGCGTGCGCATCTTTGATATTTCCGATATTGCGCATCCCAGGAAAGTCGCTGACGTGCAAACGTGTCGCGGATCCCATACCCATACGTTGGTGCCCGATGTTAATGACAAGAGTATCGTCTACGTGTATGTCTCGGGTTCGGCAGGCGTTCGCTCGTCGGATGAACTTCCGGGCTGCATGGACGGACCAATCGACTCTGCGAACACTTCGCGCTTTCGCATTGAGGTGATTCGGGTACCGTTGGCCCATCCGGAGCAGGCGAAAATTGTGGGGTATGCCCACATCTTCCAGGATCTAGCCGCACCGACCGCACACGGCGCAGCCCCGAGTGATGCACCACGCACTCCCCCGCCAGGTGGACCGCCAGGTGGTGGTCGGGGCGGCCCTCGTGGTGGTCCGAACCAATGCCATGATATCACCGTGTATCCCGCGGTCGGCTTGGCCGGTGGCGCCTGCGGTGGTTACGGCCTGCTGCTCGACATTCACGATCCGGTGAATCCGAAGCGTCTCCAGGCGGTCGGCGATTCGAACTTCGCTTTTTGGCACTCCGCGACCTTCAATAACGATGGCACGAAAGTGCTGTTCACCGACGAATGGGGTGGCGGCACGGCGCCGAAATGCCGTGCCGACGATCCAATCGATTGGGGAGCCGATGCGATTTTCACATTGAAAGACGGTCGGCTGGTACAGGGCGCGTATTTCAAGATGCCGGCGGCGCAGACGAATATGGAGAACTGCGTGGCGCACAACGGATCATTGGTGCCGGTGCCGGGCCGCGATATTATGGTGCAAGGATGGTATCAGGGCGGTCTCGACGTATTTGATTTTACCGACGCGTCGCACCCCTACGAGATAGCCTACTTTGACCGTGGTCCGGTGGACTCGACGAAATTGGTGACCGCAGGATTCTGGGCCGGCTACTGGTACAATGGTCACATCATTGGATCCGAAATTGCCCGCGGCCTCGATATTTTTGAACTCACGCCGAGTCCGTACTTGTCGCAGAACGAAATCGATGCGGCGAAGCTCGTGATGTGGGACCAGTTCAATCCGCAGAATCAGCCGAAAATTGTGTGGCCGGCTGCGTTCCCGGTGGTCCGGTCGTACCTCGATCAGTTGGTCCGTGGTCAGGGTCTGGCAACGGCGCGCACCCAAGCGATTGCGAGTGACCTGGCTCGTGCGGAGAGCATGACGGGCGGGAAACGCAAGAGTGCGTTGCATGAGCTGGCCGAGCAACTCGATAACGATGCGAAGTCTGCCGCCGACGCGTCACGCGTGCGGGCGATGGCATCAGCGGTGAGAGATTTGGAGAAAGCGACGCGTTAACGCATTAGGAACTCCGGCTACCGCGTGCGTTTTTGCAGAGCGCGGTAGCCGGAGTTTTCCGTTAGCGCCAGCCGTCTGATTCTTTCGATTCCGCACCGAATGGATCGCCTGGCGGCGCGCGCAACGCCGGCGTCAGCACCGGCACTTCTCCTTTCTCTTGATACCGCTTGAGATCATTCGCAATCGAGAGCCAGTGCGCTTTCGTTTCGTCACTGGCCGCGGCCGACGCCTTGGTGCCCGCCAACGTGCGCAAACGGTCCACCCACAGTAGCGCCGTGCCGCGCACCTCAGGAGATGCGTCTTTGTCGGCGGCAAGAAGAATCAAACGATCACTCACGGCACGGTGTGTCGTGCGCTGGATGGCGGCAAGTTTTCCGGATGCCGGTACGGCGGCGTTCCACGTTCCCTTCACGAGATCTGCAATCGCATTGCTGAACGAATAGCCACCGGGCAGGCGCGCTGAATACTGCACCATGCGAGCCGCGCGTTCCCGCTGCAGAATCCCATCTACAATCATTTGCGATAACGTCCGTGCCGCGCCGAGCTCGTCAAATGCCGGCGCCGTGCGATTGCCAGGAAGCTCCACGTTGAAATCGAGTCGTGGCGGGAAGAGCGTGAGCAGTGAATCGGGAATCGCCAGCTCCGTAGGGTCCAGCGCGCCCAAAAGCTGCGTCATGGCCTCGCGTTGACGTGTGGCACTAATCACTTGCGTGGCCTGCTGACCATCGCCCTTCACCGGATTGGAATATTCGAGTCCACCGAGCGTCTTGGTCACACCATTAATCGCAAATCGATGGAAGAAATAGAGGAGCGGAAACCGGTCCTGTAGAATCGACAGCGGTTCGCCGTCACGAATATTGCGCAGTCCAAATCGTCGCAGCGCGATCCGTCGCACGTTCATTTGATGAGTAAGAAATTCGCCAGCCGTCGCCGCGTCGTCCCACAGATTCGTGCGCGGGTCTGCGGCGTTTTCCGGGCGCGCGTCGCCGTCGCTCAAGTAGCGGTAGCCATTTCTGAGACCGTCGGCAACAATGGCTTTGAGAGAATCCTCCTCACTCGCGGCCGGGAAAATTCCGTAGCCCCAGTGGATAGCCCACACGTCGTAAGCTCCGGGCCCGCTCGCGTACGCCGAGCTCAGATCGATTTCACCATTTTTTTCTAGAATGCGTGGCGCCGGATAGTCCATAACCGAGCCGCGGTCATAGGTGCTGGCGATGTAGTTGTGACCGAGGCCCAACGTGTGCCCGACTTCGTGCGCGCTCACCTGCCGGATCCGGGCAAGCACAAACGCGGTGTCGCCCGGACCGGCTGCGGCACCCATAAAAGCGGCATAGATGTTGTAGTCGGTGCGATTGCGATGCGAGTCCATGCGGGCCATGCCTTTCAACATTTCGCCGGTGCGCGGATCGGTGATGGCGCCACCAATACTCCAGCCGCGTTCGTTGCGATTTTCCCATTGCACGACATTGTACCTCGCGTCCATAGGATCGACACCATCTGGCAGCAGTTCCACTTTAAATCCACCCGGCAGACCAGCTCGATTAAACGCCTCTACCCAAAAGCCCACGCCCTGCAAGGTGGCGGTCCGCAGGGGTTCGGGAATGCCTCGATCGATGTAATACACGATCGGATTCTTGATGGGGCTCGTCGGGTCGTTCGGATTCATCCGCTCGAGACGGTGACGCGCCGCCCACTCCTGTGCGAGCTGCCCCTGAATCGGCGCCGCATAATCTTTGAACGACACGCCAAAGTATCCGACACGGGGATCGGTGCGCCGCACACGGAAGTTGTCGTCCGGCAACTTGACGATCGTGATGTGTTGCCGAAAATCGAGGGCACGCGTGTCGGGCACTAAATGACCAAGCCCACCGCCCGGATTGCCGCCGGGCGCGAAGGTGAGCGCAACGTCGATCTCGGTGTTCTCCGGAAACGCCTTGGTATAATTTTTATTGATGCGCGAACGGTCCCGTGCCACCGCATACTGGCCTTGATTGCTACGAGTCAGCGTGCCGCCAATATTGTTCCAGTCGCGCATAACCAATTCCGTAGCATCAAACAGAATTCGTCCATTGTCTTCGGCGAGGATCGGGAGCGCGGCGACCGTGCTGGTTGGGAAGGACTCGTCCACTGAGCGCTTGTGGTCCGGGTTGCCGCTGGAACGAAAGGCGACGTTTTCAAAAACGACGAGCACCCGCTCACCCGCTTTCTGGAAGCGGACAACTTGTGCATCGCCACCAGAACCTCGATCGAGCCCAATTGGATTTGACCCCAGACCAGTGGCCAGCGTGGTCAGAAACAGCGCCCGCATCGAGTCACGCGGGATTTCCAACAACAGCGCACCCGTCCGGTCGTTGAGGTAGGCGGTGACGAACCCCTCACGCTTTTCAAGCCCGGCAGTGCGCGTCGCGATCGTGACCGTCGGCGGCGTCGCGACTATTTGTTGGGCGGTTAGCGGAAGCGCGCCGGCGACGGTGAGCAACAGTATGGCCCTGCAAAGCACAGCGTTCGACATCGGTTAACCCCGGGCAGAAAGGTGGTGCGCCAAGATCGCCGTCATGTCGCCGCAACGCCAGCATAGCCTCCATGAATCCGATTGATCGGCACGTGTCGTAGATCATCCGACAGCAGGACAATCTCACTAAATATCGGAGTAGCTCCCATGCGTTCCACGCTCTCGCGTTTGGCTCTTGTACTTGCCTTTGCCTCGCCGCTCGCGGCGCAGAACCCGATGGTCGGCGGCAGAGAGATGTACCCGAACAAGGACATCATCGACAACGCCGTCAACTCGGCGGATCACACGACGCTCGTCGCAGCCGTCAAAGCGGCCGGTCTCGTGGCGACCCTCAAGAGCAAGGGCCCATTTACCGTCTTCGCACCGACGAATGAAGCATTCGCTGCCCTGCCGGCCGGCACGGTGGAAACGCTGCTCAAGCCAGAGAACAAGGCTACCCTCACAAAGATCCTGACCTACCATGTGGTGTCTGGAGATTGGACGGGCAAGTCGATCGCCAAGGCGATCAAGGACGGCAATGGCACTGCGGAACTTTCGACCGTCAGTGGCGGCAAACTTTGGGCGACGATGAACGGCAAGAAGCTTCAGCTCAAGGACGAAAAAGGCAACGTGGCCACAGTGACGATCGCCAACGTCAAGCAGTCGAACGGCGAGATTCACGTGATCGACACGGTGTTGATGCCCGGCATGTAATTGCCAAAGCAGGCACAGAAAAGGCGCCGCTGAAATCAGCGGCGCCTTTTCCAGTACCGGGTCGTTATGCCTTCCTGAACATCGACCGGAGCGCCTCGCGTGCCGAAATGTCGCGAAGATACGCCAGCGTCGCCGGCGTGAACGGCGTGGGCGTGATGCCAAACACGGGAAGCAACGCATTGTCTGGCGTCACATTGTCACTGCCGAGCAACGCAAGCAGTCCGGTCGTCACCGGTGGATTTGGCAGTGCCATTTGCGCGAGCGCTACCAGTGGCCGCAACGCGGCCACCGGCACGTCCAACAACACCCGGCGTTCGCCCATCGCCGCGAGGACGCGTTCTGTGATGGTCCGCAGCGTCAGCGGTTCCGGGCCACCCACAGTGTAAGCGTTTCCTATAGTGTCGTCGCGCTCCAGACACGCTCGGACCGCGGCAGCAACATCTCCTACTGCCACCGGTTGAAACCGCGTCGTACCGCCACCTGGAAGCGGGTAAATCACCGGCGAGAGTCGCACTAGACGCGCCAGAACATTTACAAACTCATCTTCTGCACCCACGATCACGGACGGTCGCAGCGATGTCCACGCGAGGCCACTATCCCGCACGGCATTTTCCGCCAGCCCTTTGCTTCGCAAGAACCGATG
>JANYBD010000118.1 GCA_025360995.1 Gemmatimonadota bacterium
ACTTTATTGATTCGGTGTTAGCCGAGCTATCTACCCGCTCGAGGCAATTCGACCTGAGCCAAGTAAGTACGATATATCTTGGCGGTGGCACTCCATCGAAACTGGGAGCCGATGGGATAACCAGTCTTCTTGACCGAATTCGATCGCATCCTGACATTGGGCTGACGGGTGACGCCGAGTTGACGATGGAGGCGAATCCGGAGGATTTGAGCGTCGAGGATGCGACGTCTTGGCGGGCGGCGGGGGTCACCCGTCTGTCGCTTGGTGTGCAATCGTTTGATCCGAAAGTACTGGGTTGGATGCATAG
The DNA here is from genome assembly GCA_025360995.1 of Gemmatimonadota bacterium. Lineage (GTDB taxonomy): Bacteria > Gemmatimonadota > Gemmatimonadetes > Gemmatimonadales > Gemmatimonadaceae > Fen-1231. The sequence goes on from JANYBD010000118.1 coordinate 308, forward strand.
GACTCATTCGCCGGAGGCGGCTGGATTGGCGGTTGCTGCAGCCCGATCGGCAGGGATCGACGATATATCGGTGGACCTAATATTTGCGCTTCCGGAAGAGCTCGAACGGTCGTGGAGCGATGATTTGGAGCGGGCGTTGGAGCTCGCTCCGACCCATATCTCATTGTATGGTCTGACTGTGGAGCCTCATACTCCATTGGGTCGTTGGACGGCTCGGGGCGAGGTCGCGGAAGCGCCGGAGGAGCGTTATGCCGCCGAGTTTTTGGAGGCGCATGAGGCGATGACGGGCGCGGGATTTGAGCACTATGAGGTGTCGAATTTTGGGTTACCGGGGCATCGGAGTCGGCACAACTCTAGCTATTGGCGGCGCGTGCCCTATCTCGGTTTGGGGCCGTCGGCGCATTCATTTGATGGTGAGCGACGCCGCTGGAACGAGCGGGAGTATGCCGCCTGGGTGCAGCGGGTAGGCGTCGGCGAGGATCCTATGGCCGGCGATGAATTGCTTGGGGTCGATCAATGTTTGGCAGAGGAGGTCTATCTGGGCTTGCGGACTATCGACGGATTGGAGATTGCGCCAAGCGATGAAAAGTCCGTCGCGCAATGGAAGGCTGCTGGGTGGGCTACGAGCCTTTCGATGGACTCGAACTCGCCCCGCGGGCCCGGTTCCGACCGCCTCGTTCTGACCCCGGAGGGCTGGTTGCGGCTCGATAGTCTGGCTGCTGCCTTGAGCGCCGAGCGAAGTCGTTAGTATCTTTGAAGTTATGGCATCTGCCGAACTCAATGAACGGGAACGCTCGATTCTAACAGCGGTTATCCGGTCGTATGTCGAAACCGCCGAGCCGGCGGGGTCGCGGACGCTGTCGCGCCGGTTCGGTTTGGGGGTCTCGCCGGCCACGATCCGCAATACAATGAGTGACCTCGAAGAGAAAGGGTTTCTTTTTCATCCGCACACATCGGCGGGGCGGGTTCCGACGGACAAGGCGTATCGCGTTTACGTAGATGAATTGTTGCAGATCGTGCCGCTCGGAAATTCCGATCGCCTTCGGCTGGCCGATGAAATCGGAGCCGGGGGATCGGCGATCGAATCCATTCTGCGACGTGCTGCGCAGAGTCTAGGAGTGCTCACCCAGGAACTTGGTGTCGCACTTGGTCCTCGGCTCGATCAAACGATTTTGGAGAAGTTGGAAATTGTTCGCCTCACCGCAGCGAAATTGATTTTGGTGTTGACGCTTCGCGGCGGCACGGTGCGGACGATTTTTATTGAAGTGGCCGGTGAGATTGCCGACCACGCGCTGGCGGAAGTGCAGCTCGTGCTCAATGAGCGGCTCGGTGGATTGTCGCTCGCCGACATTCGCGCGTCGCTCGGCGCGCGACTGCGCGATGCGAATACGGGGAGCGGAACTACCGAGCTGTTGAATATCTTTCTGCAGGAAGGCGAGCAGTTGTTTGATGTCGCGGCGCCGACGGTGAGTGATTCGGTGGTGCTTGGCCAGGCATCGCTGCTCGCCGATAAGCCGGAGTTCGCCAGTGGCGATCAGATGCGGCGGTTGATCGAGCTCACCGAAACTCGCACCGAGATCGCGACGTTATTGAGATCACGGAATGCCGGCTCGGGCGTCCAGATCACGATCGGCAATGAACACGGCGCATCGCTGCCGGGCGGACTGACGGTGATCACGGCAGAATACAAAGCCGGCGGCCTGGCGGGAGTGATCGGAGTGATTGGTCCGACGCGGATGCCGTATGACAAGGTGATTGCTTTGGTCACGCATACGTCTTCGCTGGTGACGGAGTTGTTGGGCTAAAAACGGCTGGGCCACGGATTAACGTGGACCGGTTGAGTAAAAACGGCTGGGCCACTGACTAACGTGGAATGTTTGAGTAAAAACGGCTGGGCCACGGATTTTCGCGGATAACAGAACGGATTACACGGATAAGCAACAACGGGTAACACACAAATAACTGAATTCAAACTGCTGTTCAATTGTTGTTCACGGAGTCCCGTCGCAGTAACTGTTGTTGTTTTTTCAGTTCCCCCAAAAAAAATCCGTGTAATCGCCTTTTTAAAAATCCGTGTAAATCCGTGATTAAGCCGTTTTTGCAGTTCCCAATCGATAAAAAAACGAAAGAGAGACGAAGCACCATCTGCAGTTCCTAAAAAGAATTCCGTGTAATCGCCTTTTTTAAAATCCGTGTAAATCCGTGATTAAGCCGTTTTTGCAGTTCCCAATTGATCACGCAATTAAAGTTTTATTAACGTAGTTCACCAAGTGAGCAAGCTTCAGATATGGCAGATTACTACTCCGTCCTCGAAGTCGAAAAAACCGCGAGCGACGAAGAGCTCAAGCAACAGTACCGCCGTTTGGCGATGCAATTTCACCCCGACAAGAACGGCGGGGCGAAAGAAGCTGAAGAGCGATTCAAGCAAATCACCGAAGCGTACGACGTGCTGCGCGATCCGCAGAAGCGCGCCGCGTACGATCGGTATGGCGAAGCCGGGCTACGTGGGGGTGGTCAGCAGTACCATCACGTCGATCTCAGTGAAGCGCTCAATATTTTCATGCGCGACTTCGGGTTGGGAGAGATGTTCGGCACCGGTGGCCGCGCCCCAGCCGGGCCGAGAAGTGGTGCGGACATCAAAATCGACTTGCATCTGACGCTCGCCGAAATCGCGACCGGCGTGACGAAAAATGTGAAAGCGAAGTTGCTTGACCCTTGTGACGTCTGCAAAGGCGTCGGCGCCGAGCCCGGCACCAAGCCCGTGAAATGTCCGACCTGCAACGGTGCCGGCGAAGTGCGTCGGCAACAGCGGTCGTTCTTTGGGAACTTCGTGAGCGTTGCCGGCTGCCCGACGTGCGGTGGCGACGGCGTGTCGATCGCTTCGCCTTGCAAGGCGTGTCGCGGTGAAGGACGCCAGCGCGGCGATCACACAGTGCCAATCAAGGTTCCCGCCGGCGTGGAAACGGGTCAGTACATGCAACTCCGCGGCATTGGAAACGCTGGTGTGCGGAATGGCCCGCGCGGCGATGTCGTCGTGATGTT
>JANYBD010000130.1 GCA_025360995.1 Gemmatimonadota bacterium
TATGAGAATCCAGATATACGCGGCAAAGCTCCGCATCTGTTGCAACACGAGGCGGCACTCCCTTGCGAAAAACGGTGGTGTTCAAAGGTGAGACAGAGCCTCCAAACTTACCGGCTCGCTAGAGCTAAAATCAAGGGCCGCCGACACTTCGGATTGACTTCGATCTTCGCCGTATGGTATCTTCGCACGAACCTTGCACTGACAGCTGTCGTCTGCAACAGGCCAACTATTAATGAGCACGTCCGCCCGGCTCGAAGAACTTCTAAAGCGTTTCGACGAGAACCCTCGCCGGTTTTTCGCGCCGCTTGCCAACGAATATCGCAAAAGCGGCGATCTCGACAGAGCGATCGAGCTCTGTCACGCGCATCTTATAGATCAGCCTGGCAACATGAACGGGCACGTCGTTTACGGACAGGCGCTATTCGAGGCTGGCCGCTACGACGAGTCTCGCGTCACTTTTGAGACAGCGCTCGAACTGGATCCGGAAAACCTGATCGCGTTGCGCCACCTCGGCGATATCGCGCGCAGCCACGGCGACACGGCCGGCGCGCGCCAGTGGTACACGCGGGTGCTCGATGCCGACCCGCGGAATGACGAAATAATTGCATTCCTCGCCGACCTCGACGCGATCGATGCGAACAGCGCCGCGGCTGCGGCGGCAGTTGCCGCACAGTCGGCAACGCAAATCATAACTCCACCGCGCTCCAGCACCCCGGCCGCGCCGGCGATGCCGACTCCCGTGATTCCGATGGACGCGATCGTTGCGGCGGATCAGGAGGCGGCGGCACCGATGGACTTCGGGCTGATGGATATGTCGCTGGATTTCGGTACGTCCGAAACCGTCACGCTCGAAGATCCGGGCGCAGACCATCTTCCCGGCGTACTCAGTACTGCAGCCGAGATCGATGAGTTGGATGCGGCCACCGCATCGCTTGATGCCTTCGCCGCAGTATCCGCACCGCTCGAACCGATTATTCCGCCGCCGCTCGAGTCGTTTGCCCCTATCCCACACGCCGCATTCCCGGCAGACGACGGCTTCCCAAGTTTCGCCGAGATTGGCTTTGGCGATGAGCCGGAGCCGTTGGTCGCCGATTCCGCCCCACTCGACTTCTCCGCACTTTCGTTCGAGCCTCCTGCAATAGAAGAGCCCCTGCACGCTGCCTCGCTGCACGACGATTTGTTACACGAAGAGCCAGCATTCCGCACTTCGACGCCAGCATTTGGAGTCGACGCGGTCGTCGGCCGCGTCCCAACCTTCGATGCCGAAGCTTCGCATGTCAGCGAAACTCCAGCGCCATTCGTGACGGAAACGATGGCCGAGCTCTATTTGAGCCAGGGTTTCCGCGAAGAAGCGCTGGAAGTCTACAAGCAGCTGTCCGCACAATATCCAAATGACGAAAGTCTCAAAGATCGCGTGCGCTCCATTGAAGGCGGCGGCCGGTCGAGCGTCGCCTTCGAAAAAGTCGTCACGGAAGAGGCCAACACCGCACGCGGTTTCTTTGCCGCGCTCTCCAATCGCCGACCCGTAAGCGGTAACGGTTCAGCGGCGAGTGCGCCGGTGGCACCGGCAGCCGACTCCTCGGCTACCCCCGTGCCCTCAGGCGTTCTCGTTGCCGCTGGTGGCACGCTCGACACTCTGTTCGGCAATACCGCACCGTCGCTTTCGGACGAAGGTGCGGCGGGTGCCCTCTCGACCTTTGCCGGCGCCGTGGAAACCGCGGCATCGGTGGTTCAGGGTCGCCCAACGCAAGCCGCCGCAACCGAACTTTCGCTCGATTCCGTGTTCCGCGACACGCCGATGCGCGCCACCACCAATGTGTCTCGCCAATCACAGAAGTTGCGCTTCGATCAATTCTTCTCGCCGTCCGACGAAGCACCGGCTCCAGATTCGACCGCCATTGCGCCGCCAGCTGGCGAGCCGGGGACGCCTGGCGAACTTGCCCAGTTTCAGGACTGGCTCTCCCAGATGAAAAAATCGTGAGGATCGCGATCCTCAATGGTCCGAACCTGAACCTGCTGGGCACGCGCGAACCGGAGTTGTACGGCACGACAACGCTCGCCGAAGTCGAGGCGCATTTGCATGATGTCGCCGCGGAACTCAAAGTGGAAATCGCCTGTGCGCAGTTCAATCACGAAGGCGACCTGATCGACGCCATCCACGCGCTCGGCGGACGGCAAGCGGCGCCTGGGGTCGCGCCAGAGTTGCGCGCCAAAGCAGATGGAGCGCTGATCAACGCCGGCGCGTGGACGCATACCAGTTTGGCGTTGCGCGACGCCTTCAGCTCGGTCGCACTCCCGTATGTCGAAGTGCATCTCACCAATATTTACGCGCGCGAACCGGAACGCCGGCACTCCGTGCTGTCGTCAGGTGCCGTCGCGGTGCTGTGCGGATTTGGGGCACAGGGCTACGAGCTCGCATTGCGCGGGATCGTGCACACGCGGCGCCACGCCGCGCGAACACACAAGTGACCGCAGGGCGCGATCGGCGCCTTGCGGCCCTCCGCGAATCGCTCGCCACCGGATCGCACCACGCGATGCTCATCACATCGCTCCCGAATATCCGGTATCTCAGCGGCTTCTCCGGTTCAAGTGCGCTGCTGATTGTCTCAGCAACCGACGCCGTGCTCCTCACCGACTTCCGCTACACCGAGCAGGCGAAAGAGCAGGCCGGTGATGTCATGCGCGTGGTGATCGAGCCCGCGTCGCTCTGGTCGCGGCTCTTGGCAGTACTGCCAACGCTGAACGTGGAAGTGATGGCTTTCGAGTCGGCGCACGTCACGCATGCCGACTATCAACGATTCGTTGACAGCGGTTCACGCTGGCAATGGCGCCCGTCGCTGAACCTCGTGGAAACATTGCGCGAGCAAAAAGACGCCGCGGAAATAGGGCATATTCGCGATGCCGTAGGTATGGCCGAGGCCGCGTTGACCCGCACGATCGCGCGAGTAAAAGTCGGGATGACGGAAATGCAGATTGGCGGCACGCTGGAATGGGAGTTGCGCGAGGCCGGCAGCGAATCCTTCCCGTTCGAGACCATTATTGCCACCGGATTTCGCTCGGCGTTACCGCACGCTCGGTGTTCATCTCGCCAATTACAGAAGAACGAGTTTCTGCTCATTGACTTTGGCGCTGTGTCCGGCGGCTACGTTTCCGACATCACCCGTACATTCGTGATGGGGAAGGCCACGGCCGAGATGAAAGACGTTTATGACGTAGTTCGTGAAAGTAATGCCACTGCTTCGGGTGCGGTTCGGGCTGGAATGCGCGGAAAGGATGCCGATGCCCTCGCGCGGGGCTACATTGAGCGCCGCGGGTGGGGAGACGAATTCGGCCACTCTTTAGGCCACGGAATTGGTCTGGAGATCCACGAGTCGCCCCGTTTGTCGAAGTCGTCCGATGCGCTATTGCCGGTAGGATCGGTGGTGACCATTGAGCCGGGGATCTATCGCCCCAAGTGGGGCGGCGTGAGGATTGAAGACGATGTTTGGCTGAATTCTGATGGAGCGGTGGTGTTGACGTCGTTCGCGCGCGAGCTGATGGAGTTATAACGCCTTTCCGGCGCACCAATGGCAATCTCAAACCCGAACAGTATGATCGATCTCCGTTATGTGAAGAAACTTGTCGAAATGCTGGACGAGTCGTCGGTGGACTCCATCGAAATTTCCAGTGACAAGGGAATGAAAATTCGCATCAGCAAGACGCCGACCAATCGCGGCACGATGCAAATCGCCGCGCCGATGGCGATGCCGGCAATGATGCCACCCGAACCGCGGCTCACGCCGGCCATGGGCTTACCGGCCGTCACGGAATCCGATGTCGCGTCGAAGCAGCCGGCGAAGTCGTCGCATCTGGAAGTGAAATCGCCGATGGTCGGCACCTACTATGGCGCGCCGGAGCCGGGCGCGAAGCCGTATGTGACGGTCGGATCGACTATCAAGAAAGGCCAGATTCTCTGCGTCATCGAGGCAATGAAAATCATGAACGAAATCGAGAGCGAGTTCTCGGGAGTCGTAAAGGAGATCTCCGCGACCGACGCGCATCCGGTGGAATACGGTCAAGTGCTGTTCCGGATCGATCCCAATGGCTGACCCAACGGGCGGCGCACCGCGTCCCACCACTGCGGCCCCGGTGGCCGGTGCGCCTGCACCTGCGGCGGCACCGTACAACTACAAAGCCGTTCTGCAGGCGATGGTGCAACAAAACGCGTCCGACTTGCATATGAAGGTCGGCCGTCCGCCGACATTGCGCATTGACGGTGAGCTCAAGGCGCTTGAGCAGCCGCCGATGAAGCCGGAAGATCTGCGCTCGATCGGCGAACAAATTTTGCCGCCCAAACAGCGCCGCGAATATGAGTCTGATAAGGAAGCCGACTTCGCCATCGGTGTGGCCGGCGTTGGCCGCTTTCGCGTGAACATGTATCAACAGCGCGGCTCCATCGCGTATGCGTTTCGCGCCATCGCGTTCCAGGCGCTGAACATTCAGGAGCTGAACCTCCCGCCGATTCTCGAGCAAATCTCGATGAAGCCGCGCGGCCTCGTGCTCGTCACCGGTATCACCGGCTCGGGAAAATCCACGGCGCTCGCGTCTATGGTGCAGTACATCAATGAGAATCGTCACGCGAACGTGATTTCGATCGAAGACCCGATCGAGTTTCTCCATCGCGATATTAATTGTCATATCAACCAGCGTGAAGTGGGCACCGACACGGGCTCGTTCGCGCAGGCGCTCCGCCGCGTGCTCCGTCAGGATCCCGACATCGTGTTGATCGGCGAAATCCGCGATCTCGAAACACTCGAAATAGCCCTGAAGGCCGCCGACACGGGTCACTTGGTGTTCAGTACGTTGCACACCACGGACGCGACACAGACCATAAACCGCGTGCTCTCGTTTTATCCGCCGCACCAACAGGGCGATGTGCGTTTTTCACTGGCGAACGCGCTGCAGGCGGTTATCTCGTTGCGACTCGTGCCGCGGGCCGATCGCGGGGGCCGTATTCCGGCCTGTGAAGTGTTGATCAATACTGCCGCCGTCAGCGACCAGATTCGCGATATGAGTAAGTCGCTGAACATCCCGGACCTCATTCGTGAGGGGACGGTGCAATACGGCATGCAGAGCTTTGACCAATCGCTGATGAACTGGTATTCGAAGGGCGTGATCTCGTACGAGAGCGCGTTGTTCTATGCGACCAGTCCAAGCGAGTTTGCGCTCCGGGTGCAAGGCATCGCCGGCGCCAGCGACACCAGCTTCGATAATTTCCAGCAGGACGTTACCTAGACCGTGTTCAAGAAAATTCTCATTGCCAACCGCGGCGAGATTGCTCTCCGCGTGATCCGTGCCGCCCGCGAGATGGGCATCCAAACCGTCGCCGTATACTCCGAGGCCGATCGCGAATCGTTGCACGTGCGATTCGCCGACGACGACGTTTGCATCGGGCCGGCACCGGCGCGGGAGAGTTATCTCAACATCCCGCGGATCATCGCCGCCGCCGAAATCACCGGTGCCGACGCGATCCACCCGGGGTACGGCTTTCTCGCTGAGAACGCCGAGTTCGCCGAGATTTGTGCGGCAAGCGGTATTACGTTTATCGGCCCGACGCCGGAACAAATCCGCACGATGGGCGATAAAGCCGCCGCGCGCGCGACGATGATCGCGAACAATGTTCCGGTCGTTCCGGGCTCGCCTGGCCCGGTCGAAGACGTGGATGATGCGCTCGCCTTCGCCGTGCAAATCGGTTTCCCGGTGATCATCAAGGCCGCCGCTGGCGGTGGCGGGAAGGGAATGCGCGTCGCCCGCGACGCCGACGATTTCGCCCGCTCGTTTCAACTCGCCCGCTCCGAAGCGCTTTCGGCATTCGGCAACGGCAGTGTGTACGTCGAGAAATATCTTGAACGGCCACGCCACATTGAATTCCAAATCCTCGGCGACACCCACGGCAACTGCATTCACCTCGGCGAACGCGATTGCTCGGTACAACGCCGCCACCAGAAGTTGATCGAAGAAGCGCCGTCGCCCGCAATGACGCCCGAGTTGCGAAAAAAGATGGGTGACGCGGCGGTGTTGGGCGCAAAGTCGATCAACTACGTCGGCGCGGGTACCATGGAAATGCTTCTCGATGAAGACGGGAGCTACTACTTCATGGAGATGAACACCCGCATTCAGGTGGAACATCCGGTGACGGAGATGCTCACGGGTGTGGATTTATTGAAAGAGCAGATCCGCGTTGCCGCCGGCGAACGGATGTCCATCACCGAGACCCCGCCGCTGCGGGGTCACGTGATCGAATGTCGCATCAACGCCGAAGATCCCTCGCGCAATTTCCAGCCCTCACCCGGCAAGATCGACGTCTTCAATCTTCCCGGCGGCAACGGCGTGCGCGTGGACACCCACGCTTATGCCGGCTACACCGTCCCGCCCTTTTATGACTCGATGATCGCGAAAGTGATTTGTCAGGGCAGGGACCGCGGCGAAGCGCTGGCAAAAATGAAAATGGCGCTGGACACGTTTATCGTGCAGGGAGTCTCAACGACGATTCCGTTTCTTGGCCGGGTGATGGAAGACCCCCACTTTGCGGCTGGGGATGTACATACCAAGTTTTTGGAGACGGATGGAGCATACCTGCTTAAGGAACCCACTCCTTAGGGTCGCTGGGGTGACTCGGGCGAGCGGGATTCCTACTGGGCGGACGGCGGCCAGCGGAGGGCAACCCGTTTCCTACTGGGCGGACGGCGGACGGCGTCCCCAGCTCTGCCAAAAAGTTGCTGCACGCTGCAACCTGCACGATCCCTCGGCAACGGGACTCTGACCGCCGTCCGCCCCGTAGGAAACGCAAAGTTCCTAGTGACGCGGGCCCCCTCTGAACAGTCACTTTCTCGGTCCCTCTCCCTCCGAGAAATCCCGTATATGCCCAAGCCTTCGCGCGACCCGTTGCTGTCGCCGAATTCGATTGATCAGTCCGACACTTCCGTCCCCGCCGAAAGGTCTCGCGCTCCCCGCGCGCCTCGCGTCCGCGCGAAATCGCGCGACGATAGTGATACGGACGGCGTTGTAGCCACTCCGGAAGAAATCAAAAAACTCGCCCGCTATTCGCACCTGAAACGCGAACTCGGCGGGATCGCTCTGTTGCTCGCGGCGGTGTTCATTGCCGGCTCGCTCCTCGCCGGTGGAACGTCCGGGAGTTGCACCGCCGCAGGCGGCATCTTTGGCCCGGTCGGGGCCTGTCTCCGCTCCTCCGTTCTCATCGCACTCGGCGCACTCGCCGCCGTCGTTGTGCCTTTCATTCCTGCTGTGCACGCACTGCGCCTCCTCGGTCGCATCCAGGAACGGGAAGATCGACGATTGCTGTTTTTCACGATCGGTCTCGCCGCGATCGTGCCGATTGCCGCCGCCCTGGCGCGCGGCGCGGCGGTTGATGCGTCGCAGATCGATTTCTATTCCGGCCTTGTCGGCAGCTTCATCGCCTTCTATCTCGTCAAAGCGGTCGGGCTTGGAGGGGCATGGGTCACGATTGCGATTGCAGGGTGTGGATTAATGGCGGGGACGTTGGGGTGGAATCCGTTGAGGATTTTGATTGGGTCGCGGGCGCACAGCGCGGACGGCGGGCAGCGTCTCGTTGAAGACAATGGTGCGAGTGCGAGTGCGACGACGACGGCGAACACTTCCGAATTTCTTACCAAAGCTGAACGCCTTGAACCGTCGGCATCCGAGATGCCGACGGTGGATTTGTCATTGATGGAAGCGGCTGGCAGCGCGACCGTCGAGGCCGACGATGAACTCGCCGACCCAATGATGCCTGACTCTGCCAGTGGTGCGCCCACGCGTAACAAAAAGAAGAAGCTCAGCAAGGCCGAGAAGTCGGCAGAACACGCCGCCGGAGTTGCGGCAGCGATTGATTACGGTGGCGATCCGCTTGATGCCGCGGCCGACGAACTGCCGTCGCCTGAGTTGCTCACGCCGTCACCGCCACGCAACGCGGATGTCGGCAAGCCACACCTCGACGCGATGGGGCAGAAGCTGATGGACGCGCTTCGCACCTTCAAAGTCGACGGTATTCTCACCGGACGTACGAGCGGGCCAACGGTGACGCAGTACGAAATCGAGCCGAGCCCGGGAGTGAAGGTGCGCCAGTTCGCGAACCTCGCAAACGATCTGGCGCTGGCCATGCGTGCGCAAAGTATTCGCATTGTCGCGCCGATCCCCGGCAAGGGCGCTGTCGGCGTGGAAGTGCCGAATCCGACGGCAGAAATGGTGTATTTCCGCGACATGCTGGAGTCGCGCGACTATCAGAACACGCCACGGGCGCTGCCCATAGCTCTGGGCAAAGATCTCGAGGGGCGCGCGGTGATTGCCGATCTCGCCAAGATGCCGCATCTCCTCATTGCCGGCGCGACCGGCTCGGGGAAATCGATTTGCGTGAACACACTCATCACGAGCCTGATTTATCGGCACACACCAAAGACGCTGCGATTCTTGATGGTCGATCCGAAAATGGTCGAACTCTCCGTGTACAATGTGCTCCCGCATCAACGTCACAAGGTGGTGACCGACAACCGGGATGCCGCCGCATTGCTCAAGTGGGCGGTGCTCGAAATGCAGGAGCGGTATCAACTGCTCGCGGCGAATGGCGCGCGCAACATTCAGGACTTCAATCAAAAAGTCCGCGACGGCGCGCCCTTGCTCAAGCCGAAAGATCCGACGGTCGGCTTCGAAAATCTCGAGTACAAGCGCGGCATCTTGCCGTACATCGTCGTCGTGATTGACGAGCTCGCCGACCTGATGATGACCTGCGCCGCCGAAGTCGAGACGCCGCTGGCGATGCTCGCGCAGAAGGCGCGCGCAATCGGCATTCACCTGATTCTTGCCACGCAGCGTCCGAGCGTGAACGTGATCACGGGTCTTATCAAAGCGAATTTTCCGAGCCGCATCGCCTTCCGCGTCGCGTCGCAGATTGATAGCCGCACGATTCTCGATGGCATGGGCGCCGAAAGTTTGCTGGGCAATGGCGACATGCTGTTCATTCCGCCGGGCAAGAGCGAGCCGGCGCGATTGCAGGGCGCGTTTCTCAGTAATGAAGACACGGAGCGTCTGATGAAGTGGTACGTCGATCGTCGCGAGATCAGAAAGGCGACGATGGAAGCGCAGGGGCTCATCCACATCGAAGAGGTACGCGACGAGCAGGACATCATCGAGAAGGTGCGCCAACAGGAGGCGATCGAAGCCGGTGCCGGCCAGGACGGTGAGGCGGACGACAGCGATCGCGACAAACTGTTCCGCGAGGCGGCGGAGGTGTGTATTTCTAATCAGGGTGGATCAACATCGTTGCTACAGCGCCGGCTCAAAGTGGGATATGGACGGGCGGCGCGGATTATTGATCAGTTGCATCTGGCGGGGATTTTGGGGCCGCCGGATGGATCGAAGCCCCGCGACGTTTTGTGCGGGCTTGAGGATTTGGGGCGGATAGTGGATCGGGCGGGGGTGGAAGCGGCTTGAAGTGAAGGGCCCCGTTTCCTACTTGGCGGGCGGGGGGCAGCTTGAGGGACGCGTTTCCGACGGGCGTGCAGGGTGCAGCGTGCAGGAACGCGTTTCCGACGGGCGTGCAGGGGGCAGCGTGCAGGATCGCGTTTCCGACGGGCGTGCAGGGTGCAGCGTGCAGGATTGCGTTGCCGAAGGTCGTGCAGGGTGCAGTGGGCAGCGTGGCTTTTCGTGCCTTAGTTTGATCGTATGGCTCTCCCGCTTGCCTTACGACTGAAGCTCCGCGCGTATGAACGGTTTGCGCCGCGGCGGGGCGGAAAGTTTATCGCTAAAATTTTCACGTCGCCGCGCGTGCACAAGCAGCCGGCGTGGGAACTCGAACTTATTGCCCGCGGGACCGCGCTCTCGCGTGCCGACGGAATCTCGGGCACGCAGTGGGGCGCAACCGACGGCACGCCGGTCATTCTGCTGCACGGTTGGGAAGGGCGGGGAGCGCAGCTCGGATACTTCGTCGATCCGCTCGTCGCGCTTGGCCACCGTGTGATCGGTATGGACGGCCCGGCACACGGAGCGAGCGAGGGCAAATTCGCCAACCCATTTGCTTTCGCAAAAGCGCTTCTCGATGTGCAAGCAGCGATCGGCCCATTTCGCGCTGTGATTGGTCATTCGATGGGCGGGGGCGCAACAAATATCGCGCTGAGCCGCGGACTAAAAGTCGAGCGAATCGTTCTACTCGGCACACCCTCGTCGCTACCGGAAGTATTTAAGCGCTTCTCGGATTTTATGGGACTTGGGCCACGAGTCCGCGAAGCCTTCAAGACTGCGATGGTCGAGCGCACCGGAGTCCCAATCGAACAGGTGGCGCTGCTGCCAAACACGAGCGACAAGACACTGCCGGTATTGATTGTCCACGATATCCACGATCGCGAAATCCCTCTAGCCGACGCGCAACTCGCGCTCCGCGCGTATCCGAACGCGAGGTTGTTGGAGGTGGATACGGGAGGGCATAGGAAGATGTTGAAGTCGCGGGAAGTTGTGGATGCGGTTACGGAATTTATTGGGGCGAGGTAGGGGAACAACGGCGAAGGTTGCAGGGCGAAGGGAAACTACGAACAGCGGCGAAGGGACTGTGGCGAAGGTTGCAGGGCGAACGGAATAAGCAGTTCCCGTTCGCCCTGCAACCTTCGCCTCAGTTCTTTATTTCCTGCATCCCTCCCGCCAATTGATTACCGTCAGTCCATGGCCTCGCCTTTGAGTTTCTTGCGCCGCATCGCCGCCGGCATCCGGCGCCATTCGCAGGCGCACATCTTGTCGCGCTGGGGTCAGGGACGGCATTGGCATCGTGCCAGTCCCGGTTTCTGGATGCAGCTCGATCGCGACGCCTTTGACGATCGCGCCTTTTTCTTCGGCGGCTTCGACGATGCGTTCGTTCGCGATATTGGCCGACTCGTCCGCCCCGGCGAGCGAGCCGTTGATGTTGGCGCGCAAAAGGGATTTTTCACATTGCTCCTCGCTCGAGCGGTCGGCGACAGAGGCGCTGTGCTCGCCATCGAGGCGGACCCTGCAGCCATCGAACTGCTTCAGGCGCATTGCGAGCGCAACAGTGCTTCCGTAGTGCGCATCGCCGAAGGTGCAGTCAGCGAGCGCGAAGGCGACGAAATCACTTTCCAACTCAGCGATCAGATTGGTTGGTCGAGCCGTTTTCCGAGTCCGATGCAAGAGGCCCACGTGCGTCGCTCGCTGACGCTGCATACCCGAACAGTGGACGCGTTAGTCGCGGAGCGCTTATCTGACATCGCGACACCGATCGCGCTGGTAAAAATTGACGTCGAGGGCTCGGAGTTGCGTGTCCTGACGGGTATGCCGGCATTGCTACGCGAACACACCCCCGTCATTTGGATGGAAATCAACCGTCCCTCAATCGCCGCCGCCGGCACCTCGCCGCAGGAGATCGAAGACCTTCTCGCGCCCCACGGATATCGCTTCTACTTGCCGGACTATGAACCAGGCCTTTTTGGAGGGCCGCGGGTTTGGTATACCGAGTTTGAGCATTTGGACGATGTGGAGCGACCGGAATTCGATATTGTCTGTGTACCGCCGAGGTATGGGGGACGCTGGGAAAACGGAACTAACGCGAACGTTGCAGCGCGAACGGGAACTACGAACTGAGGCGAACGTTGCAGCGCGAACGGGAGCTGCCTATTCCGTTAGCCCTGCAACCTTCGCCGCTGTTCCCTCACCACTCCCACTCTAGTTACGGTTACGCCCGCAATAAATCGGTGCCACCGGCTCAATAAGCGGCCCCCATTGTGTCGCCCATGACCCAAACTTCAAATGATTTCGGCGAGCTAGGCGAACGAATCGCCGCTCGCTATCTCGAGCGTGGCGGCTACAAAATTCTCGCCCGCCGCTATCGCTCGGGCCGCCGAGATATTGATCTGGTGGCCGAACAGGATGGCTTAATCGCCTTTGTAGAGGTCAAAGCGCGCCACGGCGACGCGTTTGGCGACCCTGTCGAGGCTGTCCACCGCCGAAAGCAGCGCGAACTGACCAAATCCGCCCAAAGCTGGATCGACCGCCATGGTCGTTCGGGCGAAAACTACCGTTTTGACGTCGTGGGCATCCTAGTCCACGACCGGAGAGCCTACGTAAGACACATCCCGAACGCATTCGAAAAAGCATAGTGGTGCAGCTCAAGAGAGTCTAAGCTATTGCCATATAATAAGTTACCAATGTATGCCGTCGTCCACGCTGCCCGCGCACTCCAGCTCCCACCCGCCACTCTACTCCCACTCCCCTCCCACTCCCACTGCTTTCTTGCACTTTCGCATTCTGTTCGGTAGCTTCGTGATACGTTCGGTAACAAAGTCACAGTCATGTTCGCTCTTTGCTCGGGAGTAGCCGCTCTTCTCCCCCAGCATAGATTCACTCCACGGGCGTTATGCGCCCCCAGTCCTATTCGAGGCTCCGATGGCCGTTTCAACAGCGCAGCTGGAAGAAAAAAAGAAGGCGCTTAACCTCGCGATCGCGCAGATCGAGAAATCG
>JANYBD010000137.1 GCA_025360995.1 Gemmatimonadota bacterium
CAAGCCCGCAACACTGCCGCAGCACCAACAACGCCTCCAGCGGGCCCCGAGAGCGCGAGCGATGCCGCCGCACGCGACGCGTCAGCCGCCGAGCGCATGCCACCGCCCGATGTCATCACTTCTGGCGGCGGATATCCCCCGCTGTGGAGCCGCGCCGCGAGATGCTTGAGATAGGTCGCCACCCTCGGCCGCGCATATCCTTCGGCGACGGCGGTCGCCGTTCGCTCGTACTCGCGAATCTCCGGCAGCGTATCGGATCCACACACCACGTCAATAGCTGGCGAATGGGCGAGTTGCGCACGAATCGCCTTGGCCAGCAACTGTTCATGAGCGCCGTCTTCGTACGCGTGCAACAGAGATACCACGACAATCTCGGGTTCGAGCGCGGCCACCGCTTTCGCCACGCGCTCGGCTTCGGCCGCCGTCAGCGCCCGCGTCACACCGCGCGGCGTACGACGCTCATCAACCGCAATCACATGGTCGGCGCGCACCAACGGCGGCGGATAATCCACGGAAAGATCGTAGAGCGAAGCGCGATCCTGCCGCCGCAGTTCGAGCAAATCGGTTGCGCCCGCCGTCGCGCATAAAACCACTCGCGCTCCGCGACGTTCCAGCAGCAAATTCGTGACGACGGTCGTCCCGTGCGCCACCCGTGCGACGTCGCCGCTCGCCGCACCAAGTGCCTCGAGCGCCGCGGCCACGCCCTCGCTCTGATCACCCGGCGTCGAAAGTACTTTTCGCGCAACGACAGCACCATCAGCGCCTACGGCCGCGAGATCGGTGTAGGTGCCGCCGACATCAATGCCGACAGACCACGTCAGTTGTCGCTCCGATTCTTGTTTTCGCGCGTGACCCGCCAGAGCACCGCTGCGACGGCGACGTGGCCAGGCAACAGCAAAGCGATAATCGGAAGATTGTCCTGCGTAAATGCCGGGAAGGCGCGTAAGAGTACCGTGAAAATCGCCGCACCCGCAGTGATCGCGGCAAGCCCCCGTGCGGCGCTGACCACTCGCGGCTTTGCCGTTTTACGAAGCGCCATCGGCAGCAGAACAAGCAGCGCGAGCGACGCGGGCGTGGCCAACAGCCAATTAATATTCTGGCCCATGAAAACGTGCCGGGTGAACAACCCCGCGTACAGGCCGAGCATTCCGGCCAAGCCGACCACGCCATGCCACGCCGCGCCGACCACGCCGAACGCCATCCGCGCCGCGCCAAAGCGGCCGGCGAAAAATCCGAGTACGAGTATCAGCGCTGTGAACGACATTCCTACTATCAACGCCATCGGCTTCAGGTCTGTCCGATTCTCGGCATCGGCATAGCGTTCGTCGGCGACGAGCACCCGCTCGGACATCACCAGCCTACCGCGCGTTCCATCGGTGTGCCGCACCCACACGCCACGAATCAGATCCCGCAGTCGCATCGGGATGAACATTTCGTCCCACGCCGAGATCGTCGCGTCCGCCGGGCGGCCGAGCACGAAATCCATTGCCACGTTTGTAATCGGATACGTCACCGCGAGGCGCAACGTCTCGCTGCGATAACTTACGTCATTGTCTTTGGAGTTGGCGGTGCGCTTGAGTTCGCCGTGCAACACTACATCCAGCGCGTCACGCACCCGCGTCGAGCAATTGTCCCGATAGTAGTCGTAGCGATAATATTTATTTGCCTCGAGCGCATTGGTTTCGATGTGACGCTTGAGCGTCACCTTCTCCGCCGCCGTCAGCGCGAGCGTCTGCTCCCACACGGCGCGTCCGTTCTGTTGGTACGCCGCCACTAATGGCAGCGACGGAAACCCCTGCATCCAATAGCGAGTATCACCCGTCAGGAACCGCTGCAGAAAGTGCGGTTGCGCAAAGTCGAACATCCCCCAGTTGTACGCCGAGTCAACGCCGGTGGTGATATCGTGTACGCGAATCGCGATATGGCCAAAACGCTCGAAGACTTCGTCGCCCGGCCCCATGGTCAGCACCGAGATCACTAATGAATCGCTTGGCGACGCTTGTTGCGCCGTCATCACCGACGGCCGCAACCCTGTGGCCAATATCAGTGCCATCGAAATAGTTAACAACTTAACTATTGACCTGTTCACAATCTGAATTCCTTCCCGCTCTCGGCGGCGGCGTAGACCCCCTCGAGCGCCCAATACACTTTCACCTGATCGTCCGGGGCTTCGTACGGGGTTTCATCGCGCAACACCGAAATACAGTGCGCGATCTCCGCGCGGTACGACTGGATAAACGCTGTTTCCCGCTGCGCCGCGCCCGTCGGCGAGACATCCGTCGGCTTGCCATTTAAATCTTTAATGATGCGCAGCGGCGAGAGCCGGGCACTCCCTTTCGTTCCGATGACTTCGAACCACCACCGTTCGCTGTCGCCGATATATGCCCAGTTCACATCCAGCGTCACATTAAAACCATTTGACAGCTCGGCGAACACGAACAGCGCATCTTCCACGCTATTGGCACCGCGTGAGCGGTTCATCGTTGCACTCACGCGAATCGGTTCGGGAAAATCCGCGATCCACGCCGCGAGATCGAGCAGCGGCAGCCCTAACTCGAGAAACGCACCACCCCCTGCTTCCGCGCGGCGCATTCGCCACGGCGCCAACGCGCTCGGCAGTCGGTACGCGCCAGCACGCACCGAATGCACTTTCCCCAACTCGCCGCCATTGACGAAACCCACCAGCGCCTGCACATCGCTGCGAAATCGATGGTTGTTGGCGACGAACACTTTGCGATCCGCTTTTTTCGCGGCCGCAAGAATGCGTTCCACACCGCGTGAAGTCAGCGCAAAGGGCCGCTCCACCAACACGTGACACCCCGCCCGCAGTGCACTCAATGCGTGCGGCTCATGCAGATGGTTCGGCGTCGTCACGAACACGGCATCAAGCGATGCCATTTCCAGCAGGTCGTCAATGTCGCTGAACGCATCGGCAATGCCGAATCGCTGGGCCAACCCGCGTGCCTTGGTGATATCGTTGTCGCAGAGCGCGACCACTTGCACGCCGCGCGCTTTCATGAGCACCGGCAAATGCGCCGTTTGCGCAATTGCGCCCAAGCCAATGACGGCAACGCGAAGCGGCGGACGTATGGTACCACCTGCGGGACTCGGTCTCACAGCCGCTCCGAAAAAAGAAAAGTCAGTTGCTCAGTATGCAGCAGCGACCGTCGTGCCGGGATAGTATGTCGCCAAAATCATCCGAGCCGACTGCCCCGCCCGCGCCCGCCCAATCGCGCCCCACTGACACATCCCGATTCCGTGTCCGTATCCGTTTCCTCGGATCACCAACCGGCCCACCGAACCATCCCGACGCGATTCTGTCTCCACGGAAAAATAGGTGCTGTTGAGGATCTCGCCACCAGGGGCTCGTAGCACTGACCGGATATCGTTGCCCCGCAGCGCATATGCGCCCTGATCCGTGCCGATCGCCAGCCGTCCCACCCTGCCACTCGGCGTGCGCGATTCCACCACGACCGATCTCGCGTGCCCTGGCCCGCTGGCAGGCACCGCAGTGAAACTCTTCAGATACAATCGCAGCGCCACGTCGAGCTCGTCGCCGGTAAAAACGCGCGTCCAGGAAAACCGGGGCGCGATATCGCAATACGATTTATCGGTGCCGGGAATCCGGTCACTGACGCGTCGCAAATAAGGCGCGGGAGTCGCGCGCCAGACTTCATCGGGAGCGGCGGTTTCGCCGCCGCACGCCGAGTGGTAGGGTGCGCTAACGGGGCGCCCGTTGTATTTGATCACCAAGCCGTTCGTGGATTGCACGGCGCGATCGGAAAACGGCCGCTCCGCATCGACGCCCCCATAGACCTGATCGGCCACATTCGAGAGCATATCATAGTTCACGTTGCGTGACGCCGAGCCGTCAACGACTGCGAGCCGCACCACAGCATAGCTGCGCGCGGCGATGGCCTGCGCCTCGACTGCCGCTTGTTCGTTCCCCGCGCGCGGGCCGCCGATTTCGAGCGGCACGACCCCACGCAAATAGTCTTCCATCGGCAGCACGTTTACGATCACCAGACCACTGTCGCTCGCGACCACGCGAATCGCGCCACGATACGACCGCCCCGCGAAGCGCGCGAATGCATCGTCGCGATCGGGACGCAACGTGAGCATGTCGTCACGCCACGGCGTTGCTCCACTTCCGTTTGCCGTCGCCCGCAGTTGCCGCCCGCGTCGCTCCACCGACCATACATCGCCGGCGCGGCCGCGAACGATCACCGAGTTACGCGAGTCTGAGAGCCGCCATGCACCCGTTGCCGATAGTATGGCACCCTGCGCCGCTGTCGCCAGCGCGACGCGGACATCGCGCGCGCCTTCGGTACGCAGCCGCGGTGCGGCGTCCGTCGGCACATCCTCGGAGGCGTTGGCGCGTGCTTTGTCTTTTGCCGCGCTCGGCGGCATCACGATCACCGGGACTGGATTTTCCTGCGGGACGTGACGGGTGACGCAGGCGCCGACGGCGAGCAGCAGCGCCACTGTGGCGCGGCGCCGCCACGCGCTCAACGTCCGAAGCTCCCGATCGACACCATCGGCAACTGCCGCGACGACACCGCACGCGGTGGCGCGGGCGCGTCGAGTACCGAGATCACTCGCGCCTCAAAATCGTAGTCGTCGATCACGTCTGTTACTTCGACATCGGCAAACGCACCGGCAGGAACGTCCGAGTCGAGCCAAGTGACGCCATCAATATCGTCGGCCTGCCATGGCAGACGTCCGCGGGCGCCGACGGTCTCACCATCGTCATTTACGCCGGCCGCTTTCTCGACGAGCACGCGGGAGCGTGTGCCAATGCGGCTCTCATAGCGATCGGCGGTGATAGATCGTTGCAGTTCCGTGAGCAGCTCCAGGCGGTTCAACTTGACGTCCATCGGCACGTCGTCAACGAGTGCCGCGGCGCGCGTCCCATCTTGCGGCGAATAGGTGAACGCACCGACGCGCTCGAACTGGACTTCTTCCAGAAATTCCATCAACTGCGCAAAATCGTCGTCCGTTTCACCAGGAAAACCGACAATACAGGTCGTGCGAATCGCCAGGTCGGGTACGACGTCGCGAAAGCGCGCGACTTTCTCGCGGATCGTGTGTTTGCGCTCGGGGCGGCGCATCCGTTCGAGCACATTATCTGACGCGTGCTGCATTGGCATGTCGAGATAACGCAAAATCCGCGGCTCGGCGGCGATGATATCGAGCAACTGCGGCGTAATGCCCGCGGAATACAAATACATGTTACGAATCCACGGAATTGATGTATCGGCGATCAGCGCCTTGAGCAAATCCGGGAGGCGCACGCCGTCGCGGCGATCGCGACCGTAATGCGCGAGATCCTGGGCCACCAGATTTACTTCGCGGGCACCCTGCAGTTCGAGCAATTGGGCTTCGCGGACGATTTCGTCGAGCGCGAACGACCGGTGCTTGCCGCGCATCAGGGGAATCGCGCAAAACGCGCATCCGTGATCGCACCCTTCGCTGATTTTGAGGTAACGCACATGCGGAGTGTCACCCGCATACACACGCAGGCCGGGGTGTAGCGTGATTGGGTCGCCCAACAATCCGCGTTCCTGCAGACGCGGCACGAGCTGTTCCATTTCGGATGCGCCGAGGAAGAAATCGACCTCGGGGAGCGCGCTTGTGAGCTCGACTTTGTGTCGCTCGACCATACAGCCGACCGCGACCACGGTCTGGGCGGCGCCGTCGACTTTTAGACGGCCGGCCTGCACCAACGCATCGATGGACTCGGCCTTGGCGGCGTCAATAAAGCCGCAGGTATTCACGATAATCAGCTCAGCTTCGGCGGCATCGTGCACCTGTTCGGCGCCGTGCTCGAGGAGCTGCGCGAGGTAGCGTTCCGAGTCGACGGTGTTTTTGTCGCAGCCGAGGGTGATCAGGGCAACTTTCATGCGGACTAATCTAGCGGGTCAGCGGTTTGATCCGTGTGCGCGGGCGCGGGCAATCCGCCGGCACCGGCGCGTCACCTCACAAGCGCACCAGCGGCCAGTCCAGGTCGGGCGAGCGCATTCGCTCCACAGGGCCCCGTGGCTACCGTGTGCCATGGGCCAGTTGGCCGATGGCATATGGGTGCCACTTGCAGGCCCGAAGGAGGGAATGCGCTTGCCCGACCGCGCAAAAAACAGGCTGTACGCTGCTCGCTGAACGAACGCGGCAGCTAGCGGTAGTTCCCGAACTGAAGCTCGACTCCGACGTCGAGCCCCTTCACGAACGCGATTACCGCCTGAAGCTCGTCGCGCGACGGCGCGGTGACCCGCACCTGCTCCGCCTGGATTGCGGCCTGCACCTTCTTGAACTTCTGCTCTTTAATCGCCGCGACGATCTTCTTGGACGTCTCGGTATCCAAGGATTGCTTGAGCTTCACTTCGCGGCGCAGCGTGTCTCCGCCCGCTGGGATGATTTCCCCAATATCCAGATTCTTCACCGGCACGCCCCGCTTGATCAGCTTCGACTGAATGACGTCGAACAGGGCGCGCATGCGCATATCGGTGTCGGCCAAAAGGCTGATCGTCCCCTCGGCGCGCTTAAAATCGATCTCGATCTTGGCATCTTTGAAGTCATATCGCTGTATGACTTCTTTGGAAGCCTGGTTGATCGCGTTGTCGACCTCCTGAAGGTCGACGCCGGTCGTAATATCGAATGAAGGGTCTTTGGCCATAGTGGATTCTAATGGCAAGTTGGGGGAAAGGGCCCAGAAGGGCGAAGGGGAACCAAAGAAGGGCGGCGAACGTTGCAGGGCGAACGGGAACTAAAGAACGGCGACGAACGTTGCAGGGCGAACGGGAACTAAAGAACGGCGGCGAACGTTGCAGGGCGAACGGGAACTAAAGAACGGCGACGAACGTTGCAGGGCGAACGGAACAGCTTATTACGTTCGCCCTGCAACGTTCGCGTTACTCCCACTCCCCACTCTACCCCAGATATGATTCGAGAGCCCGTGCCCGCGACACATGCCTCAACCGAGACAGCGCCTTCTCCTTAATCTGCCGCACCCTCTCACGGGTGATGTTGAGCACCTCGCCGATTTGCTCGAGCGTCATCGGCTCGGAGTCGCCCAAACCGAAATAGAGGCGGAGGATCTTCGCCTCACGCTCCTTGAGGCCACCGAGCGCGTCATCAATAGACTGCGTCAGCGCCTTCTCGAACGTTTCTTCGTCGGGCGTCCGGCTCACCGTGTCCGG
>JANYBD010000214.1 GCA_025360995.1 Gemmatimonadota bacterium
TCGATGATCGAAAAACGGATGATCGACCTTCCAGAGCCGATTCGCGCGCTGGGCGTGTACCGCGTGGCGATCAAGTTGCACGCCGACGTCAAGCCGGAAATCAAAGTCTGGGTTATCAAGGGATAGGCTGTCGGCTACGGATGACTGATCGGTGAAGGGCAAAAGCGGGACGGGAGAGCAATCTTCCGTCCCGCTTTTTACCTTCCAGCCATAGGGTTTCGCCGTTGGTTTACCTGTTCACTATCGCTATTATTGCCGTTGTCGTCTCCGTGGCGGAACTTTTCACCCCGCCACGACATACAAGAGCGAACGCCGTTTTTCCCTACTCGGAGGGTGATGCAGATCGTTGCCCAGCGCCCCGTTCCGCCGCCACTGCTCGCCCGCAAGGCTGCCGCAATTTGCATGGACTCCAAGGCCGATGATGTCATCGTCTTGGATTTGCATGGCGTCACCGATATGACCGACTATTTCGTGGTGGCGACCGGCACGTCCGACACCCATGTTCGCAGCGTAGCCCAACACGTCATCGATGAGCTGAACAAACAAGGACACCGCGCCACCTCGACCGAAGGACTGCAGCAAGGCCGATGGGTGCTCCTCGACTATGTGGATTTCGTCGTGCATGTATTTCATCCGTCGTCGCGTTCGTTTTACCAACTCGAGCGACTTTGGGGTGACGCCCCAATGCTCGCTGTTTCGCCCTAAGAGGGCTTCGCTGATGCGCTCACACCGTTCGCTCCTTCGCCGCCTTGCACTCGCCGCCGTTCCTGCCGCAGTGCTCCTCACTGCCCGAACAACTGTCGCCCACGCGCAACAGTATTTCGGACAGAACCAGGTCCAGTACGAGCAGTTCGAGTGGAAGGTGATGAAGACCGAACATTTCGATGTGCATTTCTATCCATCGGAGCTCGACGGGGCGAAAATCGTCGCGCGCATGGCCGAACGATCCTACGCCCGTCTCTCACGCTTGATGGGACACACGTTTCGCGAGCGCAAACCGATTGTCGTTTTTGCCTCACGCGGCGACTTTGCGCAGAACAATGTGACGGGCGATCTGGGCGAAGGCACCGGCGGCGTCACTGATGCGCTCCATCAGCGCAACATGTTCTTCTTTGGGCAGGATCTGGCCGAAGTCGAGCATGTGATGACGCACGAAATGGTGCATCAATTCCAGTACGACATCATGTTCAGCGGCCGCGGGAACGCGACCGTAGCCTCGCTCTCCCAATCGGCTCCGCCGCTCTGGTTCGCCGAAGGCATGGCCGAGTATCTGTCGATTGGCCCTGACCATCCGGCGACCGATGCCGTCATTCGGGACGCGGCGCTCAATGGACATCTGCCGACGATCGAACAGATGACCGATCGTCCCGACCAATACTTCCCCTATCGTTACGGCGAATCACTTTTCCGGTACGTCGGCGGCCGTTGGGGCGATGAGATCATCGGCGAGATCATGCAGGCGTCCGTCTCGCTGGGTGTCGAGCGCGCATTTAAACGGCATACCGGATATGAGCTCTCGGAACTCGGCGACGAGTGGCGAGAGACAATGCAAACGAATTACTTACCCGGCATCGCCAGTCTGGAGCGGCCGCGGAAAATCGCCACGCCGCTGTTGAATGAAAAAAAGACGGGCGGCATTATCCCGGTGTACATCGCGCCGGCGCTGTCGAGCGATGGCCGTCAGATCGCGTATATCTCGACCGGCAGTTTGCTACGCGCCGAAGTGTTCCTCGACTTGTATCTCGCCGACGCGAGCACAGGTAAGCGCCTCAAGCGCCTTACGAACAGTGTCCTCAATCCGGAAACGGAAGAGCTGCGCTACGGCTATTCACAGAGTGCGTTCTCGCCGGACGGCCGCACGCTGGCGTACACGGGCCTTCGCAAAGGCAAAGACGTCCTGTTCCTGCTCGATGTGAAATCGCGCGAAGTGGTGCATCGCTTGGATACTGGCCTCTCGCAGATGATCGGGCCGTCGTGGTCGCCGGATGGACGCCGGATCGTGTTCAGCGGCAGCCGTGGGGGGTTCTCGAACCTGTTTATGATCGATGCCGATGGGCGCAATCTGCGACAGCTCACGACCGGCGCATATGCGGGCTTGATGCCCTCGTGGTCGCCCGATGGGCGGCGTATTGCGTTCGTCAGTGATCGCGGACCGGGCACGGACATCTCGCTGCTCAAGTTTGGCAAATGGCAGATCAATATTTTTGATCTCCAGACGGCGACTGTAGAAACCATCCCTGGCCAAGGCGGCAAGAACCTCAACCCGTCGTGGGCGCCGGATGGCAAATCGCTGGCGTTCATCAGCGATCGCACCGGCATATCGCAAATTTTCCTTTACGATTTTGATACCAAACAGCATTACCAGCTCACCAAGTTCCTCGGCGGCGTTCAGTCCATCACGGAGAACAGTCCAGCGCTGACGTGGGCACGCCAGGCAGACAAACTTGCCTTCGTATATTTCGACGACGGCAACTACACCGTGTGGGCGCTGAACAATCCTCGCCAACTCAAGAAAGATCCATTTGTGCCGCTGGCAACGAATGCCGTCGTAGCAGTGGCGAGCGCGGCGGACTCGGCAGCGATGCAAGCGGCACGCAACGCGACGTCTATGGTTGCCGCCACGGCACGTGACAGCGCAGATGCCCGTCGCCAATCGATTTATCGAGCGCCGAATGGAACGACCGTGCGCGCGTCAGCCGACCTGCCTTCGACGGGTGCCCAAAACCCGGTATCGGTCGCGGCACTGCATGACAGTCTGACAATGTCACTGCCGTCAGAGGAATCGCTGAAGATCGAACCGTATCACGCAACGTTACATGCCGAAGCCATCTCGAGACCACAAATCGGATACGCCCAGGACAATTATGGCCGCGGTGTTTATGGCGGATCGGCGATTCTCTTCGGCGACCTGCTGGGCAATCGCCAACTGCTCGTGGGTGCGGCCATTAATGGTCGCATTGAAGAAGCTCAGGTGGCGGTCAACTATGCGAGCTATTCCAAGCGGTTGAACTTCGCCACCGGATTCATGCAGCAGCCGTATTTCCAGCTATTCCAGGCCTATTCGCAGGATTTGGGCGGCGGCCGGGCGATACAGACCGAAGTTTTGGCACGATATATCCAACGGCAGGCGTACTTCGCCGGCTTGTATCCGCTCAACCGGTTTAATCGCTTTGAAGTCGGCGCCTCCTTCACCAATCTCGACCGCGCGCTGATGTACCTCTCGCAAGGCGTGGACTATGGCGCCGGTTTCCAGACCGGCTATCAGATTGACAGCATTACGAATCAGCCGACGCTGAACTACACGACGCCGTATGTCGCGTACGTTTCCGATGACGCACTTATGGGCTCCACCGGTCCGATTTACGGCCATCGATATCGCATTGAGGCCGATGCGAATCTCGGAAAGTTGGCCTACATGAACTATTCGGCCGACCTCCGTCGCTACGATGCTATTGTCTTCAGTTTCCTGACATTGGCAACTCGGTTCTATACCGACGAAGCTATCGGACCGGGCGAGAATATCCGGCCGAAATACATCGGCATCCCGCAATACATCCGCGGGTATGATCGCGAGAACTATCTCTCGACGTGCGGCGCGGCCAGCGCAAGTACGGTGGATTGCGGGGCCACCCAGCTGCTTGGTACCCGAGTTGTCACTGCCAACGCGGAATTGCGCTTCCCGTTGATTCGGCGTTTCGATCTTGGGTTCTTGCCAATATCCCTTCCGCCACTCGACGGGTTGTTTTTCTACGATGCCGGCATGGCGTGGACGGGCGGTCAAAAGGTCTCGCTCACCAAACCGGCAAACTACGATCAGAACAGTCAACGGTATTTGTTGCGGAGCTACGGGTTCGGCCTTCGCCTGAATCTGTTTAATCTCGCGGTACTTCGTTGGGATTACGCCGTGCCTCTCGATTCGAGCAATCGCAAGGGGTACTGGTGGTTCACGCTCGGACCGTCATTCTGACCAGCTCCGGAGACAAAAAAAAACAGAACGGTCACCTGCGAGATGCCTGCGAACCGTTAGTTTTTAGTGGTGCGCCGCACCCTTCTTTTCCTCACCCTCCTCGCCGCCTGCCGCGGCGATCATGGTCCGCGTCCGCCTGCAACCGGGGGCAACGGTCCGGACGCGATCTTCGTGCGGATGTTCCGGGCGGGCGGTAGTGCGCACGCCTATCGCTGGGGCCATGACACTGCGCTCTGGACATCGAATGTTCGTGCGCCGGCGCTCGAGCGGCTGCTGGCATTTGATGCCGAAGAAGGGTCGCTCTCCTATGTGGACGCGCGCGGAGTGCCAGGTCGACTCGACTTACGTATGGGAAGCGCCGGGCCGGCCACGCAGGCTGCCCTCGTTGCGCTCACGAGTGCCGACGGGTGGGCGATATACGGCCTGAACGCGAAACGGGACGTAAGCCGACTCACGCCGAGTGGCACGTGGACTTTTAAGCCCGAAGTCGAAACGCGCGACGTTATCCCGCTTATGGACGGTGCACTCGTGTTGCTGAGTGACGACGGCAATCGCTCGACGCTCCGGCGGCTGCGGCCGCCCGAACCCCGGGTCACTGACACCGCCTCCCTTCCGCTGGTGACTCGCGTTTTTACCACCGACCTCGGCGATCGTTTGTACTTCGCCGGCGATTCCGGTCTCACGGGCGTTCGCACGCGCGATTTAGCCCGCACGAAAACCATCAAGCTTCGCGCCGCAATAGTCGATGCCACGCCAACACCCAGCGGCGATCGGATTTTTGTTGCCTTGCAAGGGAGGAAAGACGTCACAGTGATCGACCGTTATGCTGAGTCCATCTCGCAAACGATCACCGTTCCTGATCCCCCCACCGCTCTGCGGATGGATCCCGACGGCCGGTACTTACTCGCCAGGACGACCGGCGGCGATTCAGTGCGGATCATCGCCGTCGGTACCGCGCGCTTAATTGGCACCGTACGGTCCGCATGGCGCGCCGACTTGCCGCTCGTCGCGCCCGATGGCGGTCTGGCGGTTGTGCAGGACAACGATGTGGTGATCGTGGATGCCGAAACTCACCGCGAACGGATGCGCTATCTGGCTGGCGCCGCCGACCTCTGGGCGCTGATCCGCTGGAACGGGTTCCGGCCGCGAGGCGCAGGCCTCGACGAGCCCGTGCACTTCACCAGGGACGATACAACGGGAGCGAGCCAGTCGAGAATCGACAGCACGCTCTCAGCCAGTGTTGCGGGGTTGCCCAATGCCGGTTCTTCGACGTCGTCCCTCACGCTCCCGGCACGCGTCGCGGAATCCCGTGCGCCGGACCCGAAAGCCAAGCAGAGTTTTACTCTGTCGTTTGCCGCGTTGCTTTCCGAAGACCGCGCCAAAGCCATGGCGCTCTCAATCAAAGTTGACGGGCGCCCGTCACGCGTTGTGCCGGGTATGCGCGACGGGACGCCGATCTTTCGCATTGTCTATGGTCCGTTTGACAGTCACGATGCCGCCGAGAAGGCCGGAAAGCGCAGCGGGTTGCCGTATTGGGTATATGAGGGCGCTCCGTGATGGTGCCTGCGGGCGCCCAGTGGGAATCGTGGGAAAAAGAAGGGCGCCGCATTGCCCCACAGCTCGAGCATAACGCGTCGGTTGTTGTCCTCGGTGAAAACACGCAACTCGCCGCCGCGGTCGCCGTAGGAATTGCGCGAGCCGAATCCGCCCGGCGCCACGTGGCGCTGGGCGATCTGGTAGGCGATTCCGCACCGTTGTACGCGCTCGCCGGTGGCGAAGACGCGTTAGGTCTCGCGGACTGTCTTCGCGATGGCCTACCGCTCAACGATATTGCCCGCCCTGCGCCGGAGTGCGCATCACTATTTGTGTTGCCCGCCGGCACGCCGCCGGTGGCGACAGAATTTGTCTTAGGGCACGAGCGATGGGCCAAGCTCGTGAAAGGATTTACCCAAGCCGGAGCGCTTTTGGTGCTCGTCGCGCCGCTCGATGCTCCGGGACTCGACTCACTGGTCGCGACTACGGATGGCGTCGTCGCGGTGGAAACGCTTCCAGCGCGCGTCAAACGATTTCCAGTGCTTGCCACCGTTGATACGCCTGAACCGGTGGTCGCCGTCCATGCCGAGGCATCCCCGACCTCGCGGCCATCGCTAATGCGGTGGATCGCTGCCGCTGCCGTCGTATTGGTGCTCGCTGGCGGTGGTAGATGGTTCGTGATGCACCGTCACCGACTGACCGGCGACCGTACCGCCATTGCCGGGAGTGCGGCATCCCCTGGCGCTCACGTTGCACCGGTCACCGCGCCTTCCGAGCCAGCCGCCCCCCTCCCGATCGACACGGTGAGACTCGGCGCCGTTGTCAACCCCGCCGATTCGGCCATCGCATCGAGATTCGCCGTCGAAGTCGTAGCGGCAAACACCTTCGCGGGTGCAAATTCTGTTCTGCGGAACGATGGCGAATTATCGGCATTTCCGGCTCCGACGATTTCTCCCGTGCAGCTCGCCGGTGGCACGCTTTGGTACAAAGCTATGGTTGGTGCGTGGCGTATTCGCGGCGGCGCCGACTCATTATTGGCAGCATTGCGGGCATCAAAAGTGGTTCGCGGCGAAAATGGATTGGTAGTGCTCGTACCGTACGCATTGTTGCTTGCGGACTCAGTGGCGAGAAATCGGGTTGCACAAGCGATCGATGTCTGGCGTGGCCGCGGTATTTCGGCGTACGCGTTGTTGCAAGATGATGGAAGCGCCAGAATTTACGCCGGCGCTTTTGAGACAGCGGCCCAGGCTGCACCGCTCGCCGCATCGGTTCGCGATGCGGGCACGGTGCCGGTGGTGGCCTTTCGAACCGGGAGAATGTTCTAAGTGCGGTTGACCAAACTCGAGTTGCATGGCTTCAAATCGTTCGCCGACCCTACAGAAATGCTGTTCGACCACGGCGTGACTGCGGTGGTCGGGCCCAATGGGTGTGGAAAGTCGAACGTCTCGGACGCCGTGCGCTGGGTACTGGGTGAGCAGCGTGCGCGATTGCTGCGCGGGGCAAAAATGGAAGAGGTCATCTTCCAAGGTTCCTCATCGCGCCGTGCCGTCAACCTCGCCGAAGTCTCGCTCCACTTTGCCAACGATGACGGATCGCTCCCCGTGCCGTTTAAAGAAGTGGTGATTACACGACGCCTGTCACGCGCCGGCGAAAGTGAATATTTCCTGAACCGTTCACCGTGCCGGTTGCGCGACATTCACGATCTGGTGCGCGGCACCGGGCTCGGCGCCGACAGCGGTGTCGTCATCGAAAGCCGGATGATCGATGCCCTGCTTTCTGATCGTCCAGACGATCGTCGCGAGTTATTTGAAGAAGCGGCAGGCGTTGGCCTGTACCGGGACAGGCGGCGCAGTACGGAGCGCAGTCTCGTTCAAACGAGTGCCGATATCGCGCGGCTCGACGATTTACTCACCGAAGTTACCAGCCAGGTTCGCTCGCTGTCGCGGCAACGCAAGCGCGCCGAGCGGCACGCCGAAATTACGACGCGTCGCTTTGCCGTAGAACTCACGCTCGCCTCCCGCGAGATGGCCGCGTGGAAGGATGAACTCGCCGGCCTCGACGAACGCCTTGGCGGGCTGCGCGCCGCAGTGCCGGCGGGCCAGCAGCGCGTCACTGAGGCCGAACACGCCCGCGATGCGGCGCACGCGGCGCGTGCCGCTGCGGAAACCGCCCGACACGAACGTGCCCACGCCGCCGGCGCGGCGCGCGAGGCCGTACTCACCCTCCAGGGTGAGATTGCCGTGGCCGAAGAGCGGCATCGCAATGCCCTGTCGCGCCGCCAACGTGCCGAACAGGAGCGCAGCGAAGGCGACGCGCTCGGTCAACGTGTGGTGGCCGAATGGACCGCCGCGCTCGAAGAAGAATCACGCACCGACGCCGCGCTTACAGATGCCGTCAGCGCATTGCAACAGCAAGTCGGGACCGAAGAAGAAGCGCGCGGTGCAGTTGCCGTCGCGCGTGAAGCATTGGAGCGATCGGATAAAACCACTCGCGAATTGCGGGATCGTCTGCGCCGCCTCGAGTTGGAACGCGAAGGTGCGGAACGGGAATTGGCCGATGTCGCACAGCGCACAGCGAGTCTCGCTGCCGAGCACGAACAACTCGCTGCGCAGATGCGCCTCGCGGCGCGGGACTTGGCGTCGGCCGACGAAGCCTTGGCCATCGCCCAGACTTCAGCGACTGCCGCCGACGCGGCGCTCGCCTCCGCGCGCGACGCGGCGCGTGAGTGGCGTGAGAATGACGCAGCGGCACGCGCCGATGCGCGACGCGTCGAAGAAGAGTTCGCCGGCATCGAAGGCAAACTCAATGCGCTCGAGGGCCTCGAACGTGAACGCGTCGGACTCGCACCCGCGGCGGCGCGACTGCTACGCGAACGTGAACAGTTCGGCAATGGCGCGATTCTTGGACCGCTCTCCGATTACATCGGCGCAGACTCGGCAACCGCCATGATGGTCGAACGCTTTCTCGGACCGTCGGTTCACGCGGTCGTCGTCCGCGACCACGCCGCCGCCAACGCGGTGCGGGCGTGGCATGCACAGGCCAACCCCGGTGCGTTGCTCCTGTTGCCCCTCGATGCCAT
This sequence comes from Gemmatimonadota bacterium, assembly GCA_025360995.1. Taxonomy (GTDB): domain Bacteria; phylum Gemmatimonadota; class Gemmatimonadetes; order Gemmatimonadales; family Gemmatimonadaceae; genus Fen-1231. The sequence goes on from JANYBD010000214.1 coordinate 8,580, forward strand.
TACCGGCGCAGGCGACGCCGCCGACCCTGGCGAGTTAGCCGCACAAGTGCGCACGGAAGGGCCGGCGCGTTCGTGGGTGCGCTCGCTCCTCGGCCACGTAAAAGCGCTCGACGACGGAAGCGCCTTCGTTGACGCGCGTGGCGCGATCTGGCTCCCGGGGAAGGAAGCCGGTGCTGGCCCGCTTCGCCGCCGCGCGGAGCTCGACGAACTACGCGTCGCGCTCACGACGAGTGATGCGACGCGTGCGAAATCGGCCGCACAGTTACAGTCCGTGCACGAGCAATTGGTGAAGGCCGAAGCCGGCTCGAGCGCCGCCGCCGATGCTGCGGGGCATGCGCAGGTGGCGCTGCAACAGGCGGCCGCGGTGCGAGCCGATCGCGAGCGGGCGCATCAGCGCTCCACTCGTGAACTCGCGGACGCGGTCGCGCTATCGGAACGATTGAGTGGGCGCCGCGACGAGCTGTCGGCGAAAGTTACCGAAAGCATCACGGCGCAAGAGATGGAGAATGCCGCCATCGTTGAAGCCGAGCGATCGGCAACTGCGGCGCGCGAAGGCTTGGTCGAGGCGGATCGCCGCCAAGACGCGGCCCGTGAAGCGCGTGCCGCCGCACAGGTCACCCACGCGCAGGCCCAGGCCCGTCGCGAAGTCGCGGGCGAACGGCGTCAGCGTCTCGAGCGCGAGCGCGACAGCGCGGCCGCCCGCTTGGTCACGCTACAGCAGGAATTGGCCGCGCTGGCCGCGGACGATGCCGCGCTCGAACGCCAGATGGCTGAATGGAAAGAAGGGCTGACCGCGCGCCAGCAATCGCTCACCGAAGCGGAGACGATTCTTGCGGCAAGCGAGAGCGCGGTCCGCACCGCCGATGCCGCACTCGCCGACGTGGAACACGCCCTCGATCGCGTCCGGCACGAGGCCACGGCGATGGCCGACAATCTCCACACGGCCGAACTCCGTCACAGCGAACTCGCCGGTAAGCGGGCGGCAATTAAGGAACGGCTCGAAGCCGAGTGGCGCCGTCCACTCGATGAACTGTTCGCCGAGTACGCACCGGTCGACGCCGACGATGAGGCGCTCCGTGCGGAAGCCGATCAACTACGGGCGCAACTCGAATCGTTGGGCCCGGTGAATCCGCTGGCGATCGAAGAACACGATGAAGAAGTGAAACGCCTCGACTTCTTGCAGGGCCAGCGCAACGATCTCTCTCAAGCGCAGTTGTCATTGCAACAGGCAATCAAAGAGATTGATGTGACGGCGCGGGAAATGTTCCTAAAGACGTTTGAAGAAGTGCGCGGGCATTTCCGGCACATCTTCCTGACGCTGTTTGGGGGCGGCGAGTGCGATCTTCGGCTCGAGAATCCCGAAGCACCGCTCGACTGCGATATCGAAATTCACGCGTCGCCGCGCGGTAAGAAAACGCAGCGCATCCATCTGCTGTCGAGCGGTGAACGGGCCTTGGTCGCACTGTCGCTGCTCTTTGGCATTTTCCTGACCAAGCCGAGCCCGTTTTGTCTGCTCGACGAAGTGGATGCGCCACTCGACGACCAAAACATCGGCCGTTTTGTGAAAATGCTCAATCAGTTCAAAGTGCATACACAGTTCATTGTGATCACGCACAATCCGCGCACCACAACCGAAGCGGCCGATGCCGTGTACGGCGTGACAATGCAGGAACCTGGCGTCTCGTCACTGGTAAGCGTGCGCATGAAGGGCCCGGCGGTGGACGGTGCGGAGACCCATGCGGCCTGAGCAGTGCGGACGGCGGTGGAGTCTTCGCCTGGCCGCAATGTTGTCACTGGTCGCGACGTCGCTCGCGGCGCAATCGACGGCAGGCACGGCGACGCTGAACGGTCCGGCGGGAAATCCGATTCAGGACGGTACGCCAGCATTTACGATTACGACAGCGAATTTTCAGCCGCAAGAACTGCCGCTACAACTCACCGTGCAGATTGCGACCCGGTCCGATTTTGGCGGCGCGCTGCTGGCGGATACGACCGTGACCGGAAATTCAGCATCGATTGTCATTCCGCGACTGTTGCCACAGGCCATCACCATCTGGTGGCGAGCGCGGGTGCGCACGGCGCAGGGCGCCGTCGTGTTTACTGACGCGACCGGCCCGCGCACGACAGCGACGTGGCTCACCCTGATCTCGCCGAATGAGCGCAATGGATCGACCGTGAGCAACAAGCAGCCGACGTTTCTCTGGACCGCGGCCGCGATTCACGCGCCGGTGAAGCCGTGGTCGTTTCAAATTCGCATTACACGGTCGTCGGATAACGCCACGGTGCTGACCGGTACACTGCCAGATACTGTCTTCGTTCCGTTCCAGGCGCTCGAATCAAATACTTCGTACCGGTGGACGGTCATTGCAAATCTCTCCACCGGCGACAGCGTGCGCGTGAATAGTTTTGCGACCTTTGTCATCCTCGACCCGAATGCGCCCGCGGCCACCGTGTTGTACCACAATTTCCCGAACCCCTTCCCCACGTCCACGGTTCCGGCGACGTGCATCTGGTTCGATCTCCGCCTGCAATCCGAAGTGCAGCTCGAGATTCTGGACATTCGCGGTAATCACGTGGCGCGCATCCTCCCGGGTCGCGGCCTCGCTGGCACGCTTCCCGCCGGCCGCTACGGACGGGCGACTATCGGAAGCAGCAGCGGCTGCGATGACCGACTCACGTGGGATGGACGCGCCGATAATGGACAGTTTGTGCCACCTGGTGTGTACATCGTCCGGTTCCGCGGGGACAGCAAAGTCAGCCAGCTCACGCTCCTCTGGAAAGGTCACTGACAGCGCCGTTGGCGAACCGTCTATATTTCAAGACGTTCCCCGTGTCCGTACCATCAGAGGCCGAAGATGCTCGTAGTAATGACCCACAACGCTACCGCGGCCGAAATCGAAGCCGTGTG
>JANYBD010000217.1 GCA_025360995.1 Gemmatimonadota bacterium
TGACGGCGATCCCGGAAGACCAGCCGCCCAAGCCGGAGACGCCGAGCAAGGTGTTCACGGAAGATGGCGAAGCTGCCGCTGCCGAGATTCCGGCGAACCTCGACGACGTACTCGACGCTGAGTAGCTCGGGGCGACCGATCAACGGTCGCGGATTAGTTTGACGGATTATGGGGGGACCGCGGGCGATGCAGGACTGTCGCCCACGGTTCCCCCAAGTCGTTCTGCGGTTAAAGCAGGGGCCAGCCCTGGCCACTTCGACACACCGAACCCACCCTGCTAGCTTTCCCTCATGTCCATGCGCGAAAAGCTGGAAGTACTCGAGCGTCGCCGTGCCGAGTCGGAACTCGGCGGAGGCGCGGCCCGTCTGAAATCGCAGCACGACAAGGGTAAACTGTCGGCTCGTGAGCGCCTTGATCTGCTACTGGACGAGGGGAGCTTCACCGAGCTCGATCGCTTTGTCACGCATCGGTCCACAGATTTTGGTATCGAAGACCAGCGCCCCTATGGCGACGGCGTGGTCACCGGTTACGGTAAAATTAGTGGCCGGTTGGTCTATGTGTTTTCGCAGGACTTTACGGTGTTCGGCGGTTCACTGTCCGAAACGCACGCCGAGAAAATCTGCAAAGTGATGGATCTGGCGATGCGGAATGGTGCACCGGTCATTGGGTTGAATGATTCGGGCGGCGCGCGCATTCAAGAAGGCGTAGTATCGCTCGGCGGATACGCGGACATTTTTCTCCGCAACACGTTGGCGTCGGGTGTGGTACCGCAGATCTCAGCGATTCTCGGGCCGTGTGCCGGCGGTGCCGTGTACTCGCCGGCGATTACCGATTTCACGTACATGGTGCGGGGTACGAGCTTCATGTTCGTCACCGGGCCGAACGTCGTGAAGACAGTCACGCACGAAGACGTGACAATGGAACAGCTCGGCGGCGCCGACACCCACGGAGCGAAGAGCGGCGTCTCGCATTTTACTTGCGCCAGCGAACTGGAATGTTTTGAACGCATCCGCGCTCTGTTCCGTTATATCCCGCAAAACAACATTGACGCACCGCCACGTGGCGCCGGCACCGACCCGCGCGATCGCCGCGATGAGGCGCTACTGGACGTCGTGCCCGATAGCCCGAACAAGCCGTACGACATGCACGATGTGCTGCGCCGGGTCATTGACGACGCGACCTTCCTGGAAGTGCATCAGGATTTCGCCGCAAACATCATTTGTGGCTTCGCCCATATTGGCGGATTTAGCGTCGGGATCGTTGCCAATCAGCCCGCCGTACTTGCCGGCGTTTTGGATATTGATGCGAGCGTGAAAGCGGCGCGGTTCATTCGTTTTTGCGATGCGTTCAACATTCCTATTGTGACGTTCGAGGATGTGCCTGGGTTTTTGCCAGGTCTCGCTCAGGAACATGGCGGCATCATTAAGCACGGCGCGAAACTGCTATACGCGTATTGCGAGGCGACGGTGCCGAAACTCACTGTTATCACCCGCAAGGCATATGGTGGCGCGTACGATGTGATGAGTTCCAAACACATTCGCGGCGACTGGAATGTGGCATGGCCGACCGCAGAGATCGCCGTCATGGGGCCGAAGGGCGCCGTGGAGATTTTGTTCAAAAAGGAAATCGCCGAGAGCAGTGATCCCGCAAAGGCGACCGAAGCCAAGGTCGCCGAGTATTCGGATAAGTTCGCGAACCCGTATGTCGCCGCGAGCCGGGGGTTCGTCGATGATATTATCGACCCCCGGGACACGCGGCCACGGATTATTGATGCCTTGGAGATGCTGCAGGGGAAGCGGGATCGGAATCCTGCTAAAAAACATGGATGCATGCCACTATAACTACAGTGGGAGTGCTGAGTGCGAGACCGGTGGGAGAAAGGCGTGGGAGATGAGTGGGAGCAAGCGTAGTGGGAGCGGCACCGCTGTTTCTCTCTCCCACTCGTCTCATCACTTCTTTCTCCCACCCCTCTCCCACTTCTTTCTCCCACCCCTCTCCCACTTCTTTCTCCCACTAGTCTCGCACTCAGCACTCTTACTCCCACTCAACACTCGTCAGTAATGTTCAAGAAAGTCCTCATCGCCAACCGCGGTGAAATTGCCCTACGTATCGTCCGTGCCTGCCAAGAACTCGGCGTAAAGTCGGTCGCCGTGTATTCCGATGCGGATGTGCACGCCCCTCATGTTCGCGAGGCCGATGAAGCTGTTCGCATCGGGCCGGCGCCGTCGGCTGAGAGCTATTTGCTCGGGCATGAAATTATTGCGGTCGCTAAGAAAACCGGCGCCGAGGCGATTCACCCCGGCTATGGTTTTCTGTCGGAGCGGGAGTGGTTTGCGCGTGCGGTGCGTGACGCCGGATTGGTGTGGATTGGTCCGCCCGCTGAAGCCATCGCGGCTATGGGTTCAAAAACAGCGGCCCGCACACTGGCGGTCGCCCATGGTGTTCCGGTAGTGCCTGGAACGACCGAAGCGCTTCGTGATGCGAAAGAAGCGGCGATTGTCGCCGAAAAGTTCGGCTATCCGGTACTTCTCAAAGCGGCTGCCGGTGGCGGCGGGAAGGGGATGCGGGTCGTGCATAGCGCCGCTGAAATTGCGGGTGCGCTGGATTCGGCGAAACGCGAAGCAAGGAATGCGTTTGGCGACGATGCGGTCTATGTCGAGAAGTACATCGAAGGTCCGCGCCACGTGGAGATTCAGATTCTCGCCGATCAGCACGGCACCGTCATTTCGCTGGGCGAACGCGAATGCTCGGTGCAGCGCCGGCATCAAAAAATGATTGAAGAGGCGCCGAGTGTGGCCGTGTCGCCCGAACTGCGCGCGCGCATGGGGGCAGCGGCGGTGAACGCGGCACGCGCGGCCGGATACGTGAATGCCGGGACCTGCGAATTTCTGCTCGATAAGAGCGGAGAATTTTATTTTCTCGAAATGAACACCCGAATTCAGGTGGAACATCCCGTCACCGAACTCGTCACCGGATTGGATTTGGTGCAATGGCAAATTCGCAT
>JANYBD010000067.1 GCA_025360995.1 Gemmatimonadota bacterium
TGTTCCAGCCCGAGCGGCCGGAAGATTATCACATCGTCGACGCGATTCAGAAACTCCGGCTTGAAATGACTACGGAGCGCGGCATGCACGTGCTGCTCCACGAGCGCCCAATCGTCGGTGCCGCGTTCGAGAATCCACTGACTGCCGAGGTTCGATGTCATAATGATCACGCTATTGCGGAAGTCAACCGTGCGGCCCTGAGAATCGGTAAGACGGCCGTCGTCGAGAATCTGCAGAAGAATATTGAAGACATCTGAATGCGCTTTTTCGATCTCGTCAAAGAGAATGACGCAGTACGGGCGGCGGCGCACCGCTTCCGTCAGTTGCCCACCCTCCTCGAAACCCACATAACCCGGTGGCGCACCAATCAAGCGCGCGACGGCGTGCTTCTCCATGTACTCCGACATGTCTATGCGGACCATTGCCGATTCGTCGTCGAACAAGAACTCCGCGAGGGCGCGGGCGGTCTCCGTTTTTCCAACGCCGGTGGGCCCAAGAAAAATGAATGAGCCAATCGGACGGTTCGGGTCTTGCAAGCCCGCGCGTGATCGCCGCACGGCATCCGCCACGGCGCGCACGGCCTGCGATTGCCCAATCACCCGCTTCGCGAGTTCGATATCGAGTTTCGTCAATCGCTCCTTCTCGCTCTCCATCATGCGCGTCACCGGGATGCCCGTCCACTTGGCGACAATCTCGGCGATGTCGTCTGCGGTGACTTCTTCCTTCAGAAAGCGCGCGCCACCGGCTTGCTGCGAGGCCAGCCGGGCTTCGCATTCTTTGAGCTTGCCGTCGAGTTGCGGTATGGTACCGTACTGAATTTCCGCAGCGCGACCCAAATCACCGGCGCGCGTGGCGCGCTCGGCGTCCGTGCGCGCCTCTTCGATCTGCGCTTTGAGTTTGCCGACTTCCACCAGGGCGCTCTTCTCGAGCTGCCACTGTGCTTTCATCGCGTCCGTGGACTCGCGCAGTTCAGCTAGCTGTTTCTCCAGTGCCGATCGTCGTTCTTTCGACGCCGCATCCTTTTCTTTTGCCAGCGCTTGTCGCTCAATTTCAAATTGGACAATGCGCCGTTCCACGACGTCAATTTCCTGCGGCAAGGAATCGATTTCAATGCGTAATCGGCTTGCGGCTTCGTCGACGAGGTCAATCGCCTTGTCCGGCAAAAAACGGTCGCCGATATACCGATTGGACAGCGTCGCCGCCGCCACGATGGCGCCGTCGGTGATGCGCACCCCGTGATGCGTTTCATAGCGCTCTTTCAGACCGCGTAAAATGGCGATCGTATTCTCGACCGTCGGTTCGCCGACATACACTGGCTGGAAGCGCCGTTCGAGCGCCGGATCTTTTTCGATATGTTTGCGATACTCGTCAAGCGTCGTCGCCCCTACCACCCGCAGTTCGCCACGCGCCAGCAGGGGCTTGAGCATATTGCCGGCATCCATCGACCCTTCGGCTTTGCCGGCACCGACCAACGTGTGCATTTCATCAATAAATACCACGAACTCACCGGCGCTCGACGTAATCTCTTTGAGCACCGCCTTGAGCCGTTCCTCGAACTCCCCACGAAACTTGGCACCGGCAATCAGAGCGCCCAAGTCGAGTGAAACCAGTTTGTCATTCTTTAATGATTCCGGTACATCGCCGTTTACGATGCGCTGCGCCAATCCTTCGGCAATCGCCGTCTTGCCTACGCCGGGCTCACCGATCAATACCGGATTGTTTTTTGTGCGCCGGGAGAGCACTTGAATCACCCGGCGAATTTCTTCGTCGCGGCCTATTACCGGATCAAGTTTTCCGGCACGGGCATCGGCGGTGAGATCGCGTGTAAACCGCTGGAGCGCCTGGTACTGATTCTCTGGCGTCTGGTCGGTCACCTTGTGCGCGCCGCGCACTGTTTTGAGTGCCGCCGTCAGCTCTTTCACGGTGACACCGGCTTTCTTCAACAGCGCCGCACTTTCGGCGCCCTTGGTGCCAGCGAGCGCCAGCAACAAATGTTCTGTCGATACGTATTCGTCGCCCATTGCCTTTGCCTGTGACTCGGCCGCATCGAGCACCGCGGTCAACTCACGGGCCAGGGTCGGATTGGCATCGCTCTGTTTGGGATAGCGTGCGATTTCCGCGTCGAGTGCGGTCCGCAATGCGGCGAGATCGACGTTGCTGTTCTTGAGGATCGGCACGACGATGCCTTCGTCTTGATCCAGCAGCACGCGCAAGAGGTGCGCGTCGTAGACCAACGGATTGCCGTCGCGGCGCGCGAGGGCCAGCGCACCGGTCAGAGCGTCGGAAGATTTAACGGTCAGGCGGTCAGCGTTCATAAAACGAAAACTGTATCGGAGTGATGCGGTAACACAAACGCCCGGACGATTGCCCGGGCGCTTGTGCTCAGTGACTCACTTAACTGAGAGTCCTTTTTTAACCAGTCTCACGCCGTCGACCTCAAGCACATACACGTATACGCCTGAAGCGACTTCCTGCGACGTGTTGAGGTAATTCCCGTCCCAGTACGCAACGTACTGGCCACAGGGCAACAACACATTCTGCAGCGGCTGACCCCCTGCCACGTTTCCTGCGCCACCTTGAATGACCGGCACTTTGACGAGTTGCGAAAGAATATTCAAAATTCGCAAGTTCACCTTGTACTGCCGGCCGTTCGCCGAACACGTAGGGAAATCCCCAACAGTGAACGGAATCCAAGTTTCTGGATTGAATGGATTCGGGTAGTTCTGACCCAATGAAGAAGATGAACTCTTCTGTGCCGACGATGTTCCCGACTGCGCAGATCCAACGCGTGGCATGAGACCGAGGGCCAGCACGACCAACAGTGCCGACCAGCGAAACCTCATGTTTTCTCCGTCTGACTAGATAGGGGCTATGACCAAAGCTCCAGTTGAGGTGGACCTAAGTACTCACAGGATAACGTATTGACGCTATTCAGTACTGTCAAGCAACACCGGTGAGTGGATCCGCGTTTCCGCCCGATTCCCTTGGCAACTGCTCAGGAATCCCAATGGAAAGTCCGCAAATCGCCCGTTCGATGGCTAATGCGCTGCCGGTCGCAGTACTCCAGAAATGGAATGAGGTATTTCCTCGTAACTCCAAGTATAACACGCAGTTGTGACGCAGACATCGGAGTTCCAGCCGGCACTCGTTCTTTCAGTGCCTGCAATAGCTCCCTGACGGCCTCAGGGCTAAAGAATCGATCACCAGCCACGGCGACCACCTTTTTCTTCTTTTCCAGCACCCGGAGCAGTCGGAGCGTGTCGGGCCCAAAGATCATGGCGAGTTCGTCCACCGATTCCGGCTGAGTCCCTGCGTTTTCCAATCTTACCGCAAGCTGCTCCAACCGATCCGCATCACCTTCATTAACCGCGGCAGAGAATTCGGTGCGTGCCAGAATATTGGCATGTGCCACGAATTTTCCCTTTGCCACCAACTCCTCGATGACTTGGTCGAAAAGTTCTGATCGCTGGCCAAACAGTTGGCGTGCACGATCAAGAGGCAGTCCGGCCTCCGTCGGGTTTGCTGCGTGATGTGAAGCAATCGCAGCGAGTAGGCGGGCGCTCAATAAATCTTTGAGTCTGGAATCGAACGCGCGAACGCCTGCAATTACGACGCTCTTGTTTCGCGCAACAAATCCAGCCACACCATCAGGTGCGATGCCCAGGCGAATTGGCATGTCCGCAAGCGGCACGCCCGATGGCCCACTTTCTGATACGATCCAGCCGAGGCGCGTAGGCATATCGGCCGACGGAACGGGCCACGCCTTGGCTCGCAGAGCCGGCGGATGCGCATCCGTAATCACGCCACCACCGATGGTGGCAGTCGGCGTGGCGGCACGAATAACAAAGCGGTCACCGGATCGTGCCACGATCGGCGCGTCGAGCACAATACGGGCGGCGATCGGTGTTCCGGTTTCCACTTTACCGCCGGCCGCCACGATGCGCGCACCGATTTCTGTAGTGCCCATATGAAAACGTACGCGAGTCCGCGTGCCGAGTGGTTTGGCATCGTGCACGAGTGTCACGTCGGCGCGCAGCACACGAGATTCGAACCAACGATCGCCCACGCGGACAAGTGTGCTCCCGCCGGGAATGTCGGATCGGTCAATTCCGCCAAGGGCGATGGCCGTGCGGTTTCCGGGCACTGCCTGATTGACCGCAGTGGCGTGCGATTCGATCGACCGAATGCGCGCCGTGTGCGAGCCATTTCCGCTCGGCACAATCCGCACTTCGTCGCCCGCGGCGAACGACCCGCTCCAGAGCGTGCCAGTAACGACGGTGCCCGTACCCTTCACTGTGAAGACGCGGTCAATCGGCAAACGGGCAAAGTCGATTGGACTGCGGATGGGAAGCTGTTCGGCAGCGGTGACCAACGCGGCGCGTAATGCCTCGAGACCGGCTCCCGATGCGGCCGAGCACGCGACAATCGGCACGTCGGCGAGCGGTGTCCCGCGCAACAGTTTTCGAACATCCTCGGCAACTAAGTCAATCCAATCCGAATCGACGAGGTCCGACTTCGTGATCGCGACCACACCACGACAGACACCGAGCAAACTCAGGATCGCCAGATGCTCGCGTGTTTGCGGCATCACGCCCTCGTCTGCGGCGACGACCAACATCGCGAGGTCAATGCCGCTCGTCCCGGCCAGCATCGTGCGCACAAACGCTTCGTGCCCAGGGACATCGACAACTCCAACCGTTCCAACGCCTTCAAGCTCGAGCGGCGCAAATCCCAGCTCGATAGTAATTCCACGGCGCTTTTCTTCGGGCAGCCGATCGGTGTCGATGCCGGTGAGTGCTTTGACGAGTGCGGTCTTCCCGTGATCGATATGACCGGCGGTGCCGAGAATCACACCGGCTCCGCAACGGTCGCGCACGGTGAACGCTGCTCTTCCCACGCGATAAAGGCACGCAGTGGCCGGCCGTCGCCGAGGTGTTCCTCGAGAAATTCGCGGAGGAGCCGCTGGTGAGCGCGGGCGGCAATGGCATTGTCCAACGGCGATTCAGAGCCGGCGAGCCACGCCAGCAACGTGTGGCGCGCGTCGGGCGGCAATCTCCGACCGGCGTGCGATTTCTGCGCGCACTTCTCGCAGACCGCACCACCAGCGCGATGCTGAAACGTCACGGATGCATCCGCTGGCAACTCGGCGTGACAGAGGGCGCACTGCTCAAGCGACGGAGAAAACCCAAGCCCGGCAATTACGCGCCACCCTCCTGCCAGGGCGACGCCGGCGACCGCGGCATCATCGGATGCGGCGATGGCGTCGAACGCGGCCGTCGCCGCTTCGAACACGACACCACTGTCGTCATCGCTTCCAAATCGCAAGCAGAGTTCCGACAATACCGACGCGGCTCGAAAGCGCGCCAGCGAGGTGCCGAGCGACGAACGCTGCACGGTGGCATCGAAACCGGTCAGCCCGTGCAGATCCCGCTGCGGATTCACGTTGAGGTGTGCGACTCCGCTGGTGAACAAATCCAGGGCCGACCCGAACTTGCTTTTCGGCCGGCGCGCACCACGCGCGATCGCCGAAATGACCCCAAGCTCGCGCGTGGCCAGCCGGACGATGCGCGACGTTTCGCGATAGTCAAAGCTGTGCAGAAGAACGGAGTCGGTCGCAGTAATGCGCACACCTCAAAATACCCTATTGCCGCCCGATGCGAACCCCGAGAAACGTCTGCCGGCCAGGCGCCCCGAACCGGGCGATCTCCTGATATTTCGCGTCGAACAGGTTGTCGATGCGTCCGACAAGCGCCACCTGACTCCGCCGCGCCGACTGGAGCGGTACGACGGCCGAGAAATCGACCTTCGTAAATGCCGGCAAGGTGATCGGCGCAGCAGGATAGACCGCGAAATCACGGTCGTCGCGCTCGCCGATGCGAGCCGCGACCAGTTGTAGCGCACCACCGCTACCGAACGTGTGGGCGGCGGCCACAGACACGGTGTTGGGTGGGCGACGAATGAGCTTTTGCCCGACGACATACGATGCACCACTGCCTTTGTCGAATCCTGCCGCAGTGACTTTGGTGTCCGAATGCGCATAGCTCATGCTGAGCGTCGTCCGATCGAATCCGCGATACATCGCTTCCAGTTCAACGCCATTCGCATTCGCGGCAGCCACATTGTAGTAGTTCGGCGCACCGGGAGCGGCCGGTGTGTCGGTGTATTGAATGACATCGTGAAACTGTTGCAGATATCCGGTCGCCTTCAGGACGAGATCGCCGCCCGCCAAGTACGACTCGACGCCGAATTCGGCACTGCGTGATTGCTCCGGCTGCAGGCCCCGGTTACCGACCGTGTAGCCGGTCGCAAAGTTTTCGAAGAAACTCGGTGCATTAAATGCACTGCCAGCGGACGCGCGTATCCGGAGCGTGGATGACACGATATACGCCACACCACCGCGCACCGTTTTGAAGGTGCCGAACGCACTATTTTGTTCAAGGCGCCCGCCGATTTGATACGACCAACGGCTCGTGGCGTCGCCAAGCAACTGGACGTAAACGGCGCTGTTGTGACGGGACGCCTCGAAGGTGCCGGCAGACGGTCCGTACTGGCTCAGCGACAACGATGTGCTAGTCTCGTGATCCGCGACGAGCTCCGTACCAACGGTGAGCACGCCATGGGTATCATACCGGAGATTCATCCGGGCGTCTGCAGTGCGATGGGTTCGGGTCGCGCGGGCGAAATACCCGTAGAATCCCACTGTGTCGCCGGGATTGTCGGGGCCATCGTTGGAGCGAGGGAGAAATTCGTTCGATGTGAGCGAGAGCTGGACCGCGACGCGATCACTCAGACGGCGTGTTCCGTCCGCGCTCAGCACCAACCGATGATCGGTCTGCTCGGCGTTATGATCGGAGATGGTGCCGTCGGACTTCGTGGGGTACTGGTAAACGGCACTCGACCACCGTGCGGAAAGATGAAGATCCGTTCGTACGTCCGGCGTGAAACGCAGCGCGCCACTAAGCACATCGTCGGTAAACCTGTTGTTGAACGCGAGGATCCCGTTCGTTGCCTGATGACTGCCGAACAACGAATAGCCAACTCGGGCGTTGCCGCCCTGTGTTCCCAACTCGCTCCGAACCGTTCCGTATGAGCCGCCGCCGACGAGGGCATGTAGTGTCGCCGGTCCGCGGCCAGCGCGCGTGAAGATCTGCACCACTCCGGTCACCGCATCGGCTCCGTACAACACGCTGGCCGGCCCGCGCACCACTTCAATGCGATCGATATTGCCGACCGTAAGACCCGAGAAATCAAACGCTCCGCCGGCGTCATTGATCGCAACGCCATCCACCAAGACGCGCACATAGTTGCTGTTTCCGCCGCGGAGGAACAGTGAAGTCTGCGACCCGAGTGGACCGCTCCCCATCAGCACGGCACCGGGCACAAGGCGCAGCGCGTCGACGATGCGCGTGATGCCCTGGGCGCGAAGCGCATCACCCGAAAGCACGGTGGTGGTAGCCGTTGGTGCGATGGTCGCAACCGATACGAGTGTGGCGGTGACAACAACCGGTGAGAGTGTGTCGCGAGCGACAGACGGTATGCGCTGGCCGAAGGCGGGTGCAGCGAGCAGCGTGCAGTAAAGTACGACGGTCAAATGCCGAAACATTATTCGGACTCCTGTGAATTAAATGAGGAACGCCACTGCGGCGCGCGCCCGCGCAGTGGCACGAGCATCGGCGCCCCGACTGCGGGGTCGCGCGACACAACGAGCGGCCAGTCGTATACCCGCTCGAGCAAATCACCACGCATTACATCATCCGGCGGCCCAAAGGCAATCAGCGCGCCGCGATGCAGCAGCGCGATCCGCGACGCAAACCGGGCCACCAGGTTGAGTTGATGGCTCACGAGAAGAACTGCTCGACCATCGCGCGCCAACGTGTCCAGCAATTCAAACACCGCCATTTCATGTGCGATATCGAGAAAAGCAGTCGGTTCGTCGAGCACCAGTGCGTCGCCACCTTGCGCAAGGGCGCGGGCGATTCGCACACGCTGCCATTCTCCACCGGAGAGCTCGTCCGTTCGCCGGTGGAGAAACTCGGTCGCGCCCGCCCGTTCGATCGCTGCCGCAACCGCTAACCGATCGGCGGCACTCTCGACGCCCCACATCGTGCCGTGTGCATACCGCCCTAGCGCAACGAAATCGCGAACCTGAAGCGGGAATGCCGGCTCTTCGCGCTGCGGAACGAACGCGAGGACGCGGGCAACTTCGCGCCGCGCTAGCGCAGCGATGTTCGCACCATCCAGTGTCACCGTCCCTCGCTCCGGATGCAACCGGCCGAGCAAGGCGCGAATCAACGTGCTTTTTCCACTGCCGTTTGGCCCGACAATCGCCGTGATGACCCCGCGCGGCGCCGTGAGCGACACGCCGTGTACCGCTGGCCGTGGGGTACGCGGATACCGAAGGACCACATCGTCGAACCGAATCATCTGAGCCTCCGCAGACGCATCAGAAAAAACGGAACTCCAATCAGCGCCGTCACGGCTCCGAGTGGCAACTCGGCCGGCGCGCGGGCAGTTCGGGCCACGACGTCGGCCGCGACCAGCAATGCCGCACCCGCGAGCGCGGCGCCGATAATCACCGTGCGTGCGCTACGCGCGCCGAGTCCGCGGACAATCGCCGGTACCACCAGTCCAACGAATCCGATGAGTCCGGCGCCAGCAACGGTGACGGCCGCGAGTAGTGACGCCAATAGGTACACGCGACGTGTGGCGCGCGCGACGTCAACTCCCAGCGCGGCGGCAGGATCTTCGCCAAGCGCGAGCAGTTCAATCTCCCGACCGAAAGCCAACAGCGCAGCACCACCGATGGCGACATACAGCCCGATCCACCGGACTGCATTCCAACTCGCGTCGTTGAGCGAGCCCATCATCCACCAGAGGGCGCCGCGCACATCTTCTGCCGGTGCGTTGGCCAGCACGACCATGATCGCTGCGTTGGCGAATGCCCCGACGACGACACCCGCCATGACCAAAACGCGCGGATCGTTTTGCGCACCGGCGGCACGGGCGACCCCAAGCACGATTGCCACTGCGAGAGCCGCACCGGCAAACGCCGCGACTGGCAACAGTGCGGGCGCTGCGATTCGTAGCGCGATCGCCGCCACGGCGCCGACGGCAGCTCCACCGGAAACGCCCAGCAAATACGGCTCGGCCAACGGATTGCGCAGTGTCGCCTGCATCGCCGCGCCGCTCATCCCCAGGCCGGCGCCCACGGCCAGACCCAGCACTACGCGTGGCAAGCGCAACGATTGCACAATGGCCACAACGCTCGGATCACCAACGCCTCCGAGTGCCCGCCACACGTCGCCAATCGGCAGTGATACCGCGCCAATCGTGAGCCCGGCGGCGATGGCGACCATCACGGCGAACACGAGTAGGCACCACGTGCGAAGCGGCATGATTTGTCGGTCGCTTAGCGAATGGTGTCGTGCAGAATCAGCGCACGCAGATGGCGCGCGGCCTCGCCGATGCGGGGGCCGGGGCGGCCGACGAGTGTTGTGTCAACAATCAGCACGCGTCCGGCCCGCACGGCCGGCACGGCTTGCCACGCAGGGCTCGACAAAATGCTTTTCGCATTCACCGGACCGGCAAGTATGAAATCCGGATTGCGACGAACGAGTTCTTCCATCGTGATTTGCGGCGATGGCTGGTCCAGATCGGCGAAAATGTTTACGGCGCCCGCATCCACGACGAGTTCATTCATATAACTCCCGCGGCCAATCGTCAGGAGTGGCTTATCCCAAATGTGCCAAAACACTGTGGGTGGCTTTTCTGGTCGCGGGCGCGCTTGTACGGCAGCAAGTGTCCGCTCCACGGAGTCGGCAACGCGGGCACCGCTCGCGCTGTCACCAATGGCGCGCGCCAGCATCACGAGCGTTCGACGGAGATCCGACACGTGGTCGGTGCGCAACGCGATCGTGGGGATACCGGCGCGACGGAGCAGCAGGGCCGCAGGGCGATTTATCGTACTGGCATAGAGCACCACCAGGTCGGGGTGCACCGCCAGCACGGCTTCAACATTTGGCGGCATCGCACTGCCAAGGTCCGGTACAGCGCGGGCGGCGGCAGGATACAAATCCCAATGCGTGCGGCCGACGAGCCGGCTGCCGGCCCCAACTGCAAAAAAGATTTCCGTCGTCACGGGATTCAGCGACACGATTCGCCGCGCCGCGGCGGCGTGCACCGTGTCGCCGAAGTCATCGAGCCCAATCGTCCGTACCGGATTAGCGGGCTGTACACTGCACGCCGCCCCAGTGAGTGCGGCAAGGGCGACGGTGAATGTCACGGTGCGACGAAAAAACAAAACGGGCTCCCTCCCCAAAGAGAGAAGCCCGCAACGCGCGATGCGACGATTTCCGGCAAGCCGGCGACGCATCGAACGCCACCAGCCCTCCCCCGAGGATCTGTCTACGTGGCGCGAACGTGGGTCGTCTCCTGGCTCCGGGCTGCTTGGCTCGCCTTCCCGACTTCATAAAAACTGAAGTCAGTGGCACAGTGAGCATAGCATAACCTGCCCGTTACAGTGGCGGGGCCGCGCCGGATTTAAACCGGCTTCCGTGTCCCGCGTTCGCAAATCAATTGTTCAGCGAAGTTACATCAGTCCGTCGCGCGCCGCAAGAGAAGCCGTGAGCTGCGATTTTAATCTGGCGCGCGCCTCGTAGTGGTCGGCTCGCTGGTTCGCGGACGGCTCGGATATTTTATCGAACGCGTCATCGAGGATCGCAATCTTTCGTGCTAATACCTCAGCATCCACCACGCGGCCAGTGCGCGCGCCGAGCATTCGCGAACGACGCACATACCCACGCGATAGCATAAGCAGGAGCAGTGCCCCCACTGCCACCACAATTATCGCGGTGCGCAGACTCAACTGCAGTGCGCTATGCGTCGGTGCATGGATTTCAAGTACGCTATTCGCCGCAACGTCTTGCGCCAGAAAGCGGTTGAACCGACGACCGTCAATAGTCACGGCCGGCATCACCTTCAGACCGCCGCCCGCCGCCGTGCCCGCCATGTCTTCAATAAGCACTTCAACTACGGCTGTCGGCACGGGCACGGCAATTGTCAGCGCGCGCTGTGCGGTCGGCAACCGATAACTAAAAGAAAACTGCTTTACGCCAGGCGCCAGCGGCGCAAATACTTGGGCTTTCCCATTGCTGAACGCTGCCGATTCAGCGGAGATATCACCGTCCCCACCGCGGGCATTGGCCGCTCCGTCTGGTAGTAACGTCTCAAACGTTGGCCGGTTCGCCGCGCCCGGCACACGAATGACGGACGAATCGTTTGAGAGCTCAAACACCTCTACGATCGATCGCGTTTGTGTGCTGTCCGGCGCGGTTACGATCACATGGCGACCACGGACCGTGATCGGCACCGGCGCACTGGTCGTATCAAACACCAAAATCTCTGCGGCCTCACCAGTGACGATTCGACCTTGCAGTTTGGTAGTGAAATGGGCGATGCCGGCATAGGTACTCGAGACGAAATAAATCGCCGCACTGTCGGCCGGTGTCGTGACATAGCGGAATAGATATCGGCCGGATGCATCCGTGCGCACGGAATCCAACGGCCCGGCGTGTTCCGTGGCAACACGGTGCAGTGTGACCCATGCGCCGACAAACGGTTGCGTGTCCTTGGGGCCAGCACGTAAGACCCGACCACGCACTTCGCGCGGCGTCTGCTGCGCCGAGTTCGCCAGCGGAAAAATGGTCAGCACCACTCCCACTGCACCGGCAACCACCCGGCGCAACATCGCGGTACTAGAGTGTGAACTTTCCAAAATCTTCCGGCCGGAGCTGTTCGAGATGACGCTTGAGCTGTTCGGCGGATTCCTCGTCAGCATCGCGAGCGGCACGCAGAAAATCATTGACCGAAGACCCCGAGGAATCTTCAGCATCGCTGTCCGACGACGGATCGTCTGAAGATGTTTCGTAAACAGCGAGCAATTCCTCTGCGGCATAAATCTTTGCGCCGCACCGCAACGCGATCGCAATGCTGTCGGAAGGCCGGGCATCCACCACGAGCGCACGACCATCGCGGTCGAGATGGAGTTCAGCGAAAAAGGTCGTCTCGGCCACCCGGGTGACGTGCACACTCTCGAGCGTTGCGCCAAGTGCGTCGATAATGCCCTTGCAGAGATCGTGCGTCATTGGGCGCGCCGGCGCAACACCGTTCAGCTGTGCCGCGATGGCTTCGGCTTCGGCGCGACCGATCCAGATCGGAACAATCCGCTCCCCGTCCTGTTCCTGCAAAATGACGACAAAAGAGTTCGAGGCGCTCTCGAGCCCCAGACGCGCGACGATCACTTCGATCACGAGGCCTCCTGCACGACGAATGAAAACCCCGCCGCACTCATGCCAATGCGCGGACGGCTTTCTTGAGCTCGGCGATTTTGTCGGTCCGCTCCCACGTGAATAGCGTGACCTTCTTGCCGAACCGTTCGGTCCGTTCACTCTTCCGGCCAAAGTGACCATACGATGCCGTATCGCTGTAGATGGGCTTTCGCAGATCGAGCGCTTCAATAATGCCTTTCGGTGTCAGATCAAATACTTGTTCGACGGCCCGCGCGAGTTTCATCTCATCGACCGTGGCAGTGCCGAACGTATCCACCATCACCGAAACCGGCTTCACGACGCCAATGGCGTAGGCCAACTGCACTTCGACTTTCGAAGCGAGACCGGCCGCCACAATGTTCTTTGCCACCCAGCGGGCGGCATAGCACGCTGACCGGTCGACCTTCGACGGATCCTTGCCGCTAAATGCGCCGCCGCCATGACGGCCCATGCCGCCATACGTGTCAACAATAATTTTTCGTCCTGTGAGGCCGGCATCGCCTTGGGGACCACCAATAACAAAACGCCCGGTCGGGTTGATGTGATACTTTACGCCGCGCGGCCGGAGTTCCTTGGGGATCGACGCTTCGATGATCTCTGCCATGACCGCATTCTTGATGGTCGAGTTCTTGACCGATTCACTGTGCTGCGTGGAGATCACCACCGTATCTACCGCTACGGGCCGTCCTTGATCGTATACCACACTGACCTGGGATTTCCCGTCCGGGCGCAGCCACGGAAGCGTGCCATCCTTTCTGCGGTCGGCTAACGCCCGCGTCAGACGATGCGCCAGCGTGATCGGCAGCGGCATCAGTTCATCGGTCTCATCGCAGGCGTACCCGAACATCATGCCCTGATCCCCGGCGCCGCCTGTATCAACGCCCATCGCAATGTCGGCGGATTGCTGGTCGATAGTTGACATCACCGCGCACGTATGGGCATCAAAGCCGTATCCTGCTTCGGTGTATCCAATCCGGCGAATCGTATCACGCACGAGGGCCGGCAGATGGACATACGCCTTGGTGGTGATCTCGCCAAAAATTGTGGCGAGGCCGGTCGTCACCATCGTTTCGCATGCAACGCGGGACGCCGGATCAATGGCGAGGAGCGCATCGAGGACCGCATCAGAGATCTGATCGGCAACCTTGTCGGGGTGGCCTTCAGTAACGGACTCAGACGTGAACAGATGGCGGTGCAGCACGATAGTGGGAGCGAAGGGTTTTCGAGCGGAGTTTAGAAATATGCTACGTCGATCATCCGCCGAGCAACCCGGGAAGCTCCGCATCGAGCCCCGCACGAAGCAGCGCTTCGGCGGCGTGTGCCGTTCCAGCCTCAAGCGCTGCCATCGCCGCCTCGGCCGCCCGGGTCGTATCAATGCCACGGACAATGCGTTTCACCAACGGCACCGACATTGCACTCACGCTGAGCTGGCGAATTCCGAGGCCAATCAGCGCATACGCCATCAACGGCTCCGAGGCCATTTCCCCGCACACGCTCACATCTATGCCTGAGGCGGCACCTACCAGCTGCGTGCGATAGATTAGGCGCAGAACGGCCGGATGCAACGGCGTGAATCGCGACGCTAGACTTGCGTTGCCGCGGTCAACAGCGAGCGTGTACTGGACCAGATCGTTGGTCCCGATACTAAAAAATGCTACTTCGGGAGCGAGGGCGTCGGCAGTGATGCATGCCGCGGGCGTCTCGATCATCACACCGAGCGGTATGTCCGCACGATGCTCCACGCCACGGGCCACCAAGTCGCGCGCCGACTCTTCGAGCAGAAAGCGGGCCTGCCGGACTTCATCGACCGTAATAATGAGCGGAAGCATTATTCGCACGTCGCCGTGAACGGCGGCGCGCAGGAGTGCCCGCAACTGCGTCTTGAATAGTTCTGGTTCGTCGAGGCACATCCGGATGGCGCGCCAGCCGAGGAACGGATTCGGCTCGTGCGGATAACCGCCCACCGGAAGTTTGTCGCCGCCAATGTCGAACGTGCGAATAATCACCGGCTTGCCATCAAATGCCTTGATGACTTTTGCATACGCCTCGTATTGCTCATTCTCGTCTGGCATGGTCGTACGGCCCACGACGAGAAACTCCGTGCGCATAAGGCCGACCCCTTCGGCGCCGCTCGTCGCCGCGAGTGCCACTTCATCTGGCAAATCCACATTGGCGCGCAACACTATTCGCGCACCATCGGCCGTGATCGATTCCATGCCTGCTATCAGCGCGAGTTCGTCATGCGTCTGTCGCTCCCGGTGACTGCGTTGCGCGGCGGCGGCGAGCTCGGCGGCGTTCGGGCGAACCATCAATGTGCCCGCGGCGCCATCGAGGATCACCCGGTCGCCCGACTGAATGCGCGTGGTGGCACTGAGCAATCCGACAACAGCCGGCAACCCCAACGAACGCGCCAATATTGCAACGTGTGATGTGCGAGTTCCCGCATCCGTGGCAATACCAACAATGCATTCACGATCCAACTGCACCGTGAGGCTCGGTGTCAGATCGTGGGTGATCAAAATTGCGTTCGCCCCCTTGGGCAAATCTACGGGATCGTGATCCGGCAGACCTAGCAGGATGGAGAGCACCCGAATTTGCACATCGCACAGGTCATCGACCCGCTCACGCATCATCGCGTGCGGCGACCGGCCGAAGTGATCGCGCAAGTCGAACATGACAAGATCAAATGCCCCCTCGGCAGAAAACCCCCGCCGGATGGAGGACTCGACCCGATTCGTGAGGTCTGCGTCCTGAATGATTGAAATTTGCACGTCGAATATCGCCGCTTCGGCCGGCCCAGCATGCTCGAGCGCGCGCTTGCGCACGTGCTGCAGGCGTTCGATAGCACTGGCGAACGCATCGTGCACTCTCGCGATTTCCGCCGGCACTTCACGAGTGCCAATGGATCGTTCCGGCACCTCCGGCACTTCCCAACGCAACAGATGCGCCGGCCCGACGACGATGCCAGGAGATGCCGGGATGCCTACCAAAATGGTGGGCATGAAGCCTCAGCTCTCGCCGAACTTGCTGGTGATCAGCTCAGCGAGCGCGTCGACCGCTTGCTGCTCGTCGGCTCCTTCGGCGCGCACAATGACTTCGGCACCGCACTCGGCGGCAAGCATCATGACACCCATAATGCTCTTGCCGTTTACGTCGAGATCATCGCGCATCAGCGTGATGTTCGAAGTGAAGCGGGCCGCTGTCTTTACGATGCTGGCCGCCGGACGGGCGTGAATTCCGTGGCTGTTCACTACTGTTACCCGACATTCCACCATCAGCGCACCACAGAGAAAAGGATGAATGCGGCGAGTCCGTATCCGGCAACGCGCCATCCTTCAACGCGACCGTGGAGCCGTGCCAACGCTACTGCGCCAGTCGTTGCGGCCAAGATCACGGCAGCCAGACTGCCACGCTCCGGCCCGATGATTGCGCGTATCGCCACCGGCAGCGCGATTCCCGCCAGCAATGCGGCGCTTCTCGCCACGTGCGCTGGTCCCTGGCGCAGCAACGGGGTACCGAGTGCCGGAGCGACGCGAAGACCGTCGCGATATCCGGCGCGCAACCCCCAGGCCCGCAGCCAAACATGGCCAAGATTATAGAATCCAAGAAAGAGTAACACGACCGCAGTCGGCGACGCGCCCAGTCCAAATGCCGCTAACGCAAGTAAGGAACATACCGGCAGCCATCCGGCCCACACCAATCGATCACCGACACTGCCGAGTGGGCCACAGCACGCGGTTCGAAACCGTTCAATTCGTTCCGGTGTCTCACCCGAGAGCTCAGCTTTCGCCAGCGCGCCAACGGCGACGCCGGCGAAATACGGATGCGCATTGAAATATCCCACCTGCCGCTTCATCGCCGCACGATAGGCTTCTCCGCCCCGCCCGCCAGGCAAAAGCCGCAGCGCTGGTTCGACGGCGAATGCGATCCCGTTGCCAAGCAACATTTCATAATTCCACGAACCCTGCACGGCGAATAGCCGCATAAAGATCGCGGCCCGCGTGCGAATCGGGAGCGCCGGTGCGGTCTCGTTCATGTCACGAACAGCAATGTTCCACCAGCGACGAGGCCGCCGAGGAAATACCACGGGGCGCCTTTCGTCGTGTGAACGACTTTCCATATCGCCCCTGCGCCGACCGCGCCAGCCGCTGCGACGACCAAGTTGCGTGCGGACACCGTGTCGAAAGTTCCAGTAACCAATACGATTTTGGTGAGCGGCACAAAGACCAGCAACGCGACGAACGTCATGAGCGCGCCACGTACGATGTCGGACGTCAGGCCCCGCAACTGTAAGGAAATAATGGCGTCGGTAGAACCGGCGGCAATCTGCTCCCGCAGGTTTCCCGCCCAATGCGCAATCAGCTTGCGGTGCTGCACCATCGACCATCCGCCAATGAACGCGGTAAAGAGTGCGGCGAATGTGGACACCGCGATCGCACCGGGACTGACGTCAGGCTGCATTCCAAACAGTGCACCTCCCACCACGCTTGCCGACCCCCACTCCGGATATCGGCTCGCGCCAAATGGCAGTGTCTCCAGCGCAAAGAGTTCGAGGATCACCCCGACGAGCAACCCCTTGCCCACTTCGCCGACAAGTGCACCGCCAAGGGTTGCCGCGACGATGGGTCGCGAAATCATCGCTTGGGGAAAGCTGACGGCATCCAGCCCAAGCAACGCGCCCAACAGTGTCAACGGAATGAGATGCAGGACGAACATCATAGGCCGGCACCGGCCAGAACTTCAGTGAGTGGTACCGGAGGGGCGGATGGGACGTCCTGCGCGGTCACCGCAATGCCCCGATTCGCCAGTGCCTGGAGTCGGGTTTCTTCATCGGCCGTGAGAAAGACGTAGCGTAGCTTTGCCTTCCGCCCTTCGCGATGGTGAATGCCGCCCACATTGACGCGTGTGATTCCCGGTGCGCCCTCTGCCAAGCGACACATCGTTTCGATATCAGCGGTCAGCACAATGCCCGGCTCGGCGCGCGATTGGTATGCCCCAATGCGCGCGATCGCGGACGTCACGGATTCGAAGAACAGTTCCATCTCCGGCGGAGCGCCCATACGATACAGATCCTGCTCCCAATCGCTGGCCGCCACGGTGTCATCGACCAATACAATGAAGGCAACATCGAGTGGCTGCCCCCATCCCACCACGACCTGACCGTGAATTAAGCGGTCATCGATGCGATACAACTCAATGGGCACGTGCACCCTCCATCCCTTCGACTACCGCAATGGCAGCGCGTCCCTTTTCGGCAGCGTGCTCTGCGGCGGCGGCCGCAGCACCATTCAACGCAAAGTCGAGAAGCATCACCAGATTCGCACCAGTAACCACGGCAAGACCCGGCGTTGCGCGAGCGACGCGCCGGGCGGCGATCGTGCAACTGCCACCCGGCAGATCGGTAAACACTACAGTCGCATGGCTGTCCGCGACGGCGGCAGCGATCGCATGCTCGAGTCCGGCGGCATCGAGCGCGGCGTTGTTCACGCCACGGAACACATGGCCTGTGCCGACAATTTGTTGCACGGCAGAAATCACGCCCGCTGCAAAATCGGCATGCCCGGCCACCACCGCGCACGGAGGGTCAGCGCTATCCGGAGCGCTATTCGTCATCGTCCTGCAGATAGCGGCCGACGTCCGCCGCCTGCCGCATGTTCGCTTTCAGGCGCTCGTTGAATATTTCGGCCGAGTTTACTCCGCTATAGCGGAGTAAATGATTCATCGCGATGACTTCCGAGATCACCGTGATGTTTTTGCCGGGGTTCAATGGCACCGTGATTTTCGGCAACTCGACATCGAGAATTGTGATCGTCTCACCATCGAGGCCGGTCCGATCCACTTCGCCCATGGCGTCCCACTTCTCGAGCACAACGACGACTTCAATGCGTTTTTGTTGACGGACGGCATGAATGCCGAAAATTTTTGGAATGTCGATCAACCCGACGCCTCGGATTTCCATGAAGTGTCGGGACAGTTCGTGTCCGCGTCCCATCAACACGCCGGTGCCGCGGCGCGTCGCCATGACCAAATCGTCTGCGACAAGCCGATGGCCCCGCTCAACCAAATCGAGAACACATTCAGATTTTCCGATCCCGCTCGCGCCCGTAAAGAGCAGCCCAACACCAAACACGTCGGCGAGTGAGCCATGCAGATTGGTCGTCGGAGCAAACGATATTTCCAGAAATGGTGAGATTCGCTTGTAGAAATCGAGCGTCTTCAACTTCGACCGCAGAATCGTAACGCCACCAGCCATCGCCTCTTCTTCGAATCCCGACGGCAGCTCAAGTCCTTTCGTGACCATCACACACGGAATCGGGTACGAAAAAAAACTACGGAGATTTCGACGCCGGTCCGCATCACTCAATGATGCCAGATACGACACTTCGGTTTCGCCCAATACCTGTATACGCTGATGCACGAAGCGCCCCGTGTATCCGGCAAGTACCAACCCCGGACCGGACGCGTCGGCCATCGTAATGTGCCGAACGAGCCCCGCATGGTTACCGAGCAATTCGAGCTGTAGCGTGTCTTTCAACCGCTCGTAAAACTGGGCAACGGAAAGTGGGGGCATCAGCTGCGCACGGTCCCGGCGCGGGCGGAGCGTGCCAGTGCTTTCGGCGTGCGTTTTTCCTTTACGGCCTGCGCGCTCAACCGGGCGACGGCCCGCGATGCCGCTGGGCCAAAGTAGGGTCCCTCGGCAGATGCAACAAGCGACGTATGCTTCGGTGCGTGCAATATGACTTCCACACGGCGCAACTTGCCATCCTGCTCAAACCGGACAACCGCATCCACCGCACGCGGCAACTTTGCCGCAGCGATCCGGACCATGCGTTCGACCCGTTTGCGCATGGCCCCGGATACAACCGCATGGTGCATATGAATCACGACTTCCATCTAGTGCTCTCCCGTTTTCGTGACCATTGCCAGGTGCGCCGCCGTCTGCGTCGCCGCCCGTGACCAGGTAAAAGTTTCCGCGAACACTCGCGCCTTCGCACCCATCGACGCCACCAGTTCGCGTGATCCGGCAAGCCGCGCGAATGCGTTCGTCATGGCACTCACATCGCCGTGCGTGACCAAGAATCCGGTTTCCCCATCGCGCACGGATTCACGAATGCCCGGTGAATTCGATGCCACGACCGGCGTGGCGCAGGCCTCCGCCTCCACATTGGTAAGACCCCAACCTTCCTTCGGAGATGCCAACGCCACTGCCCAGGCGCGCCGCAACAGCGCCAGCTTCTCCGCTTCACTGATAAATCCAAGAAACCGCACGCGCACGCCAAGGTCAAGCGACTGTGCCAAGGCCTCAAGTGACGGGCGATAATCACCAGCACCGGCGATTTCCAGCGTAGCCGTGGGATCGCCGAGCGCGGCAAAAGCCTTGATCACGAGATCAACACCTTTGTACTTCTTTAGGCGACCGACATAGGCAAACGTCGGCGCCGCGGCACGTGCCGAAAGGTCAGGGGTGAAATGGTCGAACGACACGCCCGGATAGATCACTTCCACATTGGCGCGCGTGATACCGCGGGACACCAGGTCGTCAGCCGTACTTTGACTAATGGCTTGAAACGGGATGCCGCGGTAGGCGTATGGCAACGGCCGCTCGCTCAGCCACACGGCGGCGGCCAGCGGCCACGCGAGTTCCTGAAATACCGTGCCGCCGAACAAATGCGGAACACAGGCGACGACCGGCTTCTTCGCGCCCCAAAACGGCGTATAAAGAGGAGCCTTGTTGATGTCCTCGAACAGCACGTCAAACGGCTTATCGCGCAATTCGCGGGACCAATAGCCAAACACTTTCAGCGCGAATGTTTGCCGGGTCCCCACGCGATGGACGTCAATGCCGCTAAGCGTGGCCCGCGGCGGGCAGCCGGGCCAACCGCCGCATAACAGGGTAATCTGGTGCCCCATACCCACCAGCCGTTCGAAGATTTCATGCAAATGAATCTCGGCACCGCCGGCAAGCGGATTCTCTCGGTCCTGCCAGTTGATAACCAGAACCTTCAATTGAGACGGCCCATTCGCCGCGCAAGCGCGTCCAGCACGCCATTCACAAATCGCGAGCTTTGCGTACTTCCAAAGCGTTCCGCGAGGCGCACGAACTCTTGGATGACCACGCGCGGCGGCGTCACGCCTTGCATCAGCTCGGCCGCGCCAAGCCGCAGGACGCAGCGTTCGATCGCCCCGAGGCGTTCCAGACGCCAATTTGTCGTGACCTCTGCGAGATCGGCGTCGAGCGCCGCACCGTGATCGATGAGAATTTGGAGTAACGCGCGTCCAAACTCCCGCTCGTCCGGCGCGACATCGAGGTCATCCCAAACTGCACCGGACACGACCGCCAGCAACTGACCATCGCGCAGATCCCATGCGTACATCGCCTGCAGTGCGCGCGAGCGCCCGCGTGTTTCAACCCGTGCCATCGTCCCCGGAGTCATCGTGAACCGTATCGAGCATTACAAACAGGTCGGCCATCTCGAGCGCCGCCAATGCCGCATCCCATCCTTTATTTCCGTGTGCGCCGCCAGCCCGCGCATCCGCCTGCTCCTCGGTATCCGTCGTCAGCAGACCGAATCCGATTGGCACCGCATAGTCGCGCTGCAAATCCGCAAGCCCACGGGCCGCCTCTCCGGCGACAAAGTCGAAGTGCGGAGTCTCGCCGCGAATCACCGCGCCAACCGCGACAATCGCCGCGTAC
Organism: Gemmatimonadota bacterium; assembly: GCA_025360995.1. Classification (GTDB taxonomy): domain Bacteria; phylum Gemmatimonadota; class Gemmatimonadetes; order Gemmatimonadales; family Gemmatimonadaceae; genus Fen-1231. Next base: position 21,022 of record JANYBD010000067.1, read on the forward strand.
CGGTCGAGCGTCAGTAACCGGCCGACGGCCGGCGGAAGTTCCCATGCGCCAGGCACCCAAATCACATCGACATCATCGAATGCGGCGCCGTGTTTCACCAGACAGTTAACGGCGCCTTCGACGAGCTTCGTGGTCACGGTGTCATTAAACCGGCTGCCCACGACGGCAAAGTGGCGGCCGGCACCGGCCGGACTTCCGCTGAACTCGGCCATCAGAGTGCGCGCAGGTGGCCGAGCTTCCGGCGTTTCGTCTCGAGGTATCCGGCATTTTCGGCCGTATCCGGCGCAATGAGCGGTACACGCTCTTCAATTTTCAGCCCGTACCCCTCGAGACCAACAAGCTTTTTGGGATTGTTGGTAATAGGGCTGATCGACTGTACGCCAAGATCGAGTAGAATTTGGGCGCCGATCCCGTAGTTTCGGAGATCAGGCGCGAAACCGAGTCGCTCATTCGCCTCGACCGTGTCAGCGCCTTTGTCCTGCAATTCATACGCCTTGAGTTTGTTGAGCAGACCGATGCCTCTCCCCTCTTGATCGAGATAGACGATCACACCCCGACCAGCCGTCGCGATCATCTGCATCGCGGTATGCAACTGCCAGCCACAGTCACAGCGGAGAGAATGGAACACATCGCCGGTGAGACACTTCGAATGCATGCGCACGGGAACCGCATCGCCATGTACGTCGCCGAACACCAGCGCCACGTGCTCATGCGCATCAACGTCATTCGTATAGCCGACTACCCGGAACTCCCCGACCTGCGTTGGGAGTCTCGCCTCGGCCACGCGATGTACCAAACGCTCGGTGCGCAAGCGGTGGGCCACGAGCTGCGCCACTGTGATAAAGGTCAATCCGTGCAGTTGGGCAAAGATGTCGAGCTGGGCACGCTTGGCTGTCGTTCCATCAGCGTTCAGAATCTCGCAGATCACGCCTGCAGGCTGCAGGCCGGCGAGTCGCATGAGATCGACCGCCGCTTCCGTGTGCCCTACCCGCTGTAACACACCGCCTTCGCGGGCGCGCAACGGATGGACGTGTCCGGGTCTACGCAAATCATTCGGTGCAGCGTTTGGATTGGCCGCAGCACGAATCGTCGCGGCCTGATCCGGGGCGCTGATGCCCGTCGTGACGCCAAAACGCGGCGCGGCATCGATCGTGACGGTGAAGGCCGTGCGCATCGCTTCGGTATTTTCTACGCCCATCAGTGGCAAGTCGAGCTGCTTGATGCGTTCGGGGCTGAGGGCCAGACAGATCATCCCCTTGGCCTGCATCAAAAAGTTTACCATCTCTGAGGTGATGTGTTCGGCTGCGCCGATCAGATCACCTTCGTTCTCGCGGTCTTCATCATCCGCCACGACGATAAATTTTCCGGCGCGCAGGTCGGCGATGGCTTGGTCTATAGTTCCGAATGACATGGGTCGTGTGATTTAGACGAGGTGAACTGACATCAACCGCTCGACGTGTTTCGCGATGACATCGGCTTCAATATGAACGTGATCGCCCGGCTTGAGCGCGCCGAGTGTCGTGTGGTCGAGCGTGAACGCAATCACCGAAAGCTGTACGCTGTGATCGTTGAGCAACGCATTAATAGTGAGACTTACTCCATCCACAGTGATCGAACCATGCAACACCATCAACGGCATGAGTTCGGCCGGGAGCACCACATCGATTAGTCGGGCATCGTCGCGCTGGAGGACAGCGGTGACCTCGGCCACGCCATCGACGTGGCCTTGCACCATGTGCCCGCCGAGCCGATCACCAACGCGGAGTGCGCGCTCTAGATTGACACGCGTGCCGTCGGTCCATGCGGCGACCGTCGTGCGGTCGAGCGTGGTCACCACTGCGGCAACGGTGAACCAACCGTCGCCGAACTCGCGGACGGTAAGACACGCACCATTCACCGCAATGGATTCTCCCGCGGCAAGGTCGTGGTAGTCGCAGTGAATGCGAAACTCACGGCCAGCATCGGTAGAACGCACGCGGTCAATTCGGCCGACGTTTGAGACCAAGCCAGTAAACAATTTCCACTACCTCAGAGCATACACGCTCATCAGATCCTCGTCGAACAGCTGGCGATCGACGAGCCGAAGCCGCTCAATGCCAGGCGCAGTGCCAAAGGCTGGCAGCGCGCCCGCGCCCAAGAGCACCGGCGCCTGAAAGATAATCAGGCGATCGGCCAATTCAGCCTCTAAAAACGCACCGATGAGCCCTGCACCTCCCTCCACCAAGAGCGACTGAACCCCTTTTCCCCGAAGGAGTTGGAGCGCCGGCCCTAATCCCGAGACCGTTTCGACCTGGACACCCGATCTCGACAAGGCGGCGGCCCGAGCGCCATCGGGATGTTCCGCGAATAAGATGGTCGGCGTTCGCCGAGCGGAACGCGCGAGCTTGGAAGCAATAGGCAAACGCGCCTCACGGTCAAACACGACGCGCAAAGGAGCAACGCGTGGCCGCTTTCCTTGTCGCACGGTGAGCTGTGGATTGTCGGCGAGTGCCGTGCCAATTCCGACCGCGATCGCATCGTGCGCCGCCCGCAGGCGATGCACTTCATGGCGCGCTTTGTCGCCAGTGAGCCACCGCTGAGCCCGGCTGGCATCGGCAAGCGCCCCATCAAGAGAGACGGCGATTTTGATCGTTACCCATGGTCGCGCCGCGCCCGACGCTGCGAAGGCAAATGCGGCATTCAGTTCGCGGGCGGCCTCAGCTTCAACGCCGAAGTCCACCAGAATTCCAGCCGCACGCAACCGTGCGGCCCCGCCCTGTGCGATTGAATTGGGATCCGTTATCGCTGCAACCACGCGATGCACGCCGGCTGCAATGAGGGCGTCCACACACGGCGGAGTTTGACCCTGATGATTGCATGGTTCAAGCGTGACGAAGACGGTCGCCCCGCGGGCGGCCTCGCCCGCTGCGGCCAATGCGGTGACTTCAGCGTGTGCCTCACCGTAACGGGCGTGGAAGCCTTCACCAACGATGACACCATCGCGTACGACGACGGCGCCGACCAGTGGGTTCGGCGCCGTCTGTCCCCACCCACGACGCGCCAGGACAAGTGCCCGGCGCATCATGGCGCGCTCTGTGCGGTCGTTCGGAGTGCCCGACGAGCCGGACGAGCGCGGAGGATTCATAGGGTCAACGGCCGAATCGGAGCCCGAGCGTGAAGTACGTGCGCGACGACGCGGCGTCTGCTCCAAAATTGTTCAG
>JANYBD010000122.1 GCA_025360995.1 Gemmatimonadota bacterium
AGTAGTGGGAGAGCGCGCTTTTGTTTCTCTCTCCCACTCTTTTCTCCCACTCGACTCCCACTCGACTCCCACTCTTTTCTCCCACTCGACTCCCACTCCTTTCTCCCACTCCTCTCCCACTGCCGTCTCCCACTAGTCTCGCTCTCAGCACTCATACTCCCACTCAGCACTCACACTGACCAAACCGATTGCAACCTTTTGCCTACCCCTCGCGTTCATAGTTAAGCCACTGATCCAGATGCTCAACTCCAATCCCCGTCCCATGCACCTATCTCTCCTGTCGCGTGCCGCTCGACTCGCCGTTGCAATCATCGCCTTGCCTGCCGCGGCACTGTCGCAGGCTAAAGAACTCCCGCTCAAATATTCCGGCCCCCCAACCAAACCCGAAATCAGCGCCGCGGATTTGATGACGCGTCTCTACATCTATGCCGACGATTCATTGATGGGCCGTCAATTCGGCTCTGATTACAACAATCGTGCCACTGCATACATCGAGCGCGAAGCGCGGCGATTCGGTTTACAGCCGGCGGGCGATAGTGGTGGCTACTTCCAGTTCATGCCTTCGGTCAAGCGGGCGCTCGACGCGACATCAACGATTACCATCGACGGAATCGCGTACAAAGCCGGCGTGGACTTTATTGCGAACTCGAGTGGAAAGCCGCGCCAGTTCAGCAATATGGCGGTCGTATTTGGCGGGACGGCTGTGGACACGGCAAATATTATTCCGAACGATCAGCTGCGCGGCAAGTTGGTGCTGATGCGGCCCTTCAATCCGCCGCCGGGATTCAATGGCCAACAGCTTTCGCAAACGACCGGATTTCGCGCGTATCTGGCATCGGTCGCGGGGGCGATGATCGTGACCATCGCCGGCGACCAGTTGAACCCGATGCAGATCAAGAATTCTCTCAGCCCCACCAACGCGCGTCAACGCACCGCGGCATTCGACAACGATGCCAACATGACGCTGACCGTGACCACGCGAATGGCAGAGGCGATGCTCGGCACTTCACTGGCTACGGCAACGAAGGGAACGGTCGGACGGACGCTAAACTCGGATGTCCACTTTCGCGATGCACCAGGCCTCATTCGCAATGTGATCGGCATTCTTCCCGGTACCGATCCGAAGTTGCGAGGTCAGTACGTCGCCATCGGCGCGCACAACGATCACGTCGGCTTCAACACGCGTCCGGTGGATCACGACTCAGTGAAGGCGTTTATGCAGATCGTGCGTCCGCAGGGTGCGGACGATCCAGGCAAGGAAGCCACTGCAGAGCAACTCGCCCAAGTGAAAGCTCTGACTGAGACGCTGCACAAACTGCACGGCGGTGCGCGCCTCGATTCGATTTACAACGGGGCTGACGACGATGGATCGGGCACGGTATCGGTACTGGAAATCGCCGAAGCGTTTGCGCTTGGCAAGGTCAAGCCGAAGCGTTCGATGCTGTTCGTGTGGCACACTGGCGAAGAAGCCGGCATGCTTGGCAGCGGCTGGTTCACCGACAATCCGACCGTTTCGCGCGATTCGATCGTGGCCCAGATCAACATTGATATGGTTGGCCGTGGCGGTGCTGGCGATGCGACGGGCTTAGCGAAAGACGGCAGTCTGTTGCACGGAGGCCCGGGCTACCTGCAGTTGGTGGGTTCACGCCGTCTCTCAAAAGAACTCGGCGACTTGGTGGAAACGGTGAATACGGAAGGGAAGTTCGGTTTCAATTTTGATTACAACATTGACGCCGACGGCCATCCGCAAAATATCTATTGCCGGAGCGATCATTGGTCGTACGCGCGATGGGGAATTCCCGTCGTGTTCATGACGACGGGCGGTCACGCGGATTATCACCAGATCACTGACGAGCCACAGTACATCGACTACGCGCACATGGCTGAAGTGTCTAAGCTTGTGTTTGCGACGGCGCTAAAGATTGGGAATTTGGATCATCGAATTGTGGTGGATCGGGCGAAGCCGGATCCGAAAGCGCGATGCGTGCAGTAACTGAGAGTGCTGAGTGGGAGTAGGAGTGCTGAGTGTGAGACTCGTGGGAGATAGGAGTGGGAGAGGGGTGGGAGATAGGTAGTGGGAGACGCGTGGGAGAGGAGTAACAAAGTGGGAGGTGCGTGGGAGAGAGAAACTGCAGTAATCTCTCTCCCACTGGCCTCCCACTCTTCTCCCACTCGCCTCCCACTTCTTTCTCCCACCCCTCTCCCACTCCTTTCTCCCACTAGTCTCGCACTCAGCACTCCTACTCCCACTCAACACTCATTCTTTCTCATTGACAAGTGCATAGGAGAGAATCTCCAACTCCAGTGCCATATTCACAGACCGCACCGTCACATTCGCCGGTGCTACCAACGGGGTAGGCGCAAAGTTGAGAATGGCGCGTATGCCTGCTTTCGCCAGTCGATCGACGAGTGGTTGCGCGGCCTCAGCGGGGACGGCGAGGAGTGCCATCTCCGGTTTGAGACGGTGAATATCGTCTTCGAGTTCCGTTTGATCGCGCACGACGTTGCCGTCGAGGGCGCGGCCGAGTCGGGTGGCGTCCACATCGTACACGCCGACGACGGTGAAGCCGCGTTCACGGAATCCGCGATACTGGGCAAGGGCAGCGCCAATCTTTCCGGCGCCGACGATGATCACGCGCCATTCGCGGCCGAGTCCAAGAATTGTTCGCAAACTCGTCGCGAGTGCGTGGACGGAGTAGCCGAGTCCGCGTTTGCCGAACGAGCCGAAAAACGAAAGATCTTTGCGCACCTGCGCGGACGTTGTGCCGCCCTGCGCTGCGAGTTCACCGCTCGAAATTGTCTGATGCCCCTGCGCCTCGAAATCTTCGAGGAAACGCAAATAGGCCGAAAGACGTCGAACCGTTGATTCAGCGATGTGTTTCAAGGGCGTCATGGCTTGTGAATGATTTCACAAGTTATGTTCAAGGATGGGCATCGGACAAGGGAGCAGGGACATACCGGATTCGAAGCCCCAACAGGGGCCTGCCGAGCATCCGGAAACAGCCTTCGCCGATGCGTCGTTCGTCGTCGTAGATGTGGAGACTACCGGCGGGAGTGCTCTGTCGGGTGATCGCGTCACGGAGGTCGCGGCCGTTCTCGTCCAAGGAACGGTCGTACAAGAGGTTTTTCATTCACTTGTTAATCCGCAGCGCTCCATTCCGCCGTTCATTACCCATCTCACCGGCATTAGCGACGCGATGGTGTCCAATGCGCCGCATTTTCAAGAGATCGCCGGCGAACTCGCGCAGCATTTGATTGGACGCATTTTTGTCGCCCACAACGCCCGATTCGACTGGAGTTTTCTCTCCGCTGAATATCTTCGCGTTGCGACCACACCACTCGATGCGATCGCCGGTGAGCGGCTGTGCACGGTGAAACTGGCGCGACGGTTGCTCGTCCATTTGCCGCGCCGGAATCTCGATGCGGTGGCGTGGCACTATGGCGTTACGATTGATGGCCGCCATCGCGCCGCTGGCGATGCGCGCGCCACAGCGCACGTGTTGCTCGGCTTGCTTCGCGACGCTGAAAAGCGCGGCGTCCACACGCTCGAACAGCTCGACCGCCTGCTCATCGGCGGCACGGGCCGCAAAAAGCGCCGCAC
>JANYBD010000006.1 GCA_025360995.1 Gemmatimonadota bacterium
AGGAAAACGACGTCCGTCTCTTCGACCTCTTTGTAGGAGTTCGTACCGCCTCCCGCTCCGAACACCGTCGCCAGACCGACGACGCTAGGTGCGTGTCACGTTCGATTACAACTGTCGATATTGTTCGTGCCGAAGGCGACCCGACTGAGCTTCTGGGCAAGGTAGTTGACTTCGTTGGTCGACTTCGAGCAGCTGAAAGTTCCGAGAGCATTTGGACCGCGGGCGTCGATGTTCCGGCGGAACCCGCCTGCCGCACGGTCGAGCGCTTCATCCCCTGTCGCCGGCCGAAGGACGCCGTTTTCACGGACCAGCGGCTCGGTGAGACGCACGTATGACCGCGGAGCGGACGATTGACGCCGAGGGTTGTTCCGCATAAAACGCGTCTCCTTAATATTGTATCCGGGTGCCACGGGACATGAAAAAGTTGGCGCTGGGTGCGCGCGCGAGGCAAGGGCCGTATGATTCCCGCGATCACTAGTCCACATTGGAGAACCGATGCCCCGATTAACATACGCGGTACTAGGATTGGCCGTTGCCGCTGGAGTTCTGGCGGCCCAGTCGGGTACGGCCGTCGCCGGCGACGCGTACACCCGGTATGAACTGCTCGCCCCGGGCTCGGCGAAGTTCCGTATCCTCTATGAAGCCACTGCCACTGCTGCGGGCGCCACCCATTTTTTCAATCCCATTCGCCAGGGCAGTATTGCGAGCAATGAGTCTGTTCGTGATCGCGCCACCGGGCAATTTTTGCCGTTCGATGTCGTGGGGCAGGATGTGGCGTCGGCGATGGGAGTACGCGGACGCGACTCGACGCAGAAATACATCCGGGTGACGTTGACGCGACCCGTGCCGGCGAGCGGCGGGGAATCGCGATTACTTATTGACAAGACATACGAAGACCCAAAGAGCTATTACACTGCCGGCGACACGATTATTTTCAACCGGTCGCTGGGCATCAAACGCAACGCTGTTGTGTTGCCGGCGAATTACGAACTGATATCTTGTAATTATCCCGTGCAGATTCTCCGCGATGCAGACGGTCGCATTAGCGTGTCGTTCTGGAACAACACATCAAGCGATGCCGCACTCGTGCTCAAGGCTATCCCGGCAGTCACGGGTGTTGCGCCACTCGTATTGCCGCGCGATGTTGCGGCGCGGCTCGACGAACGGGCGCACCAGAATCGCAAGATTGTGTACTTCCTGCAACAACCGGAAACACACGCGTTTGATTTGTATCACGACTACACCGAGTCGCGAGCTGGCACGGGCACGTACGTGAACATCGTGCGCACGGGAAGCACCGCGTCGAACCCGTCAGCGCGAAACCTCGACACGGGCGAGCCACTCAGTTGGAAATTGCTCAAGGGCGCAGACATCACGGCAGCCGCGCCCGGCGAATCGGGCGTGACGCCGACGACCGAAGCCATCGTCTTCCGATTCGCAACAGTTCGGCCCGGACAATCCGTGCGATTGAGAATGTCGGAGACCTATACAGATTCTGTTCGGTACACGCTGACGGGGAATGAACTCTTGTGGGATCGAACATTCGGGCGTCCGCTAAACACGGTGGTACTCCCGGCCGGATGGTCGCTCACGAACAGTTCCATCCCGGCGACGGTCAGCGACTTTGGCGACGGTCGCGTGCGATTGGATTTCGTCAATCCGCGTACCGACGAGATTGCCGTGCTTATCACAGCGCACCGCCGCTCCAAGTAGCGTCGTCACTGTACTCCTCTTTTCCCGAACAGCTGCCAATGGCGAACGCGATCCGCACCAGCACCTTTACCGAATCGGTCATCCGCGAGATGACCCGCGTGGCGAACGAGCACGGAGCGATTAATTTGGCGCAGGGGTTTCCGGATTTCCCGATGCCAGCCGCAATGAAAGAGGCCGCGTGTGCAGCAATTCACGCGGATGTTAATCAGTATGCGACGACGTGGGGCTCAAAACCGCTCCGCGATGCGATCGTCGGGAAGTATGATCGCCGGTATGGCATGCCGGTGGATGCCGAACGCGAGATCACCGTCACCTGTGGCGCCACTGAAGCCGCCGCGGCGGTGTTCCTGGCGCTGTTTAATCCGGGCGACGAAGTGCTGATCTTCGAACCGTTCTACGAGAATTATGGACCGGACGCGATTCTCTGTGGCGCCACGCCGGTATTTGTGCCGCTCACGCCGCCCGACTGGCAGTTCGATGCGGCCGCACTCGAAGGCGCCATCACGCCGCGCAGCAAAGCACTGGTGCTCAATTCACCGCACAATCCCACGGGCCACGTGTTCTCCCGCGCCGAACTGGAGGCGATCGCTCGCATTTGCATCGCGCACGATTTGCTGGTCATCACCGATGATCCATATGAATACATCGTATTCCAAGGGGAACACATTCCCATGGCTACCTTGCCGGGAATGCGCGATCGCACGGTCACGATTTCGAGTCTTTCAAAGACCTTCAGTATTACCGGATGGCGCCTTGGATATGCGATCGCTTCACCAGACAAAACGAGTGCCATTCGCAAAGTCCACGATTTTCTCACAGTGGGCGCCCCAGCGCCGTTGCAACAGGCCGCCGCGATTGGCTACGCATTTGACGATGAGTATTACCAAACGCTTTCCGCGAATTATCTGGCGCGCCGCGAGTTTCTTGCCGGTCCGTTGCGTGACGCCGGATTCCAGTTCGCCGAGCCGCAAGGCGCTTATTATTTTTTCGCCGATTTTAGCGCATTGAGTCGCGACGACGACGTCACGTTTGCGAAATGGATGACGAGGGAAATTGGCGTCGCCACAGTGCCAGGGTCGAGTTTCTATCGCCCCAACGCGGCCGAAGGCAAACGCTACGTGCGCTTTGCGTTTTGTAAGAAGCAATCCACGTTAGAACAAGCGGTCGAGCGGCTCGGCAAACTGCGCGCTGCAGTATAGTGGCGCGGCGAGTCGTGACGCCGAACGGCTAACCCGCCACCCGGTCATGGTCGGTCGGCGGCTGAAAGATGAGATCCACTGCCAACCACGTGGTTCGCGTGAACGGGTACGTGATCAGCGGTGCGGCGATGATAGCAACGATCGCCACCCATTGCACCATGTCCCACGGAATGTTCGGCCAGCTCCGCATTATCCAGACGCCAAATCCAATCGCGAACACCATTTCGGCAATGATCAGGTTGATCAAGTAAGCGCCGACAAAGAAGTCCCGCGCTCCCCGGTCGAGTAGCAACCCGCAATGGAGACAAGCCGCCCTCAAGCGGAACCACGAGAGCAGGATGCCGCCGTGCCCGCACTGCGGGCAGCGAAGCGTAAGGCCGCGCAAAACCCGAACGACAGGGCTGACGGGCAGGGAGTTCACTCACGCAATATACTTGGGCGTAGCAATACGAAGCGGCAAAAGGTGTACGATCTTGCGACTAGCAAGAACCGCGGGCGCGGGTTCTGTTTGAGGGAGAGGCCAAGTCTCCCACTAAATCACTCCCACTCCTCTCCCACTGCTTTCTCCCACTCCTCTCCCACTCCTTTCTCCCACTAGTCTCGCACTCAGCACTCCTACTCCCACTCATCACTCCAACTAGCCGTTATGCCCGGTCGCCATTTCCTCTTCGTCCCCGGTCCTACCAACGTCCCCGATCGCGTCCTCCGCGCCATGCACCGCGCGCAAGAGGACCATCGGTCTTCCGCGTTTCCCGAATTGCCCCGGGGACTGTTCGCAGATTTAAAAAGAATCTACGGCACTGTGAAAGGACAAACATTTATTTTCCCGGCCACCGGCACCGCAATGTGGGAAGCCTCTCTGGTCAACTCGCTTTCGCCGGGGGATCGCGTCCTTGCCTGTCGGTTCGGGCAGTTCAGTCATTTGTTCATTGACTGCGCGGAGCGGCTTGGCTTGCGGGTTGATGTGATTGATCTCGAATGGGGCGAGGCCGCACCCCCGGATCGCATCGGTCAATTGCTAGCTGGCGACACCCAACATGACATCAAAGCCGTATTGATAGTTCACAACGAGACGGCCACTGGTGTCACCAGCGATATCGGAGCAATCCGGACGGCGATGGATGCAGCCAAGCATCCGGCGCTGCTCTATGTCGATGGCGTGAGTTCGATCGCCAGCCTCGACTTTCGCTTCGACGAATGGAAAGTCGATTTCGCCATCGCCGGTTCGCAGAAAGGATTCATGATGCCGGCCGGACTTGGGTTGCTTTGCGTCAGCGAGAAAGGATTGGCGATGGCCGATTCAGCAAAGTGCGCACGAGTGTTCTTTGATTTGCGCGATCAGGCAAAACAGAACGCACTAGGGTCTTTCCCTTACACGCCGGCGCTCGCCCACCTGTTCGGACTGAGAGCAGCACTCGACATGCTGTTCGAAGAAGGCATGGACAACGTCATCGCACGACATCATCGTCTTGCAGAAGGTGTGCGTCGAGCGGTTCGCGCTTGGGGTTTAGCAATCTGTGCACAAGATCCCAAGACCTATTCGGGCACCGTGACGGCTGTCCTGGTGCCCGACGGAAAAAACGCCGCTGCGGTTATTGATATCGCGTTCCGCCGGTACAACCTCGCGTTGGGCGGTGGGCTTGGCAGGCTTGCTGGCAAAGTGTTCCGCATCGGTCACGTAGGCGATCTCAATGACTTGATGTTGCTCGGCGCGCTATCGGGAGTGGAAATGGCGCTGAACGACGCCGGCATTCCAGTGACGCTGGGAAGCGGAGTTGCGGCGGCGCAAGCGTGGTACCAGGAAAGTGCGGCAACGCTCGCATCACGGTGACGGTTAGCGAAGTGCCAACTACGCGCCCGATTATCACGGTCACCCGCCGGCTACCACCCAAGGTAGAGGCGCGATTGACAACGATGTTCGACGCGCGACTGAACAGCACGGACATTCCTTTCGACGCTGCCGCGCTATCACAGGCACTGGCATCATCCGATGCGATGATCACCACGCTCGGCGACCCGCTGCACGCTGCGACGCTGCACGCTGCCACGCTGTCCGGCAGTTCAGAAGTTCGGACGAAGCTCCTCGCCCATTTCGGCGTCGGATACGACAATATCGATATTGCTGTCGCGCGTGAACTTGGTATCACGGTCACGAATACCCCAGGCGTACTCACCGACGATACCGCAGATCTCGCCATACTCTTATTGCTCGCGACCGCTCGACGCGCGGGTGAAGGCGAGCGCGAACTGCGGGCGGGGAATTGGTCCGGCTGGCATCCGACACATTTATTGGGCACTCGAGTATCGGGGAAAACGCTCGGTCTTGTTGGATTTGGTCGAATCGGGCGCGCTGTGGCCGCGCGCGCGCGCGATGGGTTCGGCATGCGCGTGCTCGCGTGGAGCCGCTCGCTTACTGATCAACAGGCGACTGACGCTGGCGTGGTGCGTTGTGCGACTATCGAGGCGTTGCTGACGGCGTGTGACTTTGTGTCGGTGCACGTGCCATCCACGCATCACACGCGCCATCTCATCAACGCGGAGCGGTTAGCGAGAATGCGTCCGGGAGCGTTCCTCATCAACACGGCCCGGGGCGACGTAATAGACGAAATCGCGTTGGTTGCCGCACTCCGCGCTGGTGCGATTGCCGGAGTTGGACTCGACGTCTTTGAAGGGGAGCCAGCGGTGCGATCCGAGCTTCTGGAACTCCCCAATGCCGTCTTACTACCACATATAGGTAGCGCAACAGACGAAACCCGAACGGCAATGGGAATGCTCGCGGTGGACAACCTCGAGGCGTTTTTTTCCGGACGCGTGGTACCCAATCCGGTGGCGTGATTTCGTACACTGTACCCGTATCGGACGAACTTCGCTATTTTACCTGACTGACTTACGTACGAACAAAATAAGGATCAAAACAAGTGACTGCCTATAAACACGCCACTGTTCCTGCCAAGGGCGAACGCATCGAAGCCGCGGGCGGCAAGTTCCAGATTCCCGACCATCCGATTATTCCCTTTATTGAAGGCGACGGCACCGGTCCCGATATTTGGCGCGCCTCCGTGAGAGTGTTTGATGCTGCCGTCGAAGCGGCGTACGGTAGCAAACGCAAAGTCGAATGGATGGAAATCCTTGCCGGCGAGAAGGCGTTCAACGCGACGGGCGAGTGGATGCCGGCAGAAACGCTCGAAGCGGTTCGCGAGTTTAAAGTTGCAATTAAAGGACCGCTGACGACACCGGTGGGCGGCGGTATTCGCTCACTGAACGTGGCGTTGCGCCAAGAACTCGATCTCTATGCCTGCATTCGTCCCGTACGATACTTCACGGGCGTAGGTGCACCGATGAAAGCGCCCGAAAAACTCAACATCACTATTTTCCGTGAGAACGTCGAAGACGTATACTCCGGAATCGAGTTCAAGGCTGGTTCACCTGAAGCCAACGAACTGCGCGATTTCATCAAAACCAGATTCAATAAGAATATTCGCGAAGGCTCGGCGATTGGCTTAAAGCCCATGTCGCCGTTTGGGTCGAAGCGTCTGGTAAAGATGGCCCTCGAGTATGCGATCAAGCGTGGCAAGAAAACGGTCACGATGATGCACAAGGGCAACATCATGAAGTTCACGGAGGGCGGCTTTCGTGATTGGGGATATGAAATTGCCCGCGACGAATTCGCGGCGACCGTTGTCTCCGAGGCGGATTTCTACAAGGGCGGAACTGGGGCGCGCGCCGACGCAGTGATTCTCAAGGACCGCATCGCCGACTCGATGTTCCAGCAATTATTGCTTCGTCCAGAAGATTATGAAGTGATTGCTACGCCAAACTTGAATGGCGACTACGTCTCCGATGCGGCGGCCGCTCAAGTCGGCGGGCTAGGCATTGCACCCGGCGCCAATATCGGCGACGCCGCCGCCGTGTTCGAAGCCACCCACGGTACGGCGCCCAAATACGCCGACCTCGATAAGATCAACCCCGGGAGTGTCATACTTTCCGGCGTGATGATGTTCGAACACATGGGCTGGCAGGAAGTGGCAGACCGCATCGTACGAGGCGTCGAAAAGGCCATTACCGCCAAGACCGTCACCTACGATCTGGCTCGTCAAATGCCTGGGTCCACGGAAGTGTCAACGTCTAAGTTCGGCGATGCGGTCATCGCCGGAGCTAGGAGCTGATCGTGGCACCACTATCCCTTGTACTTTCGGTCCGCGCTGGCGATCCGTCTCGTCTGAGCTCGCCGTTACTGGCGATTGCATTACCGTCCGACAAACCGCTGCCGCGATCGCTCGGCGCACTCGACCGGGTGTTAAGCGGTGCTCTTTCGCGTGCCATTCGCCAGAAAGATTTCAAGGGCGCCCGTGATGAAACGTTATTGATCCTCAATGCGAATCGTGGGCCGCAACGCGTGCTGCTTGTTGGACTCGGCGCCGCACCCGAAATCACCGCGATGACCCGTGCTGCCTCTCTTGCCGGCCGCAAAGCGAACGCGATGGGCGTACAGCGCATGGCGTTTTGGGCCGATGCACTCGACGGTACCGCATTGGAAAATGCAGCGATTGGTTTGTCGCTCGGCAGTTGGGAATATCGCGACCTGAAGACAATGCCTCCAGTGCGCGAGCGATCCAAGCCGCTTCTGGAAGCAATTATTTTCGTAGCGAGCGTCCGCGGTGCGGCACACGCACTCGCCGCCGGCGTGGCCGTTGCGGAGGGCCAGCGCGTTGCCCGACGCCTGGCCATTATGCCGGGCAATCTTTGCACACCCGCGCATCTCGCGGCCACGGCGCGTGACATTGCCAAACGGCACAAACTCAAAGTGACCGTTTTCGGCCGCAAAGAAATGACCCGGCTCAAGATGGGATCTTTCCTTGCCGTCGCGCAGGGCACGCCGCAGGATCCGAAGTTCATCATCCTCGAGTACCGTGGCGGCGGCCGTGGCGAGGCACCGATATGTCTCGTCGGCAAGGGACTCTGTTTCGATTCCGGCGGCATTTCCATCAAGCCCGCCGATCGAATGGAGTGGATGAAATTCGATATGAGTGGAGCCGCCGGTGTTCTGGGCGCGATGGAAGCGATTGCTCGCATGAAATTGAAAATCAATGTGATTGGCCTAGTCGGTTCGACTACCAACATGCCAAGCGGCACGGCAATGAATCCAGGCGACGTGGTTCGTGCGATCAACGGGAAGACAATCGAGATTATCAATACCGACGCTGAGGGCCGCATGGTCCTCGCCGACGTTCTCTCGTATGCGGCACGTTTTAAACCGCAAGCCGTTGTTGATGCAGCGACGCTTACAGGCGCTTGTGTCGTTGCTCTCGGGAACACGGCCACGGGTGTGCTCGGCAACGATCAAAGCACCATCGACGAGGTGCTGGCCGCAGGGAAGCGGGGTGGGGAACCCGGTTGGCAGTTGCCGATGTGGAACGAGTACAAAGAGCAGATCAAGTCCGATGTGGCGGACATCAAGAACATCGGTGGTCGGGGTGCCGGCACGACAACGGCCGCGCTATTTCTCGCCGAGTTTGCCGAGGGATATTCGTGGGTCCATTTGGATATTGCAGGCACGGCGTATACGGAGTCGGACCTCGTGGTGATTCCCCGCGGGCCCACGGGAGTGCCGGTGCGCACATTCGTCGAGTTCGTTCGGGGGAGGGCGCGCTGACGGGAAGGAATTCAGCCTTGCGGTTGTTCGTTGGACTACTGTTCGCCGCGTTCACGGCGTTCACACCGGCGGTTGGCCTAGCGCAGGGCGGTGGACCACCGCCCGTGCCTAAGCCCACCAGCGATTCTATTCGCAAGCCCGCAGCGGATACCGTGCGCAGGTCCGTCACGGACACCGTCACGCGTTCAGCGATTCCCGACTCGGCGTTTGCGCGCCGAGACAGCGTGAACGAATCCCGAATTCCACCGCACGACACGTTGAAGTCGCCACTCGTGCGCCCGTATGCGCCCGCATCGACAGAAATTGGCGCGGCGAGCTGGCACTGGGACCGCGATGCGATGTATGCCAGTGGCGCACTCACGCTTGGTGATCTCCTTGCTACGGTGCCAGGCGTGAACTT
>JANYBD010000007.1 GCA_025360995.1 Gemmatimonadota bacterium
CGGAAGTTGATCACCGGCTCCGGCGTGGTCAGTTCGTGCCAGACCAACAGGATGAACGAAGACAGCGCCGTCACCGCCATGGCCGTCACGAATCTCGATTCAAACCAATCGAATCGCTCTCCGCGCTCCAGCATTAACTGCAGCGATCCGACGCCGACGGTCAGCAACCCGACGCCAAGCCAATCCACCGTTTCCGCCTTTTGCGCGTGTTCGGAGTTCGGCACGTATCTCCACACGAGCAGACCGGCGAGTGTGCCCAGCGGCAAGTTGATGTAAAAAATCCAGGGCCAATTAAAATTGTCGACGATATAGCCGCCGAGGGTCGGCCCGAGCGTTGGGCCAACCATGACGCCAATGCCGAACATCGCTTGGCCGATGCCGACTTCTTTCGGCGGGAACGCTTCCCAGAGCGTGGACTGGGCGGTGGATAACAGTCCGCCGCCACCGATGCCTTGTACAATGCGCCAGAATACGAGCCCGCCAAGCGATGTCGCCGCGCCGCAGAAAAATGAGCTGACCACGAAAATCGTGATCGACATTGTGAGATAGCGTTTGCGGCCGAAATACGCCGAGAGCCATCCGGACATCGGAATGATGATGACGTTCGCGATGATGTAGCCGACCGAGACCCAGGAAATTTCATCGAGGGTTGCGCCGAGATTTCCCATCATATGCGGAATCGCCACGTTCACGATGCTCGTGTCGATCAGTTCGAGCATCGCTGCCATCGTCACAGCGATGGCGATGAGATACTTGTATCGGTATTTGTCGGGAACTGCCGTGCCAGCCATGTCGCGCCTACTTAGTCAATACATGCGCCGTCACACTCATGCCCGGACGCAGCGGCCGATCCGGCCCGCATCCTTTTGTAACTTGAATGCGGACCGGAACACGCTGGACAACTTTCGTAAAGTTTCCGGTCGAGTTATCGGGCGGTAGCAGGGCGAATTTTGCGCCAGTGGCCGCGCTAAGGCTCTGCACTTTGCCCTCAGCGCTGCAGCCGGAATAGGAATCCACTTCAATTTCGACGGATTGCCCGACACGGATGGTGCTGAGTTGCGTTTCTTTGAAGTTGGCATTGACGTACACACCAGTATCGGCAACGAGTGTCAGGAGCGGCTGGCCAGGTTGCACGAGTTGCCCGATTTCGATCTGCTTGCGGCTCACCGTGCCGTCCAACGGGGCGTCGATCTTGGTGTACGACAACTGCAAGGCTGCATTTTCGTGCATCGCCCTCGAACCGGCGAGTCGCGCCTGGGCGAGCTTGGATCCTGCTTCGGCATTTGAGAGTTGGGCAGTCGCGGAATTGGCCTGACGTTCGACGACGGCAAGGTTTGCATTGGCCTGATCGAATGCCGCCTGCGCCGCGTCGAGCTGCTGCTTCGACACGATTTGTTTGACGATCAACTCCTTGAACCGGCTCAGATCTGCGGCGGCCTTTGCCTGTGCGGCGCGCGCCGAAAGAATTTGCGCATCTACCACTTGCCGCTGACTTTGGGCACTGCGAATCATTGCTTCGGCTTGGCCGTCAACTCCCTTTGTTCCGGCCGCCGCCAGCGCCGCGGCAAGCTCCGCGTCTGCCTGGGCGACGCGAACCGCGTACTCGGCATCATCAATCTGCACGAGAACGTCGCCGGCTTTCACATGCTGATTCTCCGTGACGTTTAATGCTTTTACAAAACCGCCAACCTTGGCGAGCACCGGCACGATGGATCCATCAACTTGGGCGTTGTCGGTGGTTTGATGCGAGAGACCGTAGATGTAGGTCTTTCCGGCCCATATCAGGGCTCCGAGTGCCACGAGAATAAGTACGGGGAACACACGATTCTTTTTGCTGGTCGTGACAGTATCTGTAGCGGGAGTAACGGTCGAAGCCATTGGACAATTTTCTCTGAGAAAAAGTGAGGCGAGTTATGGAAGCTCAGTGACGGTGCCCTGCGCGCGCGCCAGCGCCACACGGGCCGATTGGACGGCGGCCCGAGCGTCGATAAGCTGCGAACGTGCCGCATTGAGACTGATGGAGGCCGTAATGACGTCTGCGTTACCGGAGACACCGGCCCGAAAGCGGTCGCGTGCCTGCGAAAGCTCTTGGTCCGCGAGACCAAGGCGTTCCTCGTTTGCGATGAGTTCTTCGGCGGACGCCGTGAGGTCGAACAGGGCACTGCGAACTTCGGTGCTTGCCTGAAGCGCAAGATCGCGCTTGCGGACATCGAGCTCCTTGATGGCCAATCGCTGTTCGTCAATTCGCCCTTCGCGGTGAAAACCGTCGAAAATTGGCACCGAGAGTTGCACGCCGACGGTATACGTATTGAGCAAATGGTCCGTGGTTTTTCCCGTAGCACCTTGATCGGCAAAGGCGGCCAGTGACGGCAACCGCTCCGCTCGCAACGCACCGAGTTGCCGCGCACTCGCGCGAATCTGTTCGTCCGCGGAGAGAAGGTCGGCACGACTGCGCATCGCTACTGCTGTGGCTTCGGTTGCGTTCGGAATTGCAACGGTCGTTGGCAGACGAAGTAACGAATCACTGAGTACCACGGGCGTGCCGGCCGGCAGGCCAAGGGCGCGCGTGAGCTCCAGAAGCGTTCGGCTCTGCTCGTTGCGGGCAACGAGAAGTTGGACGCGAGCCGACGCCAACTGTGATTGAGCGCGCGTCACGTCGAGGGCAATGCCCACGCCAGCCGAAAGCTGATCGCGCGCGATGCCGAGCAACTCAGTAGCGAGCGTCGAGTCGGCGACACGTGCAGCGATCTGCGCTTCGGCTCGGAGCGCGCGCACGTACGCGGTCGCCGCCGTCGCGGCCGCCATTTGTGATGCGACTGAGACCTCGGCGCTATAGGCGGCAACGCCGGCACGGGCGGCCTGAAGCCGGGCGAAGGAACCCGCATCGAAGATGCTCTGTCGCAAGGTGCCTCGGACGTCCCACGTGCGGATGGGTCCGAGCACTTGGCCGTTTGGATTGAACAGCGATTTGCCGGTAAGCGGATCGTTGAAGCTGATGCCAAAGCTGGCGCTGTTGAAGGTGCGCTCGTTTTCGCCGACTGCTCCGGACAGGTTCGGAAGAAAATCGGCGCGTCGTTGTCGGACCCGGGCTTCCGCCTGGGCGACGCGCAGTCGCGCGGCTTCGGGGCCGGCACTCTTGTCCGCGGCGAAGCGCGCCGCGCCGCCAAGGGAGATGACGACGGGTTCTTGGCCGACGAGTAGTGTTCCAGCGGCGAGCGACAGGAATAGCGCCGCGGCCAGGCGAAAAGTGAATCGGGCAGTTTGCATAATTTCGCGCTTCGTCTTGCGGGTTAGGAATTCGGTGCGGAGATATTTTTTTCGGCGCGGAGCCCGTGAAGCACAAAGTCGACAATCGAGTTGATGTTCTCCTCACGCGTCGCGAATTCAATGGATGGTTTCGAAGAACGGGTGCCACGCCAGAGCACATGCATCAGCGTGATGGCCTTGATGATGGCGCTCGTCGCGATCGGGTCAAGGCGTCGGAATTCCCCGCGCTCAATGCCGCGGCTGATGATACCGCCAAGGGCACGGTTGGAGACTTCAATGAGTTCTGTTCTGTAGAACTCGTGCAACTCTGGGTGCTTATGCAGTTCGAGTAACACGAGGCGAATCCAGCCATCGGATCCCTCGTCGGCAAAGCATGACCAATGATGGCGCAGGTATCGTTCCATTTGTTCACTGGCGGTGCCGTCACCGGCAACACGCTCGCCTTCGGCAATGCGGGGGACCAGACATTGCCGCACGACTTCGCGGAACAAGTCTTCCTTGCTTTCGAAGTACAGGTAAATGGTGCCTTTGGAGACGCCGGCTCTCGCCGCGATGTCCTCGAGTTTCGCGGCCGCAATGCCGTGCTCGGCGAATACGTGTAGGGCGGCGTCGAGAAGCTGGCCCGGCCGTTCTTCGGGCAGACGGCGCCAACGCGGATCGTTTGTTGCGCGGGAATCGGTGGCGGTCATAAGTAACTGAACGGTCAGTCAGTCTAATTGGTTGAAAATGGCGGACATTTGTCCGCCAATAATAACTTACTTGCCAGTCATTTGGCTGTCAAGAAGGCATCTTCACGACCGGTAGGGAGAACGAGAAGGTGCTGCCTGCGCCCGGTTCTGACTCCACGCGAATTCGGGTGGACAGCAACTCTGCCGCTCGCTGGGCGATGGAAAGTCCGACGCCGCTGCCGTGCGGTTCGCGTTGGTCGAGGCGTTCGAACAGGCTGAAGATTCTGGCGTGATTATCCCGCTCGATTCCGATCCCCTTGTCGCTCACGGCAATGGTCGCGCGCGCGCCGTCAGTCGTTGCGGCAATTCTCACCTGCGGTGGCTCGTCCGGAAGGTGAAATGACACCGCGTTGGCGATGAGGTTGAAAAATATGAAATGCAACAGCCGTGCGTCGCCAATCACCGTTGGCAACGGATGGGCGATCTGGACCGTTGCATTGCTCTCGCGAATGCGCGGGGCGAGTTCGTCGATGACACCGCGCACGACGATTTCAAGCGGCACGCGTGCCCGCATAAAGTCGTATCCTACGAGATGTGAATAGGTGCGCAGGTCAAGTACGATGCGGCTCATTCGCTCGGTCGAGTGCGGCAGATCGCGTATGGCACGCAGTGCGTCGGGGTCGCGTGGCAGTTCAACGATTTTGCCAATAGTGCCGACCGCTGCCTGAAGTGCACGCAATGGATCTTCAAGGCGATCAGAGGTCGAGCGGAGTAGCTCTCCAAGTTGACGGTTGGCAACTGCGAGTTCGATCGCGCGTTCACTCAGCAGGCGGTCGCTTTCCTGGTGTTCGATTGCCGCCCGCACGGAACGGCGAGCCGCCATGAAAAACAATGCTAAGGCGAGCGCAAATCCACCGCCGATTGCCAAATCCGCGGCGATTTCGGTGCGTTCCGCACGCCACTCACGGTCGGCGAGAATGCGATGCTCCTCGGACACGAGTGCAAACAGTCCAGTGCGGATGCCACGGGCGGTCGCATCGTGGGGGTTGAGTTCCGTTTGAAGCGGCTTACCGGCACCAAAAGCATCCAACGATGCCTTCATTTCGGCAAAGCGGCCGGCCTCAGCCGAGGCCACCTGTTCGGCGAGGCGCAGTTGGTCGGGATTGTCTTGGGTCAGCTCGCGGAGATGATCGACCAAGTCGTCGGCATGGTCGCGAGCGGTCTGAAAGACGATCAGAAAAGCGCTGTCACGGCTGAGGATCAAGCCGCGTCTTGCCGAAGAGCCTTTGGCAATTTCGGCATCAACGCTTGCAAGTGTGGTGAGCACTTCATTGGAATGCACCACAAGTGCCGTATTGTCCCTAAGGCGATTGATGGCCTCAAAGGCGACAACGCCGACGACAGCAACGATGATCAACCCGGAGAAGAAAAAACGCCGGGCCGGGCCGGCAACTCCATACGCCTGCGTTGAAATCGTGCCCGCTTTGGCCAATAAAAGGCCTGAAAAAGGAGGGGAGATCAGGCGAGCCGGGTAGCCGGCTCACATATAGCTACTTTGCGGC
The DNA here is from genome assembly GCA_025360995.1 of Gemmatimonadota bacterium. Lineage (GTDB taxonomy): Bacteria > Gemmatimonadota > Gemmatimonadetes > Gemmatimonadales > Gemmatimonadaceae > Fen-1231. Next base: position 5,498 of record JANYBD010000007.1, read on the forward strand.
GGCTGCCGTGGTCTTGGCACCCTCAGCTTTCGCGTAATGGGCTTCGGTCAGATGTACGATTGTGTAGACCATCACGAATAGCGCGATGGCACCGCCAATGAGGCCGGTGTACGCGGCACTTCGATCGGATGTGTGTTGGTGGCTGGACATAGTAGGTAGCTCCCCTGATTCCGGTAAGGCGATCGCAGTTCTAGACGACGCGCACTTTGGTCATCACGTCGTTGCCTTTGATCTTTTGCATTGCATCGAGGCCGGCGGTGATCTGGCCAAACACGGTGTGTACGCCATTCAGATGACGCGTATTCTGCTCGCTCAGCACCATAAAGAATTGGCTGCCGCCAGTGTCTTTGCCGGCATGTGCCATCGAGAGTGCGCCAACCGCGTGCTGGTGCGGATTGCCAGCTGTTTCGCATTTAATATGCCAGCCAGGGCCTCCGGTTCCCACGCGCGGGTTGCCGGCGGGAAGATCGCGCGACAACGGATCTCCGCCTTGAACGACGAAATCCGCAATAACGCGGTGAAACTTCACGCCATCGTAAAAGCCGGAGTTCGCGAGTTTTTCAAAATTGGCGACGGTAACCGGCGCCTCTTTGTCGTAGAGTTCGGCGGTGATGGTGCCGACGTTGGTTTCGAACGTTGCGATTTTTGGCATGGATTAATTGTATCGGTCTACACGGCCGAAGGACAGATATCACTTAGCACACATTCAGCGCATTTCGGCTTGCGGGCATCGCAGGTACGTCGGCCGTGCCAGATCAACAGGTGCGCCAACATCGTCCAGTCCCCGCGCTCGAAGAGCGGCATGAGCGCCAGCTCGATTTTTACGGGGTCCGTCTCTTTCGTAAGCCCAAGCCGGAGGCTCAGCCGGGCGACATGGGTGTCGACGACCACACCTTCATTAAGTCCGAAGGCGTTGCCGAGTACGACATTGGCCGTTTTTCTACCGACTCCCGGGAGGACCACCAGCTCTTCCAAGGATCGTGGTACTTCGCCGGCATAATGGGTGACCAGTACCCGAGCCATGCCAATGATGCTTTTCGCCTTGTTGTGATAGAACCCTGTACTGCGAATGATGTCTTCGAGATCTTCCACGCGGGCGGCCGCCATCGCGGTCGCAGTCGGATAGCGGCGAAACAATGCCGGCGTCACCATGTTGACGCGCTTGTCCGTGCACTGCGCGCTCAAAATTGTGGCGACGACAAGTTCCAGTGGCGAGCGGAAATTGAGCTCGCAATGCGCGTCGGGAAATTCTTTCGTCAATCGCCGAAAGATCGTGTCGGCATGGCCGCGCAACGCCGGACCCTTCAGCGATTTGGGGCGACGGGCCACTTTGCCCTTTGGCGCGACCGCCTTTCCGACCACCACCTTTTTCTTGACGGTCATGCTGGAGTGACCGCGAGGCGGCGTCGACGGGCGAACGCCGTCACGTCATCAGCGCTCTTGGTGTTGAGCACATCGCCCGCGGCAAGCCACCCTTTTCGGGCCATGCCGATCCCGAGATGAATGTTCTCCAGGCCGGCAACGGAATGAGCGTCGGGACCGATCTCGATCATCGTGCCGTGGTCGCGCGCCGTGCGACAGAGCCGCCAGTCGAGGTCCAGGCGATGCGGATCGGCATTGAGTTCGACCGCCACGCCAGCGTGAGCGGCGCGTTCAAGGACGGCGTTCATATCGATAGCGTATGGTTCGCGCGTAAGCAGCAATCGACCGGTGGGATGTCCCAAAATGGTCACGTGACGGTCGTCGAGGGCCTTGAGCACGCGTTCGGTCATCTGGGATTCGTTCATGCCGAACCGCGAATGCACCGACGCAATCACATAGTCGAATCGGTCGAGAACTTCGACAGGATAGTCCACGCGTCCGCACGGCAGAATATCAGCTTCGACGCCCTTGAGCACCCGGAAGTCCGTGAACGTCGCGTTCACGGCGTCGATGTCGTCGTGCTGGCGCTCGAGCGATTCGCTGGTGAGCCCGCCCGCATAAAACGACGACTGCGAGTGATCGCTGACGCCGAGGTACTGCCAGCCGCGGCGAACGGCATCGGCCGCCAGCTCTGCGATGGTGGCGCCACCATCGGAATACTGAGAATGACAGTGCAATACGCCGCGGATATCCGTCGCGTTAATGAGCGTTGGCAACGTACGCGCTACGGCGGCCGCAGACTCGCCCAGTCCTTCTCGAAGTTCGGGTGGTATCCACGGCATACCGAGCGCGGCATAAAGGGCGAGCTCATCGGCCAGTTCGACTTCGTGCCCAGCCGCATCCGTGAGTGTACTCTCGCCGATCGTGAGGCGGCGAACTGCGGCGCGGGCGGTAATGTCCCGCACGTGCGTGTCCGAGCCCGTGGCGCGCCAGAACGCGACGACGAACTCGCGCTCGGGAACGCAAAGTAAATGGAGGCGGGTGCCGTCATGGTATCGAATGGAAACGCGGCGTGTGCCGCTGCCCATCGAATCGCGCACGCCGCTCGCACGCGCGAGTTGGGCCGCGACTGTTTCCGGCGCACCGCGCACTGCCGCCACGATGTCGAGATCACTGACGACCTCGCAGTGCCGCCGCACCATTCCGGCAATCTCGGCGCGCACGACACCGGGGTGTCGCCGTACCGCCGCGAGCAGGCGTTCGGCCTCGGATTTCGCGTGCGGCAAAAGCACGGGGGCGCCACTTTCCTTGAGCGCGGCAATGCCGCGTAGCACCTGCTCGGCGACGCCGTCACCAAAGCGCGGAAGCGCGGCGATGCGCCCGTCCCGCGCCGCTGCCTCGAGCGCTTGCAACGTGTCAATGCCGAGCCCGTCGTGAATTCGCCGGATGCGCGACGGGCCGAGTCCCGGCACGCGCATCATTTCAAATAATCCTTCGGGCGTAGATTCGCGGAGTTGGTCCAGCAGCGTGCTCTCGCCAATCGATTGCAGCTCGACGAGTGCCGCGGTGGCTTCGGGAGACTGCGGATCCACACTCTGCAACTCAAGCAGGGCGTGAAATTCAGCGAGGAGGTGGGCAGAGAGTACGGTGTCCACGAAACACGCCTACGCTACTCTTCGACGCCAGCGAACACAGAGAGCCGGTCGATGAGTGCGTGGAGTTGTTTTTCCGTGAGGTCAATTTCCTGGGCCGCACCCTCAACGTCGAGCAGTCCGGCGCGCATGGAAATCGCGACCTGATTGAGGTAGCGGATTTTGGCGAGGATTTCGTCGGTCGCTTTGCGGAGTCCGTGAAAACGGCGTTTCTCGGACAGGGCGCGGCGATGCCGCTTTATCATGTCTTCCGTCGTGAGCCGCTTGGCGAGGCCGAGCACCTCTTCTTTAGTGCGTCCCGGTAAGGCACCGCGATCCGGGAGTCCCAAGTCGTCCCACGACTCGTCGGCAAACCAAAGGCGGCCCACGTATTCAATGCCATCGTACCCAACGCGCACCGACACATTGTAGCGTCGGCCGTCGCTTTCGATGGTCGCGATATGGGGCTGCGTGATTTCGTCGTAAGTGGACATCGGCCGGCTCAGCGGG
>JANYBD010000146.1 GCA_025360995.1 Gemmatimonadota bacterium
GTAGACGATAAAAGTGCTGAGACAGAGGAAAACGACTGTCGGCTGGATCCACCACGCGTCGGTTCGCATTGTTTCGCCAAAGCGGCGCGGCGCAAGTGGCAGCGGGGCGTGAGCCATCCATGTCTCTCCGTGGGCGATGAAAGTTGTTCGGGCGCCCCGAAGTTGGCCGCGGGAACAACTGGCGGCAAGTATCTGGCAATACCTTCTATTGTGGGAGTTTCTCTCCGCCGATCGCGGTAAGCGGGGTGGCGCGATACACCGTTTTGGCATTGCTCGTAATCAGCGTCCAAACCACTTGGCCATCACCGGTGACTTCAAAGGTAGCGATCGGTCCGGTTGCGCCTTGATATACCACAGGGGAAACGCCGAAATGCACGAGCGTATTGCCGTTCTCAAAACGATGAATAGATCCGATGATCGGTGCGAAAATGTCCGGCGAGGGGCGGAACTGCCACACCCGATGGGCCGAGTGCGCCACAGTATCGAGCGCCACTTCGAGGCCCCGAGAATACTGCGCGCCGGCGGCACGATTGAGGCCGTTGTCAAAGAAAATTATATCGGTTGGGGAGACGAGTTGGGGATTGTGCTGACCGTCGAACATCGCGTCCGCGTCAACCGTGAACGTGCTTCCAATTCCGCCCAATCGCCATTCGAGCGAGTGCCAATCGGGAGCGATCGAAATTATCTGACCAAGCAGGTACATCGAGAAGATGATGTTCCCGTGTGGACCGATAGACAGCGCGTTGGCGTGTACCCAATCCGAAGACTTGCTTCGCGATCCCCAGTCGACGGCCGGGTCCAGCGCGTCGAAGGTTGTCCATCGTTTGATCAACGCACCAGTTTCGGGTACCCATTCCCAGATGGCATCGCCGGTAATAGTTGTGCCGCGTCCGGCGCCGTCTTCGTGGGCGATGAACAAAATGGTATTCTGCGGAGTAGCGGTCACGTCGTGATGGGGCGCCGTGCCCGCCGTTCCGGCATCGAGCCGATGGACAATTGCGCCTTCGGCTGTGACTTCAAAAAGCCCGACGCCAAGATCGTTAAAAACAAAGTTCCCGTTGGCACGGCGAGTGAATGCTTGAGGCGGGCCAGTCGTGCGCCAATACCAAATGACCTGCCCCTGTGCGTCGACCGCGACAAACCCTTTGAAGGTCGCATTCACTTCCAACATTGTCACCGGGTTGGTCGGAGTTCCGGTCGTTGTAAATGAAAGCTGAGCGAGGTCTGCGGGCAGGGTTGCGGTGGTCAGCTTACCGGACACCGGCGCGCTCGAGAGGCCGCTCGCCGAAATGCCGCGCAGTTGATACGAATAGCGAGTGCCCGCGCGCGTGCGCAACAATGGAATCGTCGCGGTGGAGGAATCGGCCGGAATGGTGATTTCCAGCTTCGCCGTACTATCACTCCAATAAATCAATTGGAGGGTCGTTGGCGCCGTGAGTTTTACGACGAGCGCCGAAATCGGGTCGAGCGAATCGACGGAAGAAATGCTCGGCTGAATCGGCTGCGATGCCGGAGCGCTGGGCTCCGAGCATCCACAAACAATCAGGGCCCCACCAATTATCCACCGGCGTGCATTGACGACTTGTGCCACAGCCATGCGGTGCTGGTCCAGTTGGGGGGGCGGTTCTGGAACCGGCATCGGTTCGCGCCATTGGACGGCGCGTTTTCTTAGATGTTAGTTAATAGTTCCGCACCTTATGTTTGGATAGTCACTTTTGCGCCATCTTGCCGAACTTTTCAGGAGCTACCGTGAGGATGCGAACCAACAGGAAGCGAATTGCCAAGCGTGGCGCCATCGCATTGATCGCGCTTTCGGCCCTACTCGTTACCGCCTCGCAGGTAGATGCGTGGGGTGAAGCAGGCCATCGGATGATCGGCCTTGCGGCCGCACAAGCGGTGCCGGCCGATATGCCGGACTTCTTTAAACAGGCTTCCGCACAACTTGCCTATTTGAACCCGGAACCAGATCGCTGGCGTGACCGCGTTGAGAAAGATCGCGATGCCGCGTTGGATGGAGCGACAGCCGCAGACCACTTCATTGACCTTGAAATGATTCCCGCAGACCGGCTTGCCGGCGCGCTCGCGGCCCCGAACCGGTTCGCGTACGTCGACACGCTGCAATCCCTTGGCCTCAAAGCCACGACCGTTGGCATACTGCCGTTTCGAATTGTCGAGATGACGCAGACGTTGCGTATCGAATGGAGTCTCTGGCGTGCGGCTGGCGATGACGCCACAAAACGAATGATCGCGGCGCGCATAATTAACGAAGCCGGCATCCTCGGGCACTACGTGGCCGATGGTTCGAACCCTATGCACGCATCAATCCACTACAATGGCTGGAGCGGCGCCAACCCAAATGGGTACGCCACAGACAAGCGGATGCACGGGCGGTTCGAATCTGCTTATGTCGAAGCGCAACTCAAACTTGGCGATGTATCCACACTCATTCCGACGGCAGCGCGCGTATTCCCGAATCTTCGTTCGGCAACGATCGCCTACCTTCACGAGAGCAACAGCGTGACTGAGCAACTGTATCAGATCGACAAGATTGCGCCATTTGGTGCGCAGACGACTGCGGCGGAGAATAAGGCGTTCACCGCGGCGCGACTCGCCGCCGGGGCGCAGATGCTGCGGGACCTCTGGTATACGGCCTGGGTGACGAGCGTGGCGCCGTAGTCGAAAACTTGTGTGAGCCACGTCACACGTATACGGAACCGCTCCCTGTACGAACCTGTATCACAAGGCGTACAACCACTCAGGAGAGTTCCTAATGACACGTCGATTCTATCTATTGGCTTTTGCAAGTGCCGCCGCAGTTGTAGCTGCATGCTCAGGCTCCGGCACAACGGGTTTGAGAGCTGGTCCGAACCAGGGAACGATTGCGGTGCAAATGACGGATGCCCCGCTCGTGTTCGATTCCGTGGCGTCAGTGAACATTTTCATCGTTCGCGTGGATGCAAGGCGGAAGGATGCAGATTCCACTGAGGCAAATGAATCACTCGACGTAGAACATCGTGGGGACGACGGTGAACACCACGACTCCACGACATGGGTGACGATTGCTTCGCCCAATGCGAGCATTAACTTGCTGGCACTCCAAAACGGTCTTACGTCGCTCATTGGAACGTCCGCCATTGATTCGGGACATTTTCGCGGCCTCCGTCTCGTCATTGATCCATCGAAGTCGAACGTGACCCTGAAGAATGGAACCGTGCTAACCACCACCTCGAACCCGCCAATTCAGTTCTTTGGCTCGGGCCGCCACGGAATCGATGTGCAACTGGACGACGACTTGGATGTGCGCCCGGGGACAATGACGACGCTTACCATTGACTTCAAACTCAGTGAGAGCTTCTCCATGCGCGGGCTTTCAATAGGTCACGATGGCTTGATGTTCAAGCCTTCGGTACATAGCCATTCGCGTCACGACGGTTGAGACTGAACTAACGTGACCCCAAATAGGAGGAATTAAATGCATGTTCGATTGATGCCGATTTTTGGCCTTGTTCTCGCCTTGTCCTCGGCGCGCGCGCTGCACGCCCAGTCTAACGTCCACTTCGGAGTCAGTGGTGGGGTGGCATTGCCGATCGGTGATCTTGGCAATGCTGCCAACGTTGGCTTCGATGTCGGTGCCAGAATCACAGTGCCACTGTCTTCACCGTCGTGGGGATTGAGTGGCGACCTCAACTGGAATCGCTTCGGCGGCAAAGCTGGCGTGAACTCGTATTCGTACCTCTCAATCGCCGGCAACTTCGTGCACCGGGAGCCGGGCGCACGCCTCTACGAATTTTTCGGACCCGGAGTCTATAACCAGAAGATCGATTTTAAGAACGGGTTTAACACCAGTCGCACCGACCTTGGCCTGCAAGGCGGCGTTGGTCTGGACATGACGGCCAGTGATCTGAAAACTTTTGTCGAGTTCGGACTCACCAGCGTGTTTTCGTCGGGGAGTAACGCGACCTGGTTTCCGGTGAGATTCGGAATCCGGTTCTAATAGTTCTGTTCGACCGACAAGACGTGGTGCTTCGCCGACTACTGGCGGGGCACCACGTTTTGCTCGGGCAGCTGCGATGCAACGGAGCAGCCATTCGGCTTCGTGTGGCGAGTGACGAACTGCTGCGTGATGTTCAGCGATGCCTGTATGCCAATGAGCAACACGACAGTCGCTACCGATGCGGCCCATCTGGGGGCAGCGCCGGACCGCCGCAGGATCCACCAACCGGCCACGACTATCGGAATCTCCACAACGAAGTCGAGCGCCGGCCACCGATAGATATACAACCCGACAATCGGGCTTCCGGGCCACAGGTACTTGAGTCCGGTGATGTAGTCGAGCGGCAGGTGCAGGAACACGAGGCCCATAGCCAGGATTGCCGTTGCCGAACTTTTGGTTTGCCACCCGGATGCAACTCCGACGACAAGCGCCACGACCAGTACCGCGGGAAATGCATGCGAATAC
>JANYBD010000151.1 GCA_025360995.1 Gemmatimonadota bacterium
TATCGGCGCCGCAACGGGGCCGGCACGTGACCGGTTCGTCCGCACCGTGATCGACCCCGGCCCATTGCCATCGTCCGACGCGGACATCGCCTTTGCGCCGGTGACGCGTCTCTCGCGGTGGATCGAAACCCGAAAACTTACATCGGAACGGCTCACCAATATTTATCTCGATCGACTCCAGCGATTCGATCCGAAACTGCGCTGCGTCATTACCCTGACAAAAACTGTCGCGCTCGCGCAGGCCAAAAAAGCGGACGCCGAAATCTCCGCCGGGAAATATCGCGGTCCGTTGCATGGCATCCCATTCGGCGTGAAAGATTTGCTCGACACCGCTGGCATTCCCACAACGTATGGCGCCGAACCATTTCGGAATCGCGTGCCGACAGTGGACTCCGCGGTCGTCAAGCGCCTTACAGACGCCGGTGCAGTGCTCGTCGCGAAGTTGAGCCTTGGCGCACTAGCGCTCAATGACATTTGGTTTGGTGGGCAGACAATGAATCCGTGGCTGATTGAAGAAGGCGCGTCGGGCTCGAGTGCCGGACCGGGCGCGGCGACCGCGGCGGGGCTGGTAGGATTCTCGATTGGCAGTGAAACCGGTGGCAGCATCGTGAGCCCTGCGATGCGCTGTGGCGTTACGGGACTGCGTCCCACATATGGACGCGTTCCGCGCACTGGTGCGATGACGCTCTGTTGGTCACTCGACAAACTTGGCCCAATGACGCGGAGTGTCGAAGATGCGATGCTCGTGCTTCAAGCGATTTCCGGCCCTGATGCAGGTGACGTTTCGAGTGTGCCGAGCCACCTCGATTACGACGCCGGTGCGCCGGTTGCAGGACTGCGCGTCGGTTACTTTCCCGCGTGGATGAAAGAAAATCCGGCCACCGACGTTGATCGCGCGGCATTGGAGGCAGTCCGCAAGCTCGGCATGATTCCGACCGAAGTTGCGATTCCCGATTGGCCATACGGCTCGCTGAATTTGATTCTGTTCGCCGAAGGGGCCGCGGCATTCGAGGAACTCACTCTCAGCGGCCAGGCCAATCAACTCAAGGCGCAGGTGCCGGATGCGTGGCCCAATTTATTTCGCGAGGCGCGATTCCTCTCGGCGGTGGATTTTGTGCAGGCCGATCGGCTGCGTCGCAAGGTCGCGATGGAAATGGCACGAATTTTCTCGACTGTGGATCTCCTGCTCGTGCCGTCGCTGCGTGACGAGATGCTCACGATATCCAACTTCACCGGGCACCCATCGCTCACAATGCGTGCCGGGTTCGTGCAAGTGGGCGAGGCGCGAAGCGATTGGGCACCGGATCCGGCGAACCCTCTTCCTAAATTCGCGCCGCCGCGCCGCGTGCCGCACGGGATCACGTTGCTGGGCCGGCTCTTTGACGAGGGCACGGTTGCCCGTGCTGGTCTTGCGCTTGAGAAGGCGTTTAACGTTGTGCGGGAGAATCCTCCCGGCTTTTAGCTGTGCGCGCAGGTCGGGTCCGAGGATCTCGCTTCGGCTCGCGTTGGCTGTTTTGAGAAATCTCGCCAACATGGGATAAAAATCGAGTGCCCGTGCTGGCATTGTTTTGATGCCGGGTAAAAACAGCTGGGCCACGGATTTTCACGGATTTACCATAGGATCAACACGGATAAAGCACTGGGGGAACTACCCGTGTTGGGCGAGGTGCTGTTCCCCCAGAAAAATCCGTGTTAATCCGTTCTGTTATCCGCGTAAATCCGTGGCTCAGCAGTTTTTAAGAAATCTTTCGGACCTGGGCCAAAATCGAGGGCCACTCTGGCCTCGTTGTGATGCTGGGTAAAAACGGCTGGGCCACGGATTTTCACGGATTTACCAAGGATCAACACCGTTGCGGTTTGGGTCGGAAGAGAGGGCGAACACACTTTCAGGCCCGAAGGAGCAAGTGTGCTCGCCCGAACGCGCGCGACAAGCTTCTAGCCGGCCCCTCCGCGTGGCCGTATTTTGTGGGACCCCCCCCGCCGTACGCTGTCTGCCGTCCATACCCGTTGAGGGAAACCCCTGATGTCCCGTTCTCTGTCGCAGGTCGGGCGCGTCCTCGCGCTCTCATTCCTTGGCGCATCCGCGCTGGCGTCGCAAGACGCACCTACCGGCGCTCCGGGTGCTCCGCCAGCGGTCACGCTTCCGCTAAAAGCCACACGCACCCATGCGTTCACTACAACCAAGGGTACCTGGCTCTCGCTCGATGTCTCACCCGACGGCCAAACCATCGTGTTCGACATGCTCGGGCAACTGTACACGCTGCCCATCACCGGCGGTAAAGCGACCGCGATCACAAGCGGCCTCGCCTATAGCTCGCAAGCGCGCTTCTCGCCCGATGGCAAAAAGCTCGTCTTTATTTCCGATAAGAGTGGCGGCGATAACGTCTGGACGATGTCGCTCGATATGAAGGACAGCACGCAAGTCACCCGGGGCAATGACAACGGCTACCTCTCCCCCGAATGGACGCCGGACGGTAAATACGTCGTCGCGTCCAAATCCGGCGGACTCGGCGGCGCGGCAAAACTCTGGATGTACAACATTGATGGTGGAAATGGCTTGAACCTGCTCACTACG
>JANYBD010000014.1 GCA_025360995.1 Gemmatimonadota bacterium
CGCCACCTTCGCCACACCAACCCGCGAATGCTGAAACCGCGACGGCTCCTTGCGGCGCTTCGCGATCTTCCCCGCCGTCGAATACGCCGCTTCTGCTTCGTCGAGCTGACCGAGCATACGACGGCAAAAACCAAGACGCATGTGTGCGTCAATCAGCAAATCGCTTTCAAACTGCTCTTCACCGAGTCGCACGACGGTATCGAACACATCAGAGGCCACCGCTAGCTGGCCACGTTTCTCCAATAATCCGGCATACGCAAACAAGCGCGGCAAAATCGGCTGCGCATCAACTTCGCGCAGCGTCTGCATTGTGTTCACTAGGCCGAGCAATACTTCACGCAGGGGATCTGCAGCCGGCAACGCCATAATTGCCGCGCGCGCAGATTGCACGCTCACCGATTCCGGCTCGATAATCATCGACCCGGCCAATAGCCAATGGTCCACCATCCGTAACGACAAAAGGCCCGCAGTCGCTGCGAGTGCCGATGGACTTTGTTCCTCGTGTTCACAGAGCGCTTCGAAAAACGCCATGTGTTTCAGCGTCGGAACGGAAGTTGCAGAACGTTTGACCAAATGACAATTCCTGACGATGTGGTGTGACCTACCTGATCGATAACCTGACTAGAGAGTTCACGCAATGCAACAGTACACGGGCACAATTGCGCCACCTAATGCGATTTGTACCGATCAGAACGTATGCTATTTGCTACCGCCAGTTCACCGTTTTCCCGAGCCACCTTTCACGTACCGCTCTCCCGCTTTGTCCAATTGGTCGAGCGCCTTTTCGAGCTCATTGCCGATCATTTGAATGCGCGGCAACGACCGCGGATTGAACTTTCCATTCATTGGACTCAGGGCCGGCGGCCCGGAGACTTCGAGAATCGCGTCGAACGAATACAGAACGTCGCGCTTTCCTTTCGCATCGTGCCAAACCCCTCGCGATGCGAAGGCGCGATTTTTCGGCCAAATGCCGAGCGGCAAAGCCAATGTTCTCACCTTGTATCCGGCGACGGCGGAATCGATAGCCAAGACGCCCCGGGCAATTTGCTCCTGAACAACCGCGTCGCTGTATTTCGCCAAGTTGGCATGCCAAAGAGTGTGGCCACAGAGTTCAAAACCCTGATCGGCGAGAAATTTCACTTTTTTGAAACGCCACTCCGTCTTTTGCCCCTCGATCCCTTTTTCGCCAAAAAACGCGTGTCCGGCTGCTGCTCCTGAGAGCAGACAAAAGGTTGCCCGGTTCCCCCAGTCAGGATGCTTGCTATGGAAGTCGAGCCAAATGCCGACGCCACTCCTAGGGTCGATTTCGACCTGACCGTTTTTTTCTATGTATCGAAACTGGCCGGGCGAGGCATCGTCGAACGTGAACACCACCGGCGACATCCCTGCGGGGATGTCGAACTTTTTGTCCACCAGCTGCGCAACGGTGATCGGTCGATACCCACGCGCATATAACAGCTCAATGTCGTGACGGAAATGCTCCGCCGACCGGCCCCATCGACTGTCTTTGTCCGCAATGAGATGGTATTCGAGAATCGGGACGCGCCCCATCTCATTTGATGGGCGCGCGTTCTGCGCGCCAGACGGCGCGGCAACGATGGCAATTGAGACAGCAAGTAATATCAGGCGGTTGGGCATTCCGAAAAATAGATCAATGCCAACACGTGCACACGGTCCGACTATCCGAGCACGCCGAGATGCGGGCCCGACGTGAATCCGGGAAACATGGCATCCAACTTGGTCGCCCCTAAATGCTTGCTCGCGACCTCGGAGAACACGGTCCGGAAATCCGTGGTCAGCGCCAGGTCGCGCCCTTCATATAATTGTCCCGGTGATAGGCCGGGCCATTTGCCATACACTTTTTTGCCTTTCACCGATCCGCCAATCACGAACATCGCGCCGGCGTGGCCGTGGTCGGTGCCGCCATTACCATTTTGTTTGGCCATACGGCCAAACTCGCTCATAGTGAGAATCACCACGTTTTCCATCTTGTCGCCAAGGTCGGTGGTGAGAGCGGCGATGGATTGAGCGAAATCGTCGAGACGGTTGGCGAGCTGACCGTTCACTGACCCCTGGTTCACATGTGTGTCCCAACCACCGATGTCGGCGAATGCAATCTCCAATCCAACTCCGCTCTTGATGAGCTGGGCGATCTGCATCAACCGTTGGCCAAACTGTGATTTTGGATAATTTGCGCCGTTCGCTGGCAGGTACTGCAACGGATTCGCCGACTTCAGCATTTTCACTGCCTCAAACATCTCGGAACCGGCGCCATGCACGACATCGGCCGATCCGGTCTTGTACAGCGCCTCGAGACGCGTCACCTGATCGCCGCTGCCAGTGCGCACCGCGAACTCGCTCAGTGAGTTCATTGCGACCGCCGGAGCTGAACCCTCGAGAATGCGTGGAGTCTGCTGCGTCATGGCCACGGCCCGAAACGGAGTCACCTTGCATTCCTCACAGGTACCGTTGGCGGCCAAATATCGGTTGAGCCACCCGTCCGTCGTGCCTTTTTGGTCGGGGGTGCCGCTTTCCATATAATCCTGCGCGTCGAAGTGCGAACGCGTGGTGCTCGGGCTGCCGACGGCGTGAATTGGCGCCAACATTCCCTTGTCGTATAGCGGCTTGAGTGGTGCGAGCGATGGGTGAAGTCCAAAGAATCCGTCGAGGTCCAACGCGGTGGCACTTCCTTGACCGCGCAATGGCGAAGGGATCGCAATGTTCGGCCGCAGGTCGTAATACGACGGATCGCCGAACGGGACGACCACGTTGAGTGCATCAGCGGCGCCGCGCTGGAACAGGCAAATCAGCACCTTTCCCTTCTGCGCAGCAGGGAGCTCCATCCCAAAGGCGGTGCGCCTCAGAAAACTTGGACTCAGTCCCATGGTGACGAGCGCGACGGCGCCCGACTTTAGGAAATACCGGCGTTGCATGCTCATGCGACTATCTCCTTTGGAATTCGGGCGAACCCAAGGCCAGCCCGACGATTTGCGACAATCCTTTTAACAGCGGTGCCTGAGTAAACTCCGCGGCGCGCAAGGCGGGCTTCACGCCCTTTTGTGCTTGCTGTGCCCGACCTTCCCGTGCCATCGGCGGCACCATCAGTCCAAGGTCCGGATCGTCCACCGGCGGCGGCTTCATCATTGCGTTGGAGTCTAACGCCGCGGCCGAGTTGAGGAACGGATTCTCTCCGCTCGTGAGAATGGCCCGTGTATCGGTTGAGACGTGCCCGCCGAGCAATGCTTGTACGACTCCTTCTACCTGCCGATCGAGTGGAGCGTTCCGCAATGCCTCCGCGCCATTGAAGCCAGTGGCCGATACGCCAGGGACGCGATTCGCTGCAACGGCGATACCAAAATTAATGCGATTGAGAATCGCCCCGGTGTTCATCCATTGATCGCCGGTATCGGGCCAACCATTCGGGGCCTGATGTCCGTAAATCGGCTGGCCCAGCGCCGCAACGAACTGCGCGGTGCGCGGTGTGTTGTCAGGCTGAGCGCCAAGGGCGCGCAACGCGCTGGTGACCACTTCGAACGGACTCTTAACCTTGCTCTGATACGCAGCGCTCGAAAAAAACTCCGGGCTGGTGACAATAGTACGGACGACTTCGCGAATGTCACCGTTGGTGCGGGTGAACGTCGCCGCGGCGCGATTGACTAATCCGGCCGGGGGCACATCGCTGACGAAATGCCGGGCAAGCTTAAACGCGATGTAATGGGCCGTGGCCGGATGGCGGGCGACGATGTCGAGCACATCTTCGCCGTCCTCGATACCGCGGTTGGCCGCGAGCTTGTGGCCAAGGACGACTTTATCGCCGGCATCGTGTATCTGCGCCACGAACTGAAAGTCGCCGCCCTGTTGCGGTTGCTTGATGGTCCAACCGGTGAGGGCACGGGCGACGTTAATCACATCCGTCTGGGTGTAGCCTCCATCGACGCCAAGGGTATGCAATTCAAGCAATTCGCGCCCATAGTTCTCATTCAGACCGCCGCGCCGGCGATTGGCGAGTCGCGCCCGTTGCTGATTGTTACCGCCCAAGTGCGGACGTGCGCTGTCCACTTGGCTCTGCCAGTTGTCCAGGTAAAACAGCATTGCCGGGCTCTTAGCCACGGCTTCAAGCAAGGTTCGAAAATGCCCGAGGGCATTTGGACGAATGGCTTTGTTCTCGAAAGCGGCGATCAAATACGGTTCCGGACCGCCTTTTTGGATATACACGTTGAAGTGGTTGAGCCAGAAGTCGGTCATCACTTCGTCGAGTTGCTGTTCGGAGAGCGTTGCGCGAGCTACCCGGGACGCTTGCAGATCAGCGCCGACACGTCGTAGACCCCCCGCCATCTCGCGCAACTTCACGCTGTCTTCTGCGGAGAGTTTCGAGCGATCGCCGCGAGTGCCCAGCCGGGCAAGTACCTGTTGCGGACGTGGATATTTTTGCGCCAGTTCAGCCGCGCTGGCGCTGTTCGTCTCGAAGGTGGCCGCATAGCGCTCGGCGGCGCTGTTGTCGATGCGATCGGGGTGGAGTTGAAGGTCAATCCACCGGTCGACGCCCAAGGCGCGCACTTTTTCAATGTCGCCAGGCCGGGCGCCAAAGGTGAGGCGGCTCAGAACGTGATGCACTTGTTGGTCCGCCGTCTGTTCGCGTAGACCACCCGAAAAGTCCGGTTCAGACATCGAGACCGGCCCGGGGGTCGCCGCAATTTTGGTCAATGCGGCGCCACCGCAAGCGGCAACCAATCCGACGGCCAACACTGGCACGAGCCTGTTTAAGCGATTCATTGATGACACTCCTCGGGGTTCGCCTTCACAACACAGACGACACCGACAATCCATGTGTTAAGGATGGATTCGCGCGGCGTTGTGCGCGAGATCACGCAATTCACTCGGCGACGTCGCGTGACCACGGCGCTGTTCAAGAGGTAATACAAGTGACGGCGCGCGCGTTGTACGAGAGTGAATCTTCGCGCGCCGCAATTTCGTTGTTTCCCTCAAGACAGGGAACGCTTTTTGCAGAAGCAGTGTGCGCGAGGTCGATTTTACTCACAGCAGGAGGGGTCATGGATGTGTTGGTGATGTTGGAGGAGACCCCGGATCCAACGTTGGTGCTGGCGCAGGTGAGCTCAGTGCGATCGCCGCTCCGAAACGAGCAGCAATCGCGGGACGTGGTGACATTGTTCGGCGTTCCAAGTCCTGAGTCACTTGCTTTGGCGTTGGCGGCCGCGCTCGAGTCCCGACGTGCGGCGGTTTCGGATGCAGACCATCCTGAATCCGTGCGCCATTTGGGCGTATGGTCCGGACGGTCTGCAGTTGGGGACGCCGCGTGGCGCGATCAGTCTACGGGGCAGCTAGTCACGCGTGATTTGGAAATCCCGTTGGCGCTGTTGCTCGAGACATCGGCGAGTATCTTGACGGAATTCGGACAGGGTATCCGACGGTTACTGGCGGGTCTGCTCATGCCCGACTGGCCCGAAGGCACGCGTCGTGCGATCACGTTTTCGTTCGCGCCGGCCGGTGCCGGTGTCACGGTGCACGGCGAAGGGTTGTTGGCGTCGTTGCGCGAATCGGACGGAAATTCCCTTGACGGCGAGGATTACTGAACCCAGCTGACTTTGTTCGATGCGGTGCCTGAAGAGGGCAACTATTCACAGAAGGCGGTCGTGGTTTCGGCCGCCTTCTGTAATTCACTACGGTTTTACACCTTATGGTATGAAATTTTCGCTGCTTCAGCCCGGTCGGGTGCTACGTAAATTTCGAAGTCGGTGAAAAACCCGGGAGCTTCGACTTGGAGCGTGCGGAGTACGGTGACCGCCATCCGGCGGATTTCAAACTCTGCGCCTTCGCTGGACCGTAGCTCCAGCATCGTGCGCCAGGCACGGGCGTTGCCGGTCACGACGATCTTGGTTTCAGTGCTGTTCGGCAGGACACCGCGGGCTGCTTCGCGCGACATTTTCCGCCGATGCACTTTGTCTTCGACCCATTTGTATCGCTCCATCAGTTTCTCGACGAGCGCGACATACGTTTTCTGCGCCGATTCCATTTGTGCGGTCCATTCGGCGACCAGCGTTTCGTCACCAATAATCGCTGGCGGTACGACGAATGCCGCGTGACTTTCGTCGACATACCGCTGCGACAGTTGCGAGTAAGCAAATCCGGCGCGGTGTCGCACGAGCTCGTGCGTCAGCGATCGCGAGACGCCCTCAAGCAGGAGTGAATAGTTGGCGTGCTCGAGAACGCTGCCGTGCCCCTGCTTCTTAATATTCTCCAGATAGTCCCGGGTGTTTCGATTGGCCGGATTTTTCTGGCTCATATAACAGAGCCGACCGGCAAATTCGGCGAGGCGTTCGCCATCCGTACTCTCGCCAAGCCAGTGCACGGGAAGATGCGCCGGCTCAGCGAACGACGGACGGGCGAGGACGGATACGCGGGGGGCGGTGAAGAATTCTGGCATCGGTATGCGAGTTCGGGTGTCGCGAAAGCTACGTGTGCGATGCCATGGTCGGGAGACTACAGCAATTCCAAATTCGCTGGCGGGCGCCAGTCAGACAAGCGCCGGCGCGAAGGGAGTGAACGGACGGGCCTTTACCCGCACGACCAGTGACCGAAGCGCGGTATTGCTGAGTAGGGACACCAGTCCCGCGACCATCAGTGACTTCACTTCACGCCGCGAGATCTTGACGGTCCCGCCTTCGATCAGCATCGCCTGCGTATGCGTGAGATCGCGTAATGTGGCATACGCGAACAACAATGGGAGCACACAAAACGCACGGATAGCGATGGCACGGCGAGGGATTAGTAATAAATACTCCAGCGCGTCATCGAGGTCGAGCCAGGCCAACTGAATGAACGTCGACACGGCCGCGTGGTTGCGCTCGAGATGAGCGGCGGAGAGCAGCGTGTGATGCCCGCTGCCATGCTCCGCCAGCGAAAGTTCGGGGATGTAAATCGCATTTTCATGCCGTGCATCGTGCGCGATGTCTTTGAGGATATTTACGGTTTGCAATGCTTCACCAAATTGTTGACACTTGGCCCATAGCCGCGTGAATTCCGGTTTCCCGATGCTCGGTGCGTGCAACTGCCACAACTCCGTGAGTAGGCAACCGACAGTTCCAGCGACGTAGTAGCAGTACTCCTTATACTCGGCAACCGTTTGAATGCGAATGCCACCAGGGTAAAGGCGCACGAACTTTTGCATGCCCCGCACCATCTCTGTGACCCAGTGAACGACGCGCTCTCGCGATCGATCTGGAAGCGAACGGAGGAGTACACACACCAGGTCCGTGTGACGGAGGAGATTGACGTGCGCTGGATCGCCGGCGATGTCGGCGGCGAGCAACGGAAAAGCGTCTGCCGTTTCCTGGTGGGCGAGGCAGGTCAGAAAGCCGTCGAGCAATTCGGCTTTCCGGTCCGGTGTCGCGGCGCCGTCATCTTCGATCGTGTCGGCGATGCGGCATAGCAAATAGGCAGTGAGGACCGCACGGCCGAGCATTCCCGGTAAGAATCGAATTGAGATGGCGAAGGTGCGCGAGACGGCCGGCAGAACGCTGTGGCCAAACCGCGACGCGGATCGAACGCGCTCGGAAGAATCGGAAGAATCGGAAGAAATGGAAGAAATGGAAGAAATGGAAGAATCGGAAGAAATAGCAGCCGTCCGGCTTCCCGGTGCGCGCCGATCGCTCACGGGCGACGTGGCACGCGTGAACCACCAACGAAAGCGTCGAGCAATGATTGCACTGGTGTCGGTGGTTTGGCGTCGCCGAACTCCAGCCGGTCGAGCGCTTGTTCGAGCGCGACCTGCGCCCGTGCGATCAATGCGCGATACTGGCGGCGCGTCACGGCAAAGGCGACGCTTGCCATTAGCAACGAGGGAATGATCGCCAACGGCAACTCAATTCCCATCACCGTCAACGGCACGGTTACAATCAGCATGGCGACGGCGGCAATGACCGCTATTTCAACGCGGCGTTCACGCGTGTGCGAAAAATCGGCGATGAGGCGCACGTGAACTTTGTCCGCACCGATCGCGGCCACGATGCCGCTCACATCGTTCGCGGCGGTCACATCGAAACTTCTGCCGGTAAATGCTCGGCGAATTCGCGCGGTTACGTCGCGGCGGGTTTCCCAAATAAGTTGGTCGCCAAAGCGGCGTTTTACCTGAAGCGCTTCGTTTCGCTGCATCCAATCATCCAACGCACTCAGCACCTGGGTTGATGTACCGCGCACCGTGCGTGACGCCGTCACGGTAGCAGTGCCGGTGAGAGAGCCCAGTATGCCGCGTTCTTCGGGCACGACAGCGCGCGACCGCTCCTCGGCCATCGCTTGTCGCAACACATCGGCGGACAGTCCAACTTCTTTTCCGAGGTCGACAAGTTGCGCTTCGGTCATCGCGCCGGGTTCGTCGCCGTCGCCATCTCTGGCTTGGAGTTCCGCAGCGCGGGCCAACACCCGCTCCAGCGCCGAACGATTGAGCGTGCTCGGCGTTCCCGCCGACGGAGGTGTCGGTTTGCCGGCCACGGTCAGATGCCCCCAAAGGCAACGGCGTTCAGGTCGTGGACGTCGTGATCAAGTTGCGGGCAGTTCGTCATCGATGTCGAACGGTCATCCTGTAAAATAAGACAGAACGCCGACTATGGTGTTGCTGCCCGTCCGCAGGCGACGCAAAACTTCCAGGCTGGCTCGAGTTCCGCACTGCAAGCCGCACAGCGCCTGGCCAACAAGTTTTGTCCGCAGTGCGGGCAAAACACGACCTCGCGACCCTCCGGGAGGTGCTGGCCGCAATATCGGCAACCCGGACGCCCAGCGCGTCGCGGCGAGTCGGCGCCGGGATCCATGGGCCGGGGCGAGGCACGCGCCGGCGAGACCACCGGACGGAAGGGAGCGGCAACGGGACGCGGTGGTGCGGCGACAGGTGCTGGTGCGGAAGGGCGCTGTACGGCCGGCGTGGGCGGCACTGGCGTTGGAAGTTCGGCGTCAACTTCTGGGACCCCAGTGGCCGGGCCCATGGCGTCGAGCGCGTGACGCGCGTGTTCCTGTGAGAGCGAGAGGTGGGCGTTGAGATACGAGCGGTACGCAGTGAGATCGGGATTTGATCCACCGAGTTCCGCGCGCAAATCGTCCTGCATTAAATCGTCCGCAAACAAATAGCCGCGTTCACCCGCGAGGAGGCGCGTGAGCAGATGCGCATAATCGTCGTTGGTGTCGGCTCCGATCTCGGTTCTTGCGGTACGGTACGGCACGAATGCCAGCAGTTCGCCGACTTCGAACGGACGTGACAGAAATTCGGGGCGCATGTCGCGTACCGTCCGCACCACGAGATAAAAGAGCCGGTCGAGTTCGTCCATGTCGTTTTTTAATTTCTTTCACGGGTAAACCCGAAAGCTATTTCTTCTGATCCGGCTTCGTTTCCGGCGGCTTGGTGCCTTCGACTTTTCGCATCTGCGCATCAATGTCGTTCCCGACGGCGGCTTTCGACTTACCGACGTTGTTGACTATCCGTTCGACCGGTGTCGGTTTGCCGGCTTTGCCGTCTTTGTACCCGAGAGAGTATCCGGCGGCGAGTCCAATGATCAGCACGAGTACGAATTTCATGGCATTCCCGATAGAGAAGGGGGGTAGACATTCTACGGACGTCGGCCCTCGACCAGTGGTAACGCAGCACTCGCCCGGAAGGACGATTCATCGGGGAACGGGCTCGGGTCTGAATGGCGGGCGCGCTTGGTACGGGCCGCAGCAATCCAGGCGTCAAAGTCCGATTCGATCAGTCCGTTTGACGCCGATTGGTCGGCCGCGGCCCGCGTTGCAAGATGATTCACATATTCATTTTGGGCGTGACCATTGTGCCCTTTGACCCACTGCCACGCCACGTCATGATCGTTCGCGGCGCGAATTGCCTCGTGCCAAAGCGCGAGATTCTCGATCGCACCGGTCTTGCGTTTCCATCCGTTTCGCGCCCAGCCAAACACCCACTGTGTCATCCCGTCAACGACGTAGCGGGAGTCGGTGGTGAATACAATGCGAAAACTCGCGCTCTTGGCGCCGAGCGCGCGCAACGTCTCACTCACCGACTGCAGCGCCATCCGGTTATTCGTGGTGGCAGGCGCACTCAACCAAAAATCGCGTCGCACTATGGTGCCAGATGACTGGCGGAATTCGACAAGCGCGCCAGCACCGCCGGGGTTGTCACCGTCCTTGCCATTTCCGAGGCACGATTCGTCGGCGTAGATGGACACCAGTGCGGGGAGACTCATCGCACCACGTCGATGGTGTCGGCTTCGTCCACCCAGAGTATGAGCAATTGGCCTGTGGTCGGGTGGCGTGCTTCGATAGC
Organism: Gemmatimonadota bacterium; assembly: GCA_025360995.1. Taxonomy (GTDB): domain Bacteria; phylum Gemmatimonadota; class Gemmatimonadetes; order Gemmatimonadales; family Gemmatimonadaceae; genus Fen-1231. The sequence goes on from JANYBD010000014.1 coordinate 10,319, forward strand.
TTCGCGGCGTCCGCGAAGGACGAGCCGTTCGGGAATGACCATGTATTCTGTTCCACGCCGAAAAATGGATACGCGAGACCGATCGCGAATCGCCCCTTCGAGCGCATCGTATTGTTTGACGGTGAGCTGCGCCACTACTGCACCACTCCGCACCAGTCGGTGATGAGGGAGGTTAAAGCGGCGCTGGCGATGTCGATCTCGGCAACCAAGACGTACTCCTCTGCGGCGTGGGCGAGCGCAATGTCGCCAGGGCCGAAACATATCGCGGGAATTCCCGCTGCGGTGAGAAGCGCGGCGTCCGTCCAGCACATCAACCCGAGGATCGGTGCCGGTACGCCGATGTGGTCGAGCGCGGCCGAGAGTGCACGGACGATATGGTGATCGGGCGCGATTTCGTTTGGCAGCTGCGCGTGACCTGGAATCACATCGGCACGGAGTTCAGGCCGGACGGCGCGCACGCGGTCGCAGGCGGCGTGAAGCTCACGGACAAAATCGGCAGATGTTTCACCCGGTATCGTACGTCGCTCGACTTGCACGCTGCAGCGGTCGGGATAAGTGGAAAGTTCGGTGCCACCTGAGACGAGCGAGGCGTGCAGCGACGGTCTGCCAAGCAACGGGTGCGATCGGGTGGTGAGCACTTCGTGCTGGTAGCGGTCGAGTTCAGCGAGCACGAGTGCGGCGAGTGTGATGGCATCGACCCCGACGTCCCAACGACTGCCGTGTGCGGCGCGACCATGAACCACGAGCTCGGCCCAAGCAAACCCGCGGTGGCCTGGACAGACAGCGAGTCGCGTGGGCTCGGTGACAATTGCTGCGTCGGCGCGAACGCCAGCCGCAATGAGGGCGCGTGTACCAGCACTGCCAAACTCTTCGTCGGTGACCGCCGCGAGAATCACTTCGCCTGCAAGCCCATGCTGCGAGGCATGCCAGGCAGCCGCGCACATTGCCGCGACGCCGCCTTTCATGTCGGTGGAGCCGCGGCCGAAGAGTTGCCCGTCGCGAATATCAGGGTTCCAAGGCTCGTGCGTCATACCGGCGACGCCGACCGTATCGAGATGACCGTTGAGCATCAGCGAGCGACCGCCGGGACGTCCGACGCGGGCAACGACATTTGGACGGCCGTTGCCGGTGTCGTTCAGTTCGACGCGGAATCCCCAGCTGGTGAGGACATCGGCCAGCAACGATGCGCAGGCGGCTTCGCCCGGGCCCGACGGATCGAGCGACGGATTACGGGAGTCAACCGCGACGAGCGCCCGAGCGAGGGCGACAGCGTCACCAGGTCGGACAGTTGTATTCGCCGAGGCGGACATCGTATCGATTGACACAAAATTCTCCAGCGAATCACCACACAAGAAACACGGGAGCGTGCCGTGGGCCGGCGCGCTCCCGTGTCGTCACTCGGCGGGGCCAGTATGGCGCGCCGTCGTCAGCTACTTCTTTGGTGCGGGTTTTTTTGGCGTCGGTTTTTTTGGCGCAGCTTTCTTTAT
>JANYBD010000188.1 GCA_025360995.1 Gemmatimonadota bacterium
ACAGTCGCTGCATCCCGAACTGCCGGTCCCATTTTCTTGCTCATTTCCGCTTCGATTTCGTCCATCGAGCGGGGCGCGCCTGATGTAATGCGATCAAATCCGTTGGCCGTGACGACATAATCGTCTTCGATTCGCACTCCAATATTTGCGTACCTCTTCACCGCTGCAGCGATTTTCGTGCGGAGTGCGGCGTTCGCGGCCACGTTCGGGATGACATCCACCGTGTTCTCGCGGACATACACACCAGGCTCGATCGTAAACACGCTCCCTTCAGCCAGGCCGCTGGTGCTGTACTTGTCCACGTCGTGAACGTCCAATCCGATGGGGTGACCGAGGCCGTGCATATAGAAGAGCGTTAGCTGTGGACAGTTGCGCGCCCGCTCTGCTGTGCCGCATTCATATGTCGCGTCCGGTGATTCAATAAGCCCGAGTTTCGTCAGGCCATTTCTCAGCGTGGTGGTGGCGGAATCGTTCAGCGCCTTCCACAGCTGCCCGGGATGCACCTGGCGTTCTGCAGCCGCCTGCGCGTCGAATACGATTTGGTAAATGTCGCGTTGTTCCGGCGAAAATTTGCCGCTCACGGGTACGGTGCGTGTGAGATCCGCGGAATAGCCACCATAATAGGTAGCCATGTCCATGTTCAGCATTTCGCCCGCCCGCATGAATCGGTCGTCTTTGTTGTAGTGCAACGTCGTGGAGTTCGGGCCAGATCCGACGATAGAGCCGTAGCTCGGTCCGTCGCCGCCGTTCCGCCGGAATGTGTATTCGGCGAGCGCCTGCACTTCGAACTCGTTCATGCCGGGCGTGATCATGTGCAACACTTCTTTGTGGGCCATCGCGCTGATGCGAGCTGCCGACCGGATGAGTGCGAGTTCCGCAGCCGACTTCTTGCCGCGAAGATCCATGACGTTCTTCGATGCATCGACGACCTTCACGTCCCGATGTTTGATCTTCAGGGCATCGAGGAACTGATCGTCCTCGGTGCGTGGCCCCACTGTTCCCGGAACGTCGGCACCGCCGCCGCGCGAGAAATCACCAATAGCATATAGGTTTCCACCGCTGGTGAGCAGGGAATCGAGCATCGCGCGCAACCCGCTCTCGGGGCGCCCCTCCATCCCGAGCTTGGCCTTCACGCCGTCAACACCAAGACGATGGCCAGTCCAAACTTCTTGCGCCGGGTCTTTTGGCTGTACGAGAAGAAAACCCTGATCGTTGCCGTTCTTTCTGACAATGACCAAAGTCGCGTCTGGCTCGAGGAACCCGGTGAGATAGTTGAAGTTCTCGGCCTGCCAAAAGTTTTGGAAGTTCTCTTTTGGATCGCGTCCGCCGCGCACTAACAACACACCGTCACTGGGGAGACTCTTGATTAGTGCGGCCCTCCGCGACGCGTATTCTGCCTGCGTGATTTGGGCACCGAGCGGGGCAACGGCAAGCAGGGCGGGAAGAACGAGGGAGATCAACCGTGACGTGTTCACATGCACCTCTCTGGCGTGTCTGAAATTCGCTACGCGGGAAACGCGACCAATTCGTCCCCTTACCAAACTTCGGTCGCGGCTTCAAAATCTATATACTGCAGGCGCCCAACGCTGGGCCCCGCGTTAGCGTAGCCTCTTCATCACCATTGCCCCTCTTGCGGCGCTCTCTCGTCAGCAAGAAAAAGCTCAACGGAGCCATTGTACTCATGAATCACATTACGTTTCGTGGCCGCGCCGCCATCGGCTTTGTGTTGGCAGCATTTCTTGCCGCGCCCGCGACCGTCGGCGCACAAGTCACAACTCCAAAGCAGTTCTTCGGTCACGATATCGGTGCCGACTACGAGCTGCCCAATTACAGCCAATTTATGGCATACTGGCAGAAGATCGCCAAACAGACGCCGAGGGCCCATCTCGATACGATTGGACTGACCGCTGAGGGGCGTCCACAGTTGTCGATGATTGTCTCCTCTCCAGAGAACATGAAACGGCTGGTCCACTGGAAGGACATTTCGCGGAAACTCGCCAATGCCGAGATCAGTGATGCAGAAGCAAAAGCATTCGCCAAGGAAGGCAAAGCGGTCATTTGGATAGACGGCGGCCTGCATGCGAGCGAAGTACTCGGAGCGCAACAGTTGTTGGAAACGAGCTACCAGTTTCTCGCAATGAATGACGAGGAGACGCTGCGCATTTTGAACGACGTCATCATCGTCTTTGTGCACGCCAATCCGGATGGCATGGAGCTGGAGTCCAATTGGTACATGCAGGAAAAGGACAGCACGAAGCGCAATTTCAATGTGCCGCGCCTCTATCAGAAATACATCGGCCACGACAACAATCGCGATTTCTACATTTCCAATCAAAGCGAAACGACGAACATGAATCGGTGGATGTACCTCGAATGGTACCCGCAAATCATGTACAACCATCACCAAACCGGGCCGGCCGGTGCGGTGATGTTCGCGCCGCCCTTTCGCGATCCGGCAAATTATTTTTTCCATCCGTCTATCATCACCGGCATTGATATGGTCGGCGCGGCGATGAAGGGACGGATGGTGTTTGAAAACAAACCGGGCGTCGTGGACCGTTCGATGTCGCCATATTCCACCTGGTGGAACGGCGGACTGCGGACGATGGCCTACTTCCACAATATGATCGGCATTCTCACCGAGACCATCGGCAATCCGACGCCGATGCAGATTCCGTTCATCCCGGACCGGATGCTCCGGTTTGCAGACCAAGTGTTGCCGCTCGCGCCACTGCAGACTTGGCATTTCCGACAGTCAATTGACTACTCCGTCACTGCGAACCGGGCAATTCTCGATCTCGCGCAACGGTATCGCGAGTTCTTCCTCTATAACATCTACAAGATGGGACGCGAAGAGATCGCTGCGGGCTCGCAGGATTCGTGGATCACGACGCCGAGCCTATTGGAAAAGGTGAAGGCGAAGGTCGCCGCTGAGGCCGGCGGCGCGCGCGGCGCGACGGCAGACCCCGCAGACTTCTCGGCGGCGTTCGGCAATGGACGAGTCGCGCCGGCAAAGTTTCTTGACGAATTCAAGCGGCCGGAGAACCGGATGCCGCGCGGCTATATCATTCCCGCCGATCAGCCGGACTTCCCGACCGCGAACAAGTTCATCGTGGCATTGCAGAAGGTCGGCATCACGGCACACCGCGCGACCGCCGATTTCATAGTGGCCGGGAAAAAGTATCCAAAGGGTTCGTTCGTCGTGAAGACGGCGCAGGCATTCCGTCCGCACGTGCTCGACATGTTCGAGCCGCAGGATCACCCGAACGACATCAAGTTCCCGGGAGCTGCGCCCACGGCACCGTACGATAACGCCGGCTGGACGCTGGCGATGCAAATGGGC
>JANYBD010000223.1 GCA_025360995.1 Gemmatimonadota bacterium
AAGATGAGCGCCACCGCCCGCGAGAAGATCGTCGCGGCCGGTGGGCGCGTCGAGGAGTAACATGGCGCAGCAGGCAAATCCATCAGCAGCACTGGCGAATATTTACAAGACGCCGGAGTTGTGGCAGAAGATCACGTTTACGTTCCTCTGCCTGGTGATTTACCGTCTTGGTTCGCACGTCGCCGTCCCTGGCGTCAACGTGCAGGCCATGGCCGACTTTTTCCTGAATCAGTCCAAGGGAAATGGCGGCGGATTCTTCGGGTTGTATGATTTGTTCGTCGGCGGCAATCTCTCGCGCTCGACGATTTTGGCGCTTGGTATCATGCCATATATCTCGGCCAGCATTTTTTCGCAGATCTTCGGAGCCGTTATTCCGTCGGTCGACAAAATGCAGAAGGACGAAGAAGGGCGAAAGAAAATCACGCAGTGGACGCGCTACGCCACCGTGGTGTTGGCAATGGTTCAGGCGTACGGCTACACCCTGTTTACGCAGGGCGTGACGGGCGCTGTGGCGAATCCGGGATTCAGCTTCACCGCTGAAATGATCCTGATTCTCACGACCGGCGCCGTGTTTGTGATGTGGCTGGGTGAGCAAATCACGGAGCGCGGACTCGGCAACGGCGCCTCGCTGTTGATTTTCTTTTCGATCGTCGAGCGCTTTTGGCCCGGCATCATTTCCACGTTCAGTTATGTCAGCACTGGCGCGCTGAGCATTTTGTCGCTGCTGGCGCTTGGCGCGGTGATGGTCGCGGTGGTCGCTGGCGTGGTCCTGATCACGTTGGCAGCGCGACGTATCGCGATTCAGATTCCGCAGCGCACGATGGCCCGTGGCCGTCAGCGCGAAGCGGCGAAGAACTTTATTCCACTCCGTATCAACAGCGCCGGCGTCATGCCGATCATTTTCGCCCAATCACTGATCATTGTGCCGGGCGCGGCGGCGCAGTTCAGCGGCAACGAGAAGCTCGCGAATTTTGCTGAATATTTTCAGATTGGCACGCCGTTGTACTTCATTCTGCTGGCGACGCTGATCATTTTCTTCACCTATTTTTACACGTCGATCATTTTCAATCCGATCGATCTGGCCGAGAATCTGAAAAAACAGGGCGGCTTTATTCCCGGGGTGAAGCCGGGGTCTAAGACGGCCGAGTATATCGATCAGGTGGTCAGCCGCATCACGCTGCCGGGCGCAATTTTCCTGACGATCATTGCGCTGTTGCCGGTGTGGATCGCCGATGTGTTGGCGGTCCCGTTCCGGTTTGGCGGTACGTCATTGCTGATCGTCGTTGGTGTGGCGCTGGACACGATGGCACAGATGCAGCAGCACCTGCTACTCCGGAAGTACGATGGGTTTATGAAAAAGGGCCGTGTGCGTTTTCGCGGACGCAACGCGTCCGGCCTTTGATCGCGTAGCGATATGATCGTCGTGCTGCTCGGGCCACCGGGCGCCGGCAAGGGGACGCAGGGGGAGCGGGTAGCCGCTGCCCTCGGCGTCCCCAAGATTTCTACAGGCGATGTGATTCGCGACGCCATGAAGGCGGCCACTCCGATGGGGCTCGCGGCCAAGAGCTACTACGACCGTGGCGACCTCGTGCCGGACAATGTCATTCTTGGCATCATGAAAGACGCACTGTCGGCGCCAGCGCAGGCCAAGGGCGTGGTGCTCGACGGCGTGGTACGCACGGTGCCGCAGGCCGAGGGGCTCAATGCGGTGCTGGCCGATTTGGGCCGCCATTTGGATCTGGTGATGCTCTTTAAGATCGAAGACGAAGCATTGGTCGCGCGCTTGAGCGCCCGGACCGTATGTGATGCGTGCCAGAGCCCGTTTACGGGACGTTCTCCCGGTGAGTTACACGCCGAGTGCCTGAAGAGCCCCAAGGGTCACCTGATGCGTCGGAAGGACGATGAGCCCTCGGCAGTTCGCAATCGGTTACACGTATATGAGCATCAAACTGCACCGGTCATCGCGTGGTACCGCGCGCACGATCAGCATATCGCCGAGATCGACGCGTTGGGAACGTTCGACGAAGTGAGGACGCGCGCGTTGCAGGCCGTCGGGAAGGGCTGATGGTGCAACTCAAGTCGCCTCGTGAAATCGAGACCATGGTGGTGGGAGGCAAGATTCTTGCCGACACTCACGCCGCCGTGCGAGCGGCGCTACGGCCCGGCGTCTCGACGGCCGACCTCGACAAGGTCGCCGAAGATTTTATTCGTTCACATACGGGAGCCGTGCCCTCGTTCAAAGGGTTGTACGGTTTTCCGGCGAGCATCTGTGCGAGTGTGAATGAAGAGATTGTGCACGGCATTCCGTCGAAAAAACGTATTTTGAAAGAGGGCGATATTATTTCGGTGGACATTGGCGTGTTTTATGGCGGGTTGCATACCGACGCGGCTCGCACATTGGCGGTCGGGTCGATCGATGCGCAGACCCAGCGGCTGCTCGACGTGACCGAAGCGAGTTTGGAAGCCGGCATCGCCCAGGCGATTCCCGGCAATCACGTCGGCGATATTGGCGCGGCGATCGAAGCCGTGGTGCTGAAGTCGGGATTCACCGTCGTGCGCGAGCTGGTCGGGCACGGGGTTGGGCACTCGATGCACGAAGAGCCGCAGGTGCCGAATTACGGCAAACCAAAACGCGGGAAGAAATTGGAAGTCGGGCTAACGATTGCGATCGAGCCGATGGTCAATGCGGGAGTAGCAGGGACGAGGACGCTTGGCGATAAGTGGACTGT
>JANYBD010000266.1 GCA_025360995.1 Gemmatimonadota bacterium
TGCCTCGGCGACTTTCGCGACGGCGCTCGGCGTCAATATTCCCGCGTCAACTAAGACGGCGACTGGCCTGTATTACCGTGACATTGCCGCCGGTTCCGGCGCGACGGTCGTCAGCGGGCAGAAGCTCGTCGTCCGCTACACCGGTTGGCTCATCAATGGTACGCAGTTCGATTCCAACCAGACCGGCTTTCCGTTCACGATCGGTACGGGTGCTGTTATCTCGGGATGGGATCAGGGAATCGTCGGGATGAATGTCGGCGGCACGAGGCAGTTAATCATCCCGCCCGCGCTTGCCTACGGCGCGACGGCAAACGGCACCATTCCCGGGTACTCCATTCTGGTTTTCAACGTCACGGTCATCAGCGCGCAGTGAGCCTGTACGATATTGACGTGACCACTATCGACGGTGCGTTGCAATCGATGGCCGAGTATAGGGGCAAGGCACTGCTGATTGTGAACGTGGCGAGTCAATGCGGACTTACGCCGCAGTACGTCGGATTGGAAGCGCTCCACATGGCATACAAGGACAACGGATTTGCGGTGCTGGGATTTCCCTGCGATCAGTTCGGCCATCAGGAGCCTGGCACCGATGCCGAGATTCAGTCGTTTTGCACGCTGAATTATCAGTTGACGTTTCCGCTGTTCGCGAAAGTCGAGGTCAACGGCGGCAACGCCCATCCGCTCTTTCGCTTGCTCAAGTCCGAGCGCCCGGGCCTGCTGGGTACCGAAGCGATCAAATGGAACTTCACCAAGTTCCTGGTCGGCAAGGATGGCACAGTACTGAAGCGCTACGCGCCGACCGATACACCGGAACAGATCACAAAGGACGTCGCCGCGCTCGTCGCATAGCATTCGTTGCTCGCTGCAACCAAAGGCCTTGTGGGTCATCAATCTACTTTGTAATATAAAGTACATTGTGAAGTACGCTCGATTACGCGAGGCATTATATGAACTTCGACGCACGCGCCCTGTTTCGGGGTTGGCTTCCGCTCGCCGCCGCAATTACCGGCATCTGCCTGCTCGTGTACGCAACGGTTCAGCAATCCTACCGTACGGGAGCGAATGATCCGCAAATCCAGCTGGCCGAAGACGCGACCAAGCAACTCGCGTCCGGTACACGCCCTGAGTCACTCCCGGCGATCGTCGCCAGCCCTTCGGTAGATATCGAACAGTCGCTCGCAACGTTTGTCATTGTGTACGATGAACGCGGCAAAGGGCTCGTCGGCACCGGCATGCTGGGTGGCCGAATGCCCGCGCCACCGGCGGGTGTCTTCACCGTTGCACGTGAACACGGTGAAGATCGGGTGAGTTGGCAACCCACCCGGCGCGCCCGCATCGCTGCCGTCGTGCGTCATTCTTCGGCGGGCGAAGGAGCGTTTATACTCGCCGGCCGATCACTGCGGGAGATCGAAGCGCGCGAATTGTCGCTCCGCATGATGTGCGCGATTGTGTGGACGGTGTTGCTGGCGACAACGTTTGCACTCGCCGCCGCTGGCGAGCTGTTGCTCCCGCGCCGCAGCTGACACCGCGCCAACATACCGAGCTGCTGTTGCATAGAATTATGGATCTCCCAAGCAACTCCGGTATATGACTGATGTGGTGAAATCGCTCGTAATGTCGGGGTCCGGGAGTTAGCATTCGAAAGAACCAATTCGACCCTGATGGCGCCCCAGCGCGCGGAGCGAACGACATGGAAGAACAAGAATCAATGAAAGAAACCACGACCCGGCTCAAAGACTGGAAGGCCGTCATCGCCCGGTATCAGGGCGCCGATATCCGCCGTTCTTTGTTTCAGCTGATTTCCACGATGGCGATGCTGATTCTGACGCTCGTCGTTATGCATAAAATGATCGATCGCGCATGGTGGGTGACCGCCCTGCTCGCAATCCCCGCCGCCGGCCTGATGGTCCGCGTGTTCATCATCATGCACGACTGTGGTCACGGCTCCTTCTCCCCTTGGCCAACATTTAACGACGCCATCGGATTCATTACCGGCGTCCTGACCTTCACGCCATACGCGCAGTGGCGCCGTGAACACGCCATGCACCACGCATCGTCCGGCGATCTCGACCACCGCGGATACGGTGACGTCGACACGCTTACCGTCCGCGAGTACCTGGCCCGCTCTAAGTGGGGCCGGTTCAAATACCGGTTGTTTCGCAATCCCGCAGTGCTCCTTGGCCTCGGACCGTTGCACATGATCATCCTCCAGCGCTTTCGTACCAAAGGTGTTGCGACCGGGAAAGTGCAACTCTCCAGCGTATGGATGACTAACATCGCCATCGGCGGACTCGCGGCAACGTTCATTCTGGCCGCCGGATACAAATCGGTGGTCCTCATCTACCTGCCGACGTATTACCTCGCCGCGGCCACTGGCGTGTGGTTGTTTTACGTGCAACACCAGTTCGAAGACGCCTATTGGGAATCGCGCGAGAACTGGGACTATGCGACGGCCGCTGTCCACGGCAGCTCGCATCTGAGACTTCCAAAAGTGTTGCAGTGGTTCACCGGAAACATCGGCTTGCACCATGTGCATCATCTTGGCCCGCGCATTCCGAACTATCGGCTCCAAAAAGCGCATGATGAAAATGCGCTCTTTCACGAAGCACCCGTGATGACGATTAAGCTCGGCATGAAAGCGCTTCGCCTCACACTCTGGGACGAACAGAACCGCCAGATGATCCGCTTCCGCGATCTTCGCCGATCGATCAGTGCGGGCAAGCGCTAGCATTTCGCTGTTCGCCGCCGGCTGCCTGATTTCGGCATGCGGCGGCGCCCGCTCCAGCGCCGTTCGCCTATCGACGGCCAACGACCCCGCGCCCATCGCGCGCTTGATGCCGTCGCCGTCCACGGTGGCGTGGGGATATTACGATGCCGCAGCCATTCCGGTGTTGCGCGTAAAATCCGGAGACATCGTAGAAATAGGCACGCTGATTACCAGTAGCCCCACGCGACTCGAAGCGGCCGGCGTAAAACCCGAAGCGGTCGAACAGTCACTGCGCGACATCTACACAAACGTGAAGACGCACGGCCCCGGCGGGCACATTCTCACTGGACCGATCTACGTCGAAGGCGCCGATTCCGGTGACGTACTTGAAGTCCGCTTTCGTTCGATCGAACTGGCGATTCCATACGCGTACAACAGCTTTGGCCGCGGGAGCGGATTTCTCCCCGAAGATTTCGCATATTCCAAGACACGCATCATCCCGCTCGACCGGGCGACGATGACGGCACACTTCTCCGACAGCATCTCCATCCCGCTGCATCCGTTCTTTGGTTCCGTCGGAGTGGCGCCGCCTGCCGCCGCGGGAAAGATCAACAGTGCACCGCCGGGAATTCACGCCGGCAATCTCGACAACAAGCGACTCGTGGCGGGGACGACGCTCTATATCCCCATTCACACCAAAGGTGCCCTGCTCGAGATCGGTGACGGCCACGCCGGCCAAGGAAATGGTGAAGTGGATATCACCGCGCTCGAAACATCGCTGCTCGGCCGCGTGCAGTTGATCGTGCGAAAAGATTTGCATCTCACTTGGCCACGCGGTGAGACACCGACCCACTGGATCGCGATGGGCATTGATAAGGATCTGACGCAAGCCACCAAAATCGCCGTTCGCGAGGCAATCAACTTTCTCGTGACAATGAAAGGGATGACACGTGACGACGCCTATATGCTCACCAGCGTCGCCTGCGATGTTGAGATTACGGAACTTGTTGACGGCACGCTTGGTGTGCATGTGATGATCCCGAAGTCGATCTTCACGAAGTAGCGGCCGACGTGACTTGGCGCGCGCTGACTGCAGCGCTCCCGTCGCCATGGACCACACGGTTCGCTCCAGCCCCCACCGGCCGTCTGCACCTGGGCCATGTGCTCAATGCCATCTATGTATGGGGAATCGCCCGCGCTCACGGCGGACGCGTTGTGCTGCGCATCGAAGATCACGATCGGGCGCGTTGTCGCCCGGAATACGAAGTCGCGCTACTCCACGACCTCGCATGGCTCGGCTTCGAGCCCGATACACTCGCGCCGCCGCAACGTGATCGGGGTGCGCGGTACGATCAAGCCCTCGCCGCACTTAGCGCCGACGGACTCGTCTATGCATGCGACTGTTCGCGCCGGACGATTGCTGCTGACGCACCAGATGTGCCCAACGCCGAACTCCGCTACGATGGCCGCTGCCGGAACCACAATCGCGGCGAGGCGGCGACGTTGGCACAACGCGTTCGCATGGACGACGGCACCGAATCGTTCGATGATCTGCTGCTTGGGCCTCAGGTCGGGGCGCCGTCGCTCCAGTGCGGTGACTTCCTCATACGCGATCGGCTCGGCCAATGGACATATCAGTTCGCTGTGACCGTGGACGATCTCGATCAGCGGATTGATTTGGTGATTCGGGGCGAAGATCTGCTCAGTTCTACGTCACGGCAACTGCGACTGGCGCGACTGCTCGGGCGTGTCGAACCATCACGTTTTTTGCATCATCCACTGTTGCGTCATCCGGACGGCGCAAAACTCAGCAAGTCGCGCGGTGACAGCGGGATCGCCGAACTGCGCGACGCGGGCCGCAGTGCCGCCGAGGTGATTGGACTCGCCGCATCGCTCGGTGGCTTGTTGGGCAACGCGGGTGCGGTGACTGCGAACGATGTGACCCAATTTTTCGCCGTGTAACGTTCGACTGACTGGACAGGCGCGGGATTCAGGTCAGATTCACTGCACATCACGTCTTCAAGAGGTTTCTGTGCTTGCTTTCAATCGATCATGTGCCGCGCTGACAATTTGTGCGTTGGCCATTGTCCCGTTCACGGCAGCTCGGTCGCCTCTTGGCGCGCAGACCAATGCCACGAACCAGATCACCAAAACATTGAGTTGGCGTATGATCGGACCATACCGCGGCGGCCGTACAAAATCGGCGGTCGGAGTGCCGAGCCAGCCGAATGTGTTTTATATCGGTGTGATCAATGGCGGTGTCTGGAAGACCACAGACTATGGTCGAGTCTGGAAACCGTTGTTCGACGAGCAACCCTCGCAGTCAGTGGGCGCGATCGATGTTTCGCTTTCCGATCCAAATGTCGTTTTTGTCGGTTCGGGCGAAGGGCTGCAGCGACCCGACCTCTCGACCGGCGACGGTATCTACCGGTCGGGCGACGCCGGAAAGACGTGGACACATCTCGGCTTGCGGGATGCACAACAAATTCCGCGCATCGTCATCGACCCGAAGAACCCCGACCGCCTGTTCGTCGCGGCGCTCGGACATCCGTATGGCGCGAACACGGAACGCGGCGTGTTTCGCTCCACGGACGGTGGCAAAAGTTTTCAGAAAGTGCTCTACACAGACGAGAATACCGGCGCCGCCGATATCGTGATGGCGTCGAACGATCCGAACACACTCTATGCCGCACTCTGGGAAGCGCGCCAAGGGCCGTGGGAAAACGGCGCGTTCGCCGGACCGGGCACCGGGTTGTTCAAGAGCACCGATGGCGGCAACACATGGACCCAACTCACCACGGGCCTGCCGACCGTCGCGCAGGGGTTGGGTCGAATGGGCATTGCGATTTCGTCAAGCAATCCGAACCGTTTGTTTATCACGGCCACGGCCGGCAGCAATAGCGGCGTATTTCGTACCGACGATGCCGGCGAGCATTGGGCGCGCGTCACCGCCGACAATCGCATATTCGGCCGTGGGGACGATTTCGCCGCACTCACGGTCGATCCCAAAAACCCCGACATCATCTATTCGGCGAATGTCGTCGCGTGGAAATCCATGGATGGTGGCAAGACATGGGCTGCGCACCGTGGTGCTCCTGGCGGCGATGACTATCAGCGGTACTGGATCAATCCGAATGATCCAAATATTCAACTATTGGTTTCCGATCAGGGTGCGGTGATCACTGTGAATGGCGGTGCAAGCTGGAGTTCCTGGTACAACCAGCCGACCGCGCAGTTTTATCACGTGACCGCGGATAACGCGTATCCGTATCGCCTGTGCGGTGGACAGCAGGAATCCGGGTCGGCGTGCATTGCCAGCCGCGGCAACGATGGTTCAATCGGGTATCGCGAATGGCGGCCTGTGGGTACGGAGGAATACGGCTACGTCGCACCCGATCCGCTGAACCCTGACATCGTCTATGGCGGAAAGGTATCGCGGTTCAATCGCGCGACGGGGCAAACCCAACAAGTCGGGCCCAACGGCGGTGGACGCGGCGGGAATGGTAGCGTCAATGATTTTCGGGCCGTGCGGACCGCGCCGCTGATTTTTTCGCCGACCAACCCGCACAAACTGTATTTCGCGACCCAGCACGTGTGGCAGACAGCCAATGGCGGCCAGAGTTGGAAAATGATCAGCCCCGATCTCTCACGTGAGAACTGGGACGCACCGAAGAGTGTTGGCAAGTACCTCGGTTCGCCGGCGGCCAACGCAACGCGACGCGGTGTGATTTACACACTGGCACCGAGCCCGGTGGATTCGAATACCATTTGGGCAGGGACGGACGATGGGTTGATTCACGTCACCCGCAACGATGGCAAAACGTGGACCAACGTGACCCCGCCAATGCTCGGCGCATGGGCGAAAGTTTCATTGATGGACGCGAGTCACTTCGACGCTGGTACTGCGTACGCGGCGGTCAACACGCTGCGGCTGGATGATTTGCGTCCGCACATTTTTCGTACGCGTGACAGCGGAAACTCGTGGACGGAGATCGTCACCGGTATTGATAGTGGCGCCACGACCAATGTTGTTCGCGAAGACCCCAAGCGTAAGGGACTGCTTTTCGCCGGCACGGAGCGACAGGTTTGGTTTTCGCTTGACGATGGTGATCACTGGCAATCACTGCGGATGAATCTTCCAGCCACATCGGTCCGCGATCTGATCATCAAGGACAACGACGTGGCCGTCGGCACGCACGGCCGCGGATTCTGGATTCTCGACGACATCACGCCGCTGAGACAGTGGAGCGAACGCCTCAACACTGCGCCGGCCGCCCTGCTCACGCCGGCCATCGCTACCCGCGTGCGATACAGCATGTACACCGACACACCCGTGCCCCCGGATGAATCGCTCGCCGAAAATCCGCCGGATGGCGCGGTCATAGACTACTGGCTGAAAGCCGATGCGACTGCGACGGTGTCGCTTGATATTCTCATCGGCAAAGGACGCGTTGTGCGCCACTACTCGAGCGACGACAAGTTTGACGCGCCGAAAGATGAGGGCAACTGGCCGTCCTATTGGTTCAGATCATTGTCTCCGCTGGGAACAACGGCAGGGTTGCACCGCTATGTCTGGGATTTGCACTACACGACCCCGAGCGTGCAACAGTTCTCACTTCCGATTTCCGCCACTCCAAGGAACACGCTACGGGAGCCTCAAGGAATTTGGGCGCACCCGGGTCAGTACACGGTGCGCCTTACGGTTGATGGCAAGAGTTACACGCAGCCGCTCGTGGTGCGAATGGATCCACGGGTGAAATCACCGGCAGCGGGACTGCAGCAACAGTTCACCTTGTCGCTCGGGCTGTACGATGGACTGCGCCACGCGCTCGCCGGCACGGAGCAAGCAGACTCACTCCGCTCGCAAATCAACGACAGAAAAACCAAAGCCAACGCCGCGCTCAATGCCATGCTAGACTCGCTGGATAAAAAGTTGATTGCACTGGCGGGTGCCAACGGTGGAAGTGGCGGCCGAGGCGGGCCCCGCGGTGGTGGTGGCAATGCACCCGCGACTTTCCGCTCGATGACAGACGAGCTTCAGCCGCTGATCGGCAACTTGCAAAGCGCCGACGAAATACCGACGTCACAACAAGTAGCCGCAGCCACAGAACGCATCCGTACCATTGGTGAACTTCAGAATCGCTGGAGCGCGATCGTGAAGACAGACCTTCCAACGCTAAATGCGAGACTCAAAGCTGCGGGGCTGAACGTCCTCACTGTTCCGGCGCCACATCTCAAGGACCCGAGTGAAGCTGGCGACGGCGATGAAGACTGGCCGTAGCTGACCTCGCGGGTCGAGTCGCACTGCTTCTGTGTGCGCGTTCGGTCCCGAGGGGTTTGCTTCTGTGCGCGCGGTCGGGCCCGAAGGTCTCGCTTCGGCTCGCGTCGGCTTACACGCAGCGAGCCTCGCGCTGCGCGCGAGTCTCTCGCTACGCCGAGTGCTCGCCTGCGCGAGACCCTCGGGCCCGCCCGCCGAGCATCGTATGTG
>JANYBD010000024.1 GCA_025360995.1 Gemmatimonadota bacterium
TCACTGTGGCACGGCACCTGTGGCGGCACACATTGCCAATGGCATGTATGGTGCGCTTATCGTGGACCCGGTCACTCCGCGTCCGGCGGCGAGAGAACTCGTGATCGTACAAAGCGAGTTTTATATGACACCGGCCGTGCCGGGCGCGCCGCGCGCCCTTGATTGGAATCATGTGTTGAGTTTGGCGCCCGATTTCGTGGTCTTCAACGGACAAGCGTCGCAGTACGCCACGCATCCAATCCCCGTGAAGCCGAACGAACTCGTGCGAATGTATGTCGTGAATGCGGGACCTAATCGCTTCTCGTCGTTCCACGTTGTCGGAGGCATTTTCGAGCGGGTATTCGTTGACGGCTCCCAGCGGAGTCCGCTTGCAGGCGTGCAGACGGTAGCCGTGCCGGTGGGCGGCGGGTCGATATTTGAGATTCGACTCAAAGAGCCAGGAGACTACCCGTTCGTCACGCATGCTTTCGCCGATGCGACAAAGGGGGCGATGGGGATCCTGCGCGCGGACGCGCGAGCGAAATAGCGTTGCCCGAGCCGCGCGCCCGCCACTCTAAAGTAGCGCGGTATCCACAATCGCCTGCGCCTCAGCCACAATCCGGCGCAAATGATCGTCGCCGAGAAAACTCTCGGCGTAAATCTTATAGATGTTTTCCGTTCCCGACGGCCGCGCCGCGAACCAACCGTGATCCGCAATCACCTTCACCCCGCCGATCGGCGCGTTGTTACCTGGAGCGTGGCTCTCGATGCTGCGAATGGTCTCGCCCGCGAGGTTGGCGCTCTGCACCTGCGCCGGCGACAGCACGGATAACGCCTGTTTCTGCGCCGGGGTCGCTGGTGCTTCGACGCGGTCCGCAACGGCCACTCCAAAGGTGTGTTCAAGGCCCCGGTAACTTTCACCGGGGTCGTGACCGGCGCTCGCAGTGATTTCCGCAGCCAGCAGTGCCGCGGCTATTCCATCTTTGTCCGTCGTCCAGACCGTGCCGTCAATACGGAGCAGGGTGGCGCCTGCACTCTCTTCGCCCGCAAAGCCAAGCGATCCATCGAAGAGTCCGTCCACAAACCATTTGAAGCCGACCGGAACTTCGTAAAGCCGGCGTCCGAGTTTCTTCGCCACGCGATCGATCATCGCACTGCTCACGACCGTTTTTCCGACGCCAGTACTGGCACCCCACTGAGGTCGATGCGTGAACAGGTGATCTATCGCGACGGCTAAATAGTGATTGGCTGGCATCAAACCGACGCTGCGGGTCACGACCCCGTGCCGATCGTGATCGGTGTCACAGGCGAACGCGATGTCAAAACGATCCTTGAGGTCAATAAGCCGCTGCATGGCGAACCGCGACGACGGATCCATCCGGATTTGGCCGTCCCAGTCCACCGACATAAACCGGAACGTCGGATCGACAACATCGCTCACGGTCGTAATGTTCAATTGATACCGTTCGGCTATTCGGGCCCAGTAATGAACCCCGGCGCCGCCAAGCGGATCGACGCCGATGCGTAACCCGGCGCCACGGATGGCGTTCATGTCAATCACGTGGCCAAGGTCGTTCACATAACTGTTGAGATAATCGTGACGATGGGTCGTCGCGGCCATCAAGGCTTTCTCATGAGGAACGCGCTGCACACCGGCCAAACCGCCAGTGAGAAAAGCGTTTGCGTCTGACTCGATCCTTGCCGTGACGGTTGCGGCCGCGGGTCCACCATTCGGCGGATTGTATTTGAATCCACCGTCGCGAGGCGGATTGTGCGATGGGGTGATGACAATGCCATCGGCGAGGCCGGTAGTACGTCCACGATTGTATACAATTATGGCGTGCGACACCGCTGGCGTCGGCGTGTATTCATCGTCCTGCGCCAGCATCACGGTTACCTGATTGGCGGCGAGCACTTCGAGCGCACTCGCGCACGCCGGTGCCGATAGCGCATGTGTATCCACACCAACAAAGAGTGGACCATCGATCCCCTGCTGTGCGCGGTACCTGCAAATGGCCTGTGTAATGGCAAGCACGTGCCATTCGTTGAACGACGTGTCGAACGAAGATCCTCTGTGCCCGGACGTTCCAAATGCCACGCGCTGCTTGGGCACGGTAACGTCCGGTACCCCGGTATAGTAGGCGGCAATGAGCCGCGGCACATCAATGAGTATGGAAGGCGGGGCCGGCTGACCGGCAAGCGGGCTGACCATCATAGCACGACGCGGACATGATGCGTGGTGTGATCATCGACCAACGAAATGCCGGTACGGTCTTCAAGGGCAATTCCATCAAGTTCAATCAGCGACACTCCCCGGTTCGTGTTCCGCGGATTCTCAATGACGATCTCATACTGCGATGACCGATATCGGAAGGAGATTTCAAATGACTTCCATTGCGCCGGGATGCATGGATCAAGGATCAGTCGCTGTCCTTGCACCCGAAACCCGAGCACGCCTTCCAGTCCGGCCCGGTAGAGCCAACCGGCCGAACCCGTATACCAAGTCCAACCGCCGCGACCGACGTGCGGGGCTTGCGAGTACACATCGCCGGCAACCACATACGGCTCCACTTTGTACTGTTGAACGCCACCGGGAGTAGCCGTATGGGTGATCGGGTTCAGCATCGAGAGCAGTTCGGCGGCTTTATCGCCGTCGCCAAGCGCAGCATGCGCCATAACCACCCAGGCACCGGCGTGGGTATACTGCCCGCCATTCTCGCGGACGCCAGGGACATATCCCTTGATATAGCCGGGCTCGAGTCGCGTTTTATCGAACGGCGGTGTGAGCAATAAAACCAACCGGTCATCTCGACGCACCAGCCGTTGATCAACCGATGTCATCGCGCGTCGTGCGCGCTCGGGATCACCGGCCCCCGATAGCACGCTCCACGACTGTGCGATCGAATCAATCGCACAGGCTTCACTCCCGGCGGTGCCAAGCGGCGTCCCATCGTCAAAGTACGCACGGCGATACCACTCGCCGTCCCATCCGGCATCTTCGACGGCCTGCTTCAGTGTTCCAAGGCGACTTCTCCACGCCGCGGCGCGCACGCCCTCGCCTCGCGCCTCGGCGATCGGAATCCACGCCGTTAGAACGGCGTGCAGGAACCACGCGAGCCACACGCTCTCCCCTTTGCCATCAGCACCAACACGGTTCATGCCATCGTTCCAATCACCGGTGCCCATAAGGGGAAGGCCGTGCACGCCAGCCGTGAGACACCGATCAATGGCGCGCGCGCAATGCTCCATCACGGTGCCCCGATGTATCGAAAGTCGCGGCTCGAAGTAGGACTCCAGTTGCCCGGCGCTCAGCATTGGTCCATCGAGAAACGCGACTTTCTCATGCAGGATGTCCAAGTCGCCAGTGACGGTCAGATAGTGGCTTGTGACAAACGGCAACCAGAGCAGGTCGTCGGAGATTCGCGTGCGCACACCGCGACCCGCCGGTTCGTGCCACCAGTGCTGCACATCTCCTTCGACGAATTGGCGGGATGCCGCCTTAAGTATTTGGGCGCGAGCAAGGTCGCTTCGCGCAACCATAAGCGACATGACGTCTTGCAGTTGGTCGCGGAATCCGAACGCACCACTCGCCTGATAGAACCCGGCCCGTGCCCAGAGCCTGCTGGAAAGGGTTTGGTAGAGGAGCCAACCGTTGGACAGGAGATCGAGTGACCGATCGGGCGTTTTTATCTGCACCGTGCTGAGAATGCGCTCCCAGTTGTCCGTGACAATTGTCAATTGTTCGCCGAGGTCGGCGGAACGATAGCGCAGAATAAGCGCCCGCGATTCCTCGCGGGTCGCCGCCTGCCCGACAAAAAAATGCACTTCGGCGCTGGCGCCCGCGGCAAGTTCTATTGTGGTCCGCATCGCGCAGCAGGGATCCAGTGCGGCACCGCTGCGTCCGGAAAATTTGTCGCGCCGGCTTAACGCCGCTGGACGTTCCGTTGTGCCATTGCGACCAATGAATTCGGTGCGGTCGGCGGTCCAAGAGGTTTGCTTGCCACCAAGATCGGCAAAAGCAATTCTGTTGCTGAAGTCGCGGCTCCACGAATTTCTGGCAAACATCGCGTTGGTGCTTGGATCGAACTCGGTGATCACAAACGGGGCGGAGCCGCTCCGCGAGGGGCCAAGTATCCATTCCAGATACGCCGTCACGGACAACCGACGGGCACGTGACGAATGATTTGTGATACTGAGGCGCGAGATTTTCACCGGATCGTCGGTGGGCACGAACTGCAGCAGCTCGAGGGCAATTCCGTGAGAGTCGTACTCGAAACGGGAATAGCCGTGGCCGTGGTGCACGATGTATTCGCCGTCGTCTTCCCGGATCGGCAGCGGTGTTGGACTCCAGAGTTCACCGGTTTCATCATCGCGAACGTACATCATCTCACTGGGTGGATCGCTGACCGGATCGTTCGACCATGCCGTAAGCTGATTTTCCTGACTATTGATCGACCACGTATATCCCGACCCGGATTCCGAAGTCAGGAATCCGAAATTCGGATTGGCTATCACATTGACCCACGGCGCTGGCGTCCATTGCCCCCGGCGGAGGATGGTCACGTATTCGCGACCGCCCTTGGCGAATCCGCCGAGGCCGTTGAAGTATTCCAACTCCGGGTGCATGACGGGCGATGGAACCACCAGCTTCTCCTCTTCTTTCGGGCGCCTGACGACGGGAAAAACGACCGCGTCTGTGCGCGGAGCCCGCACCATTTGCGCGGCTAGCGTACCGCGCCGGCTCGACAGTGTAACGCGCGCGGCGGCTCGAAGCGCATCCAATTGCGTCGCCGTTACGCGATCGTCGCGCAGAATGGTGACGCGCCCTCGCGCTTCTTGTCCCTCGTGCGGTGGCATCGATTGGCTGGTGCGAACTATTGTCTCCAGTAACGTCTGGAGATCTTGTACATAGGAGGGTGCCCGGTTGTTGAGGATCACAAGGTCGACCGCGAGACGTTTCATGCGCCAGTATTCGTGGGCCCGCAACAGCTGCCGGACGATACCGATATCCTCAGCGTCATCGATTTCAATGAGCACAATCGGGAGATCGCCCGAAATGCCGTTGGGCCACAGCGCCGCCGCGCCGCCATCCTGTCGCATCAGAATTTCGACTGGTGCACGCCTGGCGCGATCGGGATACAGAATTGCACCGCCGAGCGTTTGAAAGAGATGCGCTTCGTCGGGGCTGATGCCACAGTGATGCAATTGGACCTGGGCTTGAGTCCACGCGAGTGTGGCGACCCGTTCAAACGTGGTGACGTCATCATATTTGTCCGCAAGGTCGAGCACTTCACTTCGTGTTGATGCCACTACCGTGGAAAATGCCACGCGAACCGTCTTGCCCGGACGCACACGAATCCGACGACGGAGAGCGACAATTGGGTCGAGAACCGAGCCGACCGTATTGGACAGCGCGACGCCGTCGGCAACGGCCTGGGCCGTCCGCACCCGGCGGCCGCGCCCGATGAAATGACTCCGGTCAGTTTCCCACTCCAGATCACCGACCGTCTCGCCTTCCACTGCCAAAACGTGGGCGAGCCAGACCTCCTGGTCTTCAGGAGAGCGGGTGCGTCGGGTGGCGAGCAACGTACCGCGATCGGCAATGCATTCGGTGTGCACGAACAAATTGGAAAACGCCGGATGTGCCGCATCGGATGCCGGTAGCGCGAGGACGATTTCGGCGTACGATGTGACTTCGATCTCACGGGTCCGCGACCCGAAGTTTGTGACAGATACGCGACGCACCTCGGCATCGTCTTCGGACGACACGATCACCTCAAGGCGGGTCGCAAGTGCGCCATCGCGACGGGAGAACTCGGCGCGGTCTTCCGAAAAAACTACGTCATAATTTTCCGGCTCTTGCCCGCTCGGTTGGTATCCGGCTGACCAACTCTCACCGCTGACGACGTCGCGGAGAAAGATGTACGAACCCGTATCGTCACAGGTCGGATCATCGTGCCACCGCGTAATCGCCAGTTCACGCCAGCGACTATAGCCGGAACCCGCGGCGGTCAACATCACCGCATAGTGCCCATTCGAGAGCAACTGCGTGCGCGGTGTGGGACTGTGCGGTGACGTGAAACGACGGGTGTTCGGCGGCACGAGTTCTCGGACGTCCGCCATGCTCGCAATGGAATCCATTGCCGGCCGAGCGACGGCAACATCACGCGGCGTGCGCTCCTGAAGCAGCAGTTCGCTGGCGCGGACCATTGGCTCTTCATGGAAGCGCGCCCGCATCACTCCGCCGTCAAGCGCGTTTGCAGCCGCGACGATTAACATCCCCTGGTGATGGGCCATATACATTCGCACCACGGTATGCGTTTGGTCGGCGGGAAGTCGCGGTGCCGTATAGTCGAGCGACTCATAAAAACCGTAGTGGCCATCCGCGCCAGCGTCGGCGAGTGCTCCAAAGTTTCGCACCGCCAACGCCGGCTCGACCATCGCTGCCAGTCCGGTGGCGTATGGCGTAATCACCATATCGTCCGCAAGGCCGCGCCGTAAGCCAAGGCCGGGCACGCCAAAATTGGAGTACTGATACGTCATCTCGAGGTCGCGCACGGAATACCCAGACTCCGACACTCCCCACGGCACCCCGCGCTCATATCCGTAGTCGATCTGGCGACGCACGACGAGGCGGCACGTCTGTTCCAGCAGACTGCCCACAGGCGATCGCATCACCAACCCAGGCATGAGATACTCGAACATGGATCCCGACCACGACTGCAGCACCGAGTCCCGACCAACAGGTGTCAGTGGACGGCCGAGTCGGAACCAATGCTGTACTGGCACATCGCCTTTGGCAATCGCGATGAAGCTCATGAGGCGAGCCTCTGAAGCGAGAAGATCGTATCGTCCTGCATCGAGGCTTCCTTCATTCACGCGGTAGCCAATAGAGAACAGCATCCGTGTCGAATCCAACAGAAACCCGAACTGCATCGCAGCTACCATGTCTCGCGTCGTCGTCGAGATCTTGGCAAGTCGATCAAGCAGGGCCGCCGCCGCTGCCGCCGAGCGTTCAATATTGGTGACAAATGCATCGAGTAGGCGAAGCGAGGCCTGCGTTGCGCTGCCATTGTTCTGCATCGTTACTCGGAGTGCCGCGAGATCGCGCAGCGCGATTCCACATCGGTCGGGTAATTCCGCCAGTGACACCCGCGCGATTAGCGCATCCGCAATCGGAATCGTCGCCGCGTCAAGGCGCTGCCCCGCCCACGGCATTATGGTATCGAGGTCGCGGGCGTGCGTCTCCACGGCGGACCTCAACGCGTCCGCCCATACGTGCAATGCCGATTCCGGCATCTCAACACGCGCCGCACCCAGATTGCGTGCGCAATTCTCGGCGACGCGGGAAGCGGATTCGAGTTCCGCCAACCGGGCCGCCCATTCGGTGGGTGTGCGAGGGCTCTGGGCGACGACGGTCATCACGACATCGAGTGCGTCGTCGAGTCGCTGCATTTCTGTAGCGCCCAACGCGCGCTCACGACCTGATGTGTGCGCCGCCTTTTGCAGCAATAACGCGGCATCTTCGATGCCGCCAAGCATGGCAAACCCGATCACACCTTGATCCGCAATTTCCCGACATGCGCTTCCAAGGGTGATGAGTGCACCAGCAAAATTGCCGCTGTCCACAGAGGACACGTACCGCGGATCGAGCGGCCGGCCATCTGTGGTGCCATACCAATTGTACAGGTGGCCGCGATGATGCTCGAGACTGTGGATCGTCTGCAATGTTGCTTCTAGCCGATCGATGAGATCGAGTGTACCGATCCAACCAAAGTCGCGGGCCGCAACAGCCGACAAGAGGTAGAGCCCGATGTTCGTCGGAGAGGTACGCTGCGCAATAATCGGGTTCGGTGTTTCCTGAAAATTATCGGGCGGCAGCGCATGGCTCTCAGGCGTGACGAACGCCGTGAAGTATCGCCAGGTGCGCCGGGCGATCAGGCGAAGCGTACGCGCATCATCCGGTGAAAATGGCACGATCGGTGCGGCGGTGCCCGGAAGACTCACGCGATGCGCTATCGCAGGCGCCGCCGCCCATAGCGCTAAAATCGGTAGCGCCACGGGCCAGGCACTCGGGTGCCACGCCGCGACGGTGATTGCGCTGGCCATCGTGAGCATGAGGCCACCGGCCATGCGTTGGTAGAGTCCGGTGACGTGTAAGGGAATTCGGAGGGCCGCGTGCGCCGCTGGCGTCCATTGCAGCATCAGGCGATGCGACACCGTGAGGCGCCACAGCGTGCGCACGATGGCGTCGGCCATAAGCCACGCTTGATGCGCCATCATGGTAAGCGTCAGTAGCGCATGGCTGATCGCTGACCGGAAGTCGCGGCCCACGGCGCGTAGATGGCTGCGTTTTGAAATCCCGGGCCGGCGGGGTAATAGTCCGGTGATTACCGGGAAGAGCGCCGGAACGGTGATGACCATCAAGACGAATGCCGTCCAGAGCAAAGGCATAGCGTGAGGCCATGCCCATCCAGCCACTAGGAGGAGATACAGGGAAGGCATTAACAGCGTTCGCCGAAGATTGTCGATCATCTTCCAGCGTCCGATCGCGGACACGCGCTCCCTCAGAATCCAGGGCAACAACTGCCAGTCTCCGCGCGCCCAGCGGTGTTGTCGTTTCGCGGCAGCGAGATAATGTGAGGGTGCGGCTTCGAAGAGCTCGGTCTCGGTCAGCAAACAGGCGCGAGCAAAAAGCCCCTCGAACAAGTCGTGGCTCAGTAGTGCGTTCTCCGGCACTCGGTCCGCCAATGACGCCTCGAATGCATCAATGTCGTAAATGCCCTTGCCCGTGTATGACCCTTCGTCGAACAAGTCCTGATACACATCCGAAACTGCGGCCGCATAGGGGTCTATTCCCGACGACCCTGAACTGAGGCGTTGGAATATTGAACCGGAACGCCCAGGCAGCGGCGGCGTGACCCGTGGCTGCATAACAGCGTATCCATCCACTACACGCTGTGTTGCCCGATCCAACCGCGGTCGATTGAGCGGATGCGCCATCGTTCCCACGAGGCGGCGCACCGTCCCGATCGGTAATCGGGTATCGGAATCGAGCGTGATGACGTAACGGACATCACTCGGCACGGCCGATGCCGCCCCCGCTTCGGAGAGAAACGTGGTGTCTGTCACGCCACGAAGCAGGCGGTTGAGCTCGTGAAGCTTACCGCGCTTGCGTTCCCAACCCATCCACACACCTTCGCGCGGATTCCAACGCCGGGCGCGATGATACAGCAGAAACCGAGCACCGCCATCCGCCGCGGGCCCGTGACTCGCATTGAGTCGCGCAATGCCTTCGCGCGCTGCGACAAGCAACTCGTCATCCGATGGCATGTGTTCGGTGGGCGCATCGGACCAATCCGAGAGCAGGGCGAACCGCACGTCGCCGTCATCGTTGGCGAGATAGTGCACTTCCAGCCGCTCGACTTCTTCTTCGACATTACCGCGATTGGTGAGTAGAGTCGGCACGACGACTATTGTGCGAAATTCCGCAGGGACACCACCAAGCAACTCGAGCCGCGGTGGAACGCTCGGCGGCACCAACGATGTCACAATACGATTCACCAACGCGATTGCGAGATCAGAGGCCGGCACGGTCGCGAGTAGTCCGAGCGCGACCATTCCTGCGACGGAAAATCCGCCGTCGAGACTCATAGCGAGTAGCGACCCAAGAATCGCCACCGTGATCACCAGAAGTGTACTGAGATATCCCGGCGTGGCCGCGTCAACAAAATTGCGCAGGAGCAGGAAGCCGAGTTTGGGATGGTAGTCCAGCGTGCGCTCAAACTCACGCCGGCCACCCCCAATCAGGTAGAAGCCGGGCTCCGTCCAGCGGCCGTCCCGCTCAGGATGCGCCGTCGGATCAAGGCCTTGGGCCCGAGCCGCAGCAGCCAGCGCTTCCTGCGCTACTTCAAGTTGCGTGTACTCGGATCCTCGTGACAACTCCTCGATCGCATGCCGATAATTATCGCGGCTAACGAAATCCATAGCCGAAAAGGTGCTGTTCTTGCGCAGCAACTCGTCGACGAGGCTCACACTCTCAAAAAACGTCGACCAGTCGAGGGCCGACATAAGGCGCATGCTGGTGATAATGTTTCGCACCGTCACCGTCATTGCCGCTTGCCGCTGGTGTTCGACCAGCGCGATCTCTTCTGGCGTGGTTCCTTGGGCCGAGAGTCGTTGGTGCAACCACGCGAGCGCTGGCGTCACGGCCGGGTCTTGGTCACGCAGCCGCTGCAACAACTCGACCGCAAACGCCGTCCGCAATGGCGCCCGTTCGGCGCGATGCAGTGCCCCTGTTACCGAACGGATCCCATGTTCGCCCACGCCCAACAGGTCGTCGGCCAGCGCGTCGGCCTCCTGGCGTGCCGCGCGCCCGCGAACCATGGCGTCAGACAGGCGACGCAAATTCTCCACCAACGTGACGCGCAAGGTGATCGCGACGGCCCAGAGTTCACCAATGGTGAGCGGTTGGACGCGCTGGTAGGCATTGACGAAACGCCGTAACGTGTCCGGATCGAACCGGGAATCCGTGTGAGCGACAAACGCCCATGCGATGCCAAATACGCGTGGATACCCGACGAGCGGTCCATCGGCGAGCATCGGAAGTTCGTGATAAAAACTATCGGGCAAATCGTCGCGGATTTCACGCAACTGCTCATCAACAATAAAAAAATTGTCGACGAGCCATTCAGATGCGGGCGTAATCCAACCGTCCCGGGCGATTGCGTCGGCAATGTCGCGATTTGCTTCGCGCAACACCCGGCCGTTTTCTTCCACGCGCGGCAACAGGGGTCGGCCGAGCGACAGATCGTCGGTGATACTCTGCGCGGCGGCTAATGATTCGGCGTGCTGTTCCAAACGCTCGATGCCAAACAGTTCGGCACGAATCGGCTCGTCTAGTGGTTCGGGCTGTGGGTGCAGGAGCGGGATCTTGGGTAGCGTGACGCGCACGTTTCAGCTCCCGTGTCGGAGCGCGCCCGTCAGCCAGCCGCCGGTGAATCCGGCAGCGCGCAGTCCGTTTACAACGTACGGGCATCGACGCATCAGCTTCCAGATCAAATCCGACTCGTAATTTTCGATCATCGTGACAATCGGTCCTTCATTAAGGCCGAAGTGCCACGGCGAAACCCAGCCGTTAGGCGCGCCGCCGGGATCGGGAAAGGTCGGGTTGAAGGTCGCCTTGAACCCGTAATTGCTATCACCCTGACGTTGGTAGCGGCCGAAATCGCTGAGCGTTGGTAGCACGATTTCCGGCGCAAATGGCAGAGACGCAATTACGGCCCAAGGCGCAATGGTGCCGTCATCGGGGCCGAACGGAACGGCGCGAGCGCGATAGTCAAAGAACTCCCGCTGAACGCCGTCTATCAGCAAGGTTGTTTCGCCCGGACCGTCGCTGGCCGTGATGCCCCAGCAGAATTCGCCGTAGTGATTGTACCCGTTGGGATTTCGGATCGCGTATTCCTGTTGAATACGAGTGGCACGGCGACTGTTCTCGAAATAGTCGATGCCACGCTCACACATAAATGCGTCCTGAATTCCCCGAAAGTCGATCCAGACATGCGAGAGTTGGTGCGTGAAAAGCGGACCGGCATAGAGGAATTCGATATTGTAAATCGTCTTCCATTCATAGGTGGACGTCCACGCGACGTAACTCGTCGGCGGAATCGGATGCGAGGGCGAGCCGAGGGCGAGGATATAGAGCAACATTGCTTCGTCATAGCCCTCCCAACGAAAAGGAAGAAATCCGGTTTCCGGTTTCCAACCGTGCGTTACCGTTGCGCCGCCATTGAGGGCCCAATGCCAGTCCGCACGGGCAAACAGTTGCGCGGCGAGTTCGCGGATCTCTTGCTCGTCGGGTGTGTCTCGCTCGAAGTATTCGGCGCACGTCAACATCCCACCGAAGAGCAGGGCAGAGTCGACGGTCGAGAGTTCGCACTCCCAGGCGCGGGTGCCGGTCTGCATATCCAGGAAGTGATAGTAGAAGCCGTTGTATCCGGTCGCATCGGGTTCGGTGCCTTGTTTGCTATCCCAGAAAAAGCGGAGCGTCGTGAGTACACGTTCGACCGCCTCGGCGCGCGAAACAAGATTGCGCTCAACCCCAACTGGATAGGACGTAAGTGCTAACCCCGTAGCCGCAATGCTTGCTGGCCAATCGGTGGCTGTCTTGTCGATCACCAACCCATTGGCGCGGTTTGATTCGTACAGATAATAGGAAAATGCTCCGCGCTGTACCTCGCGCAACATCCGCGATTCAGCATCGTGCGGGAGTGGGTTGGTGTCCTGCTGCACTACTGGGCGTCGGTGTACACTAATGAAACATATCTGCTGACTCGGCGGCCGGCGTTGGCGGACGAGTGAGACAAGTCACCAATG
>JANYBD010000044.1 GCA_025360995.1 Gemmatimonadota bacterium
GATCGATCGCGAGACTCTCACCGCGCTCCGCGCCAGTGACGAGCACGCGCTCGAACAAATTTTTCGGGCTGATTATCCTTGGCTCGTCAGCGAAGCGACCGAACAACTCGGTGATGCATCATCTGCCCCCCGCCTTGCTGAGGACGTCGTGCTCGGTGTGTGGGACCACCGCGAATCGGTAGACACGCCCGAAGCATTCAATCTTCAACTTTCCGATGCGCTCCACGCGGCGGTCCTTCGTGAAAAACGGCGCCGTGGTTCACTCGTCCGCATAGAGGCACACGAGGCCGCGCCCCACCAGCGGCACGGTCACGCGGCGGCATCGGTTTCACCGGATGATGCGTGGAATGAGATTGTCGCCATTCTTCACCGCTCGCACGCAGATACTGCCGAGTTCGCAGCGCAGAAAGTGACGCACGCCCGCCACGAAGCCGCGTCCCATCTTGCCACCGTTGGAAAGTCGGACGGTTGGAAACGACCGGTGCTAGTGTTCCTTTCGTTTGTCATTTTTATTGGGGCGGTGTTCGCATTGGTCGAAATTGTTGGTGCCGACGCGGCGGTGGCCTCTGCCGTCAGCGGACCGGAAGCCGTAACCCGCACGACGCGCGCCGGACAGCGCGGCACGGTGACCCTCGACGGTGGTAGCACGGTATCCATCGGCTCTGAAACGGTGCTCACGACACCGAAAGAGGAAGCAGCAAAATTCCGCGCCGCAAAGATCGTTGGCGCCGCCGCGTTTGCGATCGCCAGCGCTGACCGCCGTTTCGAGGTGCTAGTCGGCGATGTCCGGCTTCGCGCGAACGCGGCGAAGATCGACGTGCGTCACTTTCCGGAAGAGAATGCGGTACTCGCACGCGTTACCGAGGGGAGCGCGGTTGTCACCACAATCAAGGAGAAGAGGACGCTCAAGCCCGGCGATGCAGTTGCCGTGGCGAAGGACGGCACGATTCGAATCGCCGGCGCCGCCGAGATCGCGGACGCGTTCTCTTGGATTGACGGGAAGATTTCCTTCACCGCGAAGCCGCTACGTGCGGTCGTACCGGAAGTGCAACGCTGGTTTGACTATATGATCGATGTCCGCGACAAAGGGCTCCTCGACCGCAAACTGACGTTCACGGCCGACTTAACGTCCGTGAAAGATGTGATCGCCGCGCTGGAAACGGGCGCCGGGGCAAAGTTCGGGTTCGATGGTAAAACACCGGTACTACGGGAGGCGAAGCGGAAAGCGTAACGCTACATTAGTTGTCACTGTGCCTTCGCCCATCTCCAATTGCAAGACCGCTCCGGATCTGCGACGGTCACGAGTCCGATCCGTAGCCAGTGCGCTGTGTGCCGTATTGACGATCGCGGCGTTCAGTAACGCTTGTTTTCGACCGGTGCCGGCGCCCTATACGCCGCGCGATCCAGCACTCGCCGGTTTCCCCCTATTTTTTTATCCGTCGGCTACTCCGGCAACTCCTGCGAAGGCCTTTGTCTTTTTTGTTGGCAACGACATTGGCTTTTGGGGAGCGCACCAGGATCTTGCCAAGCGGCTCGCCGGGGCAGGGTACCACGTGGTAGGGTTTGACACGAAGCGATTCTTTAGCCGGCTTCCGGCGGACACCGCCGCCCGCGCGCGAATGTTCGCCGACAGTGTGGCAGTAATGATCGCTCTCGCTCGGCGCGAACTCAATGCCGACACTATTCCGGTAGTACTCGGCGGCCACTCGTTGGGCGCGGAAGTGGCGGGGTGGATCGCCGTTCACGCGCCACCGCCGCGTCTCGCCGGGTTGTTGCTCATCAGTTCGCGCGGGCGCGGCCACTTGCAGGCCACGCTCTCGGATATTGCGAACCGTACCGCGCCGTCGGAGCCGGGGAGTTTTTCTGTCGCGGACAATATCGCCGCGCTCTCGGCTGGCGTTCGCGTGGCGCTGGTGCGTGGCACCGACGACCGCTTTCGCGCTGCCGATGCCGACTTGCTCAAGGCCGGCGCCGGTCGTATCGACAAGTGGTCGGTGCCGTGGGGCGGGCATTCAATGTCGAACATTTTGCTCGCGGGACCATTTGTTGAGCGCGCCGTCGCGTGGACACTGGAACGCTGACTTCGCGCGGCAGCGCGTTTGCGCGTTCGCGCGTTTTCGCGTTTGCGCGCTTCACTTCGAAATTACTCCGCGAAGGCCTCGTGAAACGAGTGCCGAAACGTTGGTGAGAATTCTTGGGAGTGCGAGCCCGCCTCGCGATGCGAGGTATCGCGGTTCCCAAACGGGATCGAACTTTTCTTTAAAGCCGCGAAGGCCTTGAAAATTGTAAAAGTTTTCGGTGTGCTTGTATAGCAACGCGCCGATGCGATTCCAAATAGGTGCGAGCTGCCGGTTCTCGAGGCCTGAAAGCGGTGCCATTCCGAGATTGAAATGGTGGAATCCGGCTTCCTTGCCCCACAACATCGATTGCACGAAGAGATATTCCATGGTTCCTTCTGGAGCATTCGCCGTGTATCGCATCAGGTCCACGGTGATTTCGTCATTCTCCGCGCCTTCCCAAAGATTGGCGAATGCCACAATCTCCTCGCCGCGCCGAACGACCGCGATGGCGGTGCTTCGCAAATAGCGCTCGTTCCAGAAACCAAGGGAGAATCCTTTTTCACGCGTCCCCCGTGCGGCGAGCCACTCATCCGATACGGCTTTGAGTTGGGGCAAAATCGCGTCAATCTCCGCGCCGTGGCACATGTCAAATCGACCTCCACCAGCTTCGACGACTCGCACCACGCGTCGCAGCCGTTTCCGTGAGCCGCCGTCCAGATTGAATTCGCGTAGCGGCACTCGCCCCTCTTCGCCAAGCTTGAGCAGCGAGAGGCCCATATCGAGATAGAGAGGGAGGTTGTGCTTGCGCACCTGGTAGAACACCGTCGAGGCGCCATGCCGGTCGGCCAATGCACGAAATTCCCAGGCGAGATCTTTGCGGTGGCGTGGTGAGCCGATCGGGTCACCCATGGCGATAAAACTGCCGCCTTCGACGCCGTACATTACGAACGCCGTCCCATCTGCAGAAAAGAGTAGCGACTTGTCACCGAGCAGGGCGAGATACGAAAGGGTGTCGGGGGACGCGCGGACGATCGGTTCCACCCGCTCCAGCGCGATCGCATCCGGTGCCTGGGGCTTTACTGCAACCGGTCGCAATAACCGGTGAAGCGCGACGAGCCCGACCCCGACCGAAACACCCACGAGCGCTCGAAGGAATCGCGGAGCATCGCCGCGCAGTGCGAATTGCCACCAGAGATCGCTGGAGTAGGCAACGTTCTTATAGGCAAAGAATCCGAGCCACCCGCTCAGGGCGAGTACGGTGAACGTCATCAACAACCACTGCGGCGATAAAAACTCCGCGGTGAGCGATGCCCGGCGGTAGAAATGTCGCCGCGCCGGGATAAGGGTGACCAGAATGACTGCCAATCCGACGGCCGCTTCGTAGTCCCATCCCTTGAGGAGCGAGGTCACGATGCCAACCGGCAGCGCGATGACCGTCAGATAGTATGCGGCGTCGAGGCGGCGGCCGAGCCCGTATGCGAGGATAAGCAGTGCGGCGCCAGTGAGACTCGCGACAAAGTGAGACGATTCGATGACGGCGAGTGGAACAAGGTTTCCGATGTAACGTAACCGGGTGTGCACTTCCGGCGTCGCGGATGAAAAAAGCAGAATCATGCCGCCAATAAAAGTCGTCAGCGAGAAAATCGCTGGTGATGCGCCTGGTCCCCAACCGGTGGCGAAACGGGTGAAGCGCGCCAGTTTCGACCCACCGCGCGCAATTTCGTTGGCGCCCAGCAGCACAAGCGCCAGCGCAAGCGGAAAGAGGTAGTAAATAATTCGGAAAACGATGACCGCGCCAAGAAGTTGCGTGGGCTCGGCGTAACTACTCAACAGGGCGACGAACGTGAATTCGAACACGCCGAGACCGCCCGGCACGTGGCTCACCAGTCCCGCCACCTGTGCCAGCACAAAGGCGCCAACGACCAGACTAAACGTGAGCTGTTCCGGCGGCAGCGGGATCACGGACCAGAGCACCGCCGCGACGAGCAGCCAGTCAATGGCTGAAATAACCACCTGGGCAAGGGCGACTCGGCCGGTTGGCGGGAGGAATTCCCAGCCGACGATGCGAATCGGGCGGCGGTAATACGCGCAGAGCAGCAGATATGCCGCGACTACTAGCAGGAGCAGCACCCCGAGCGGTTGAACGATCGAGAGCGGTATGCCAAAGACCGCCGCCGGCCCACTCGGTGCGAAGAGGAGCGTTCCGCCGGCGACCGACAGCACACCCAGCCAGAAGGTCACGGTGCTGAAGGCGATTGTGAGAGCAATGTCTGCGCTGGACAGTCCGGCTGCGTTGTAGAGCCGGTAGCGTAAACCGCCGCCCAGCAACAGCGGAAACCCAAGTGCGTTGGAGAACGCAAACGCAATGAAAGAGATGAACGCCGTGCGCCGAACCGGGAGAGCACTCTTGATGTAGCGAAGCGCGAGCACGTCGTACACGATTAGCGCCGCGTACGCGCCGATCGCAAAGAGCGCCCCTCTCACAATGAAGATCGGGTGGAGAAAGCGCACCGCAGAGCGCACCTGGCGTACGTTGTAAGTCGCGAACTCGCGGCGCAGTGAATAGAGTGCAATCGCAAAAACGACGGCACCGACGGCGACGCCGAGCCATTTGCCCCATTTCTGCATGGGCGATTCGGATTCCGCGCCCCCCATCGCGACTGAACTCAGTGCTGCCTCCTCACTTCATTAAATTTATCATTTGTGTCAGCGGTTATTAATATAGTATTGATCAACGCCACGATATGCGCCACGGGAGAAACGTGTTTGCCATCGGAGCAGACCCCGCCGATGGCTACTGTCGCACTGTACATTAGTTTGGTATCATTGCGCGACTGAAACTCGGAGACGCACTGACTTTTCCAGGACTGCCAACGATGCGGGTCGAGCGCGGATTTGTGGGAGCGGTGTTGTTTACTGTCGTGGTTGTAATCGGTCGTCCGGCCGCAGGCCAAGGCGCGAACCAACTGGCGGCATGGGACGGCATGGTGCTCACGCCTATAGGTGCGCTCGCCCCGGTGGCCCGCGACCCGGGAGCTACCGCACCCGGCGTCTATGATGCGTCGCTACGCTATGGCCGCTGGCGGTATGACGCCGACGACGTTATCCACGACAATATCGGTTTAACTGTGCGGCGCAGTTTCGGGTTCGCGCGGACCCAACTGTCGCTTACGTTCGCATATGGGCTGGTCGAGTGCCCGACATGTTCGGGATGGCAATTCGGCGGCCTAGACCTGCGATCGTCGGTCTGGAATCACAGCTTTGGGGCCACCGACCAGCGACCGATTACTGCTGGCGCCGCATTGCAGATGAGTGTGGGCGGGGCAAAATATCGAGGCACGGAGGCGTCGACGGCGAACTCCGTTGCAATCGGATTGCCAATTGAGATTGCGTTTCCTGTTTGGAAAGCGTCACAATTTCGAGCGGCGATCATTCCTGGCTACGGATACGGCCGCATTGCCAGCCCCGATTTTGTCGCTAGTGGGTTTCTTCCGACGATTGGCGCAGCCATCGCGTGGAATGTCGCTTCCTTCGTCACGGTGGATGTTGGCGTCCAGCGCGTTATTATCGTAGGCGGGCCGACGCAGCTTGGCGCGGCGCTATCATGGAAACTCTGGTCGCCAAGCCCGAGCCGACCATGAACAGAGAAATTATGCGAATCCTAAAACAGCTTTGCGACGGGGTCGCGGTGCGGCGTGCATGGCGACTCGCCGCCGGTGTGGCCCTTCTCGTTGTTGCCTCCACATGTACGCCTGACAAAATCACCGGCGTAGGGGAAAGTGGCAAATGGACGGCGGGGACCGCCGCGCACGCTACCCTCGTCGGAAATGCGAATCGAACATATCTGGTGCACGTGCCAAAACGGCGCCGCCTTATCGGTGGCATTCCGGTGCCATTTCCGCTCGTGATCGTGCTGCACGGGAGTTCCGGAGATGGCGCGTCGATTGAAGTGACGACAAAAATGGACTCATTGGCCGACGCGACACAGTTTCTTGTCGCCTATCCCAACGGCACGGGTGGCGATTTTAATTTGTATCCGTCGGATTGGAACTCAGGCACCTGTTGTGGCGGTGCAGCTCGAGATCAGGTCGACGATCTCGGCTTTATTACGGCGTTGATAAAGCAAATATCCGCGAACTCGCCAGTTGACGCCCGTCGCATTTACATCGCCGGATTTTCCGCAGGCGGCTACATGGCGTATCACGCGGGTTGCCAACTGTCTGCTAAGATTGCGGCAATTGCGGTCGTGTCGGGAGATTTAGTGGATCCGAATTGTTCACCCGCCAAACCGGTTCCACTGTTTGCCATTCATGGGACAGATGATCCCGTTGTTGCCTACACTGAAGCCGCGCCCCCGCCGCACAGCGCCGTCCCGCCGCTGGCGCTCGGTTTGCCGCCATCGGTTGGTTTTTGGACGTCGCTCAACAAGTGTTCTGGTGGTGCAGTCACGAAGGCGTCGGCGCATGTGACGCGCTCGCGTTTTACGGTTTGCACGAGTGCCGAAGTAGATTTTTACTCGATCCTTGGCGGCACGCACGGATGGCCAAGCGGGCCGGAAGACCCAGGGTCGCAGCCGCCAATGAATGAAATAAAAGCGTCCATCCTGATTTCGCAGTTCTTTGCGCGGCAAATTCGATAGTCTGGAGGTCCGCGATGTCCGGAAACGTTTGGCTTTCGTTTCTGATCGGCAGTGGCCTTTGTCCGCTTCTCGCCGCGGGCTGCGCGGGGCATCGGAATGGGGCGACGGAACATTGCTATGAGCGCCGCCCCTAGCTCAGAACTGGTGGCCGCGACCCCTGAAGACAGGTACATTTGCCTAGCTCCTGTACAACCCTGTGGTTCGCTCCCCCGCCATTGACGAGGCGCTTGTGCTTGACGCCGGTTTGCGTGATCGAATTCAAGCAGCGCTCGGCGATACGTATCGCCTGCAGCGGGAACTCGGTGGGGGCGGCATGTCGCGTGTATTCGTGGCCCATGAGACCGCACTCGGCCGTACCGTCGCGCTGAAGGTGCTCTCGCCGGAGCTCGCTGCCGGCATCAGCATTGAGCGGTTCAATCGCGAGATCCAAGTCGCGGCGCGCCTACAACATCCGCATGTGGTACCGGTGCACTCGGCCGGTGCGGTGGACGGCCTTCCGTATTACACCATGCCGTTTGTCGAAGGAGAATCGCTGCGAGCCCGACTAGCGAAAGACGGTGCGCTGCCGCTGCGCGACGTCACGGCGATTCTCCGCGACGTTGCGCGCGCACTGGAATATGCGCACGGGCAGGGCGTCGTACACCGTGACATCAAACCCGACAATGTGCTAATGGCCGGCAGTTCGGCGACGGTGACGGATTTTGGAATTGCCAAAGCCATCTCGGCGTCGCGGACCGAAGCGCGGGGCGCCACGCTCACGTCTGTGGGTACTTCAATTGGCACACCCGCTTATATCGCACCCGAACAGGCGTCTGGCGATGCGAATACCGATCATCGCGCCGATATCTATGCCTTCGGCTGCATGGCATACGAACTGCTCACCGGGCGCACGCCCTTCGGCGATCGCCCGCCGCAAAAATTGTTTGTCGCCCATCTTTCCGAGAAGCCGGAGAACGTCGCCGAGCTTCGTCCGGACACTCCGCCGGGCCTCGCCGCTCTCGTTATGCAGTGCCTGGAAAAGGAGCCCGGCAGCCGGCCGCAAAGCGCCAAGGATATTCTGCGGGCCCTCGATGCTGTAGCGAGCAGTGGCGGTCACGACGCCACGCCGGTCGTGGCGTTGGCCACGCGCCGCAACCTCGGCAAGGCGCTGGCAATCTATGCCGTGAGTTTTATTGGCGTCGCGATACTTAGTCGCGCTGCAATTATTGTCATTGGCCTGCCCGACTGGGTGTTTCCCGGTGCACTGATTGTGATGGCGCTCGGCTTGCCAGTGATCTTGTTCACCGGGCTCGTGCACCATCAGGCGAAACTAGCCAAAATGCAGAGCACTCTTACGCCTGGTGGAACAACAACACGGCACGGCACTATGGCGCAGATCGCTCTCAAGGCCAGTCCGTGGATGACATGGCGCCGGACGGCGATGGGTGGGGCATGGTCGGTCGGCGTGTTCACCGTGCTCGTCGGCGCGTGGATGTTGTTGCGCTCGCTTGGCATTGGGCCGGCGGGTTCGCTCTTTGCGGCGGGCACACTCAGGAAGAATGATCCGATTCTCGTCGGCGACTTTCGGAGCCCAGCATCGGATACAGGGTTAGGGACTGTCGTCACCGAAGCATTGCGCGGTGAACTCGCCCAATCCAAAAATCTGACGATTATTCCGACGAGCAAGGTCCGCGAAATGATGCGGCGCATGCAATTGCCGCCGACGACGCGACTCGATCTCGCCCGGGCCCGTGAAATGGCCACCCGAGAAGGCATCAAGGCTATCGTAGATGGCGAAGTACTGGCCATTGGGGCCAGCCGCGTCATTCAGGCCTCCCTGATTGCCACGCAAACCGGCGAGGTTCTCGCGTCATTCAAAGAGACGGCGAAGTCCGAGAATGACGTCGTCGGCGCGATCGACCAGCTCGCCCGGAAATTAAGGGAGCGCGCTGGAGAATCACTGCGCAACATTCACGCCACACCATCTTATGAGCGGGTGACGACTGGTTCGCTCGAAGCGTTGCGAAAGTTTGTTGATGGTCAACGCGCGATCGATGCTGGCGACGATCAGCGCGGCCGAACCTTATTAAACGAAGCGGTTGCCCTCGATACGGGCTTTGCGATGGCGTACCGGAAATTGGCGGTCTCATATTCCAATGAGGGCGGCCATCTCGAGACCGTGTATGCGCTACTGCAACGGGCATACGATCACCGCGACCGGCTGAGCGACGAAGAGCG
>JANYBD010000185.1 GCA_025360995.1 Gemmatimonadota bacterium
AGGCATGGGATATCGGGGCAACTTAGTGCGAGTGATGAGTGGGAGTAGGAGTGTTGAGAGCGAGACTAGTGGGAGAGAGGAGTGGGAGAGGAGTGGGAGACGGTAGTGGGAGACGGTAGTGGGAGACGGTAGTGGGAGACGGTAGTGGGAGGGCGCATTCGTCGTTTCTCTCTCCCACTTCGTCCGCGCGATTGCCCGTCCTACTCAATGTGACGCCTTAGGGGCATTCGTTTGACGATCGAAAACCCCATTCTTCAAAGCCCCAGTAGGCATGCGACGTCGGCAGAAATCCTCGCGGGTCAAGTGGGAGAGAGTAACTACGGACGCGTGCTCTGACTACCGTCTCCCACTCCTCTCCCACGTCTTTCGCCCACTAGTCTCGCACTCAGCACTCCTACTCCCACTCAGCTCTCATTTCTTATTGCCATCCATACACCAATGCATCGGCACCCGTAGCGCCTCGTGCCAGCCGCCATTGCGGAAACTCAATACCACGAGATCCGTCTGCCCGCCGTACCGCCAGGCTTCTAGAATAATTTCATCGATGCCGTCGCCATTTACATCCACGTGATCGATGAGGCGCTGGAACTCCACCGTCTTTGCATCGCCGCCCACTGCATGACGGTAGGAGACTTTGTAGCCGGATCCGGTATTTTCTCCTAGCGCAAACAAGTGTGACGTATGGCCAGCGCCCGGGCCTAGGTCACCGGCCGTTGGATCAATGAAAGACACCAGTAATGTCGGTTCCGCAGCTGCCCCGGTGATGACTGACCGTGCATGAAAATCGAGCGAATCCAACTCGGCATTGTCCATCTTCGCTGTTTTTCCAACCGTATGCCCGAATTCGCGCCCGATCTTGGCGAGTTCCGCGTCGGTCGGAAGTTTGCCCGTGTATGGCGCTCGCTTGGCGAGCCCAACGGATGACGCGACAAACTCCAGATACGGGTCGTCCGACGGCATGCGCAGCGTGACCGTGGCCGCAGCGAGAGGTCGCAGTGATTGGCAGCCCGCCAGTGGATACAAGGCCTTGCCGTCCTCGGCCCACATCCGGCGTCGGATGGTCACGTCGCCACTCTCTTCGGCCTCGCGATAGGTGATGTACTTGGTGCCTGGAGCGAAATACACACTGTCGAGTGCATGCCAGCCCTGATCGCTCAGTCCTATCGCTCGAATCACACCATTCACCACGGCGCCAATCGGCATGATTCGCGGATCCTTTTGATCGCCGTACACCTGGAATAGCAGTTGCGGGTGCGTCGCGAGATCGAGCGCTGGCGCACCATCGGGCTTCACCGACGCGGCAGCTTCGCGGGCGGCTTTCGACTTGTTGCATCCTGCGGAAAACAGTAGGATGCCCGTAATGAACACGGACGAAATACGAGGAAAGGTGCGCATCTCGCCAACCTATGACGGCGCGGTGAATGGAGCAAGCATGCGTGACACGTTGCGTGGCCTGCGTGCAATCGCCGCCGCCGCACCAGCGGTCGGAATGGTGACGTGTGGCGTTGGTGGTTCGTCTTTAGAAATAGCTCCGGTTGATGCAGAACCGCCGCGTCTTGAGGCCGCCGCACCTATCGAGGGTGACGCGCTCGTTGCGCGTATGGTGCCTGGTGAAATCGTCGCAGGGTTCGCCGCGTTCCTCGACGGTATTCAAACCAGCAAGCCGGCAGCTTATGTGCGCTCCGGAGTCCCACTGGTGCACGGAACAGTCGCGGCG
Source organism: Gemmatimonadota bacterium (assembly GCA_025360995.1). GTDB lineage: Bacteria > Gemmatimonadota > Gemmatimonadetes > Gemmatimonadales > Gemmatimonadaceae > Fen-1231. The sequence continues at coordinate 1,718 of JANYBD010000185.1, forward strand.
GTAATTCGCGAGCGCACCGCCCGGACTCTCGCGACGTGGCATGGCGCGCCGGTTGTCGAACGGAGGCTCTATGCACCCGCCGATTTGGTTGGTGCCGAGCTCGTCGATCACCTTGGCGCGGCCGGACTCTCCCTCGTCGATACGCTTGACGGGAAGGCCGATACTGGCGCTCGGCACCCCCAAGAATTGCTCGCGCTCGCCCGGACGGCAGTCCAACGGGCCCGCGAACAGGCCGAGATTAAGTTGGCCGAAGCATGGTGCTTATCGGAGCGGCGCCCTCTGTACATCGACGGAGGTATCTCCGGCAGCGGTGCAGCTGCGAAGAGCGCCTATGCCGTGGGAGTCGTGAAATCACATAAGACGCTGTACGCGAGCAGCGGCGCGGTCACGGTCGTGACGTCGCTTCCAAAGGGAGCCCGCACCACGGCATTCGAGATTCGCTCGCCACGTCGCACGACCGTCGCCAGCTGGTATTTGCGCCTGCGCGATGCGACGGGTCGCGAGCCCCTGTTTGGCCTGGTGCGGGTGGAGATCGCCAGCAGTGCGTTCACCGTCGCCCATGCCGATCTCGTCTCTCGCTGGATTCTTGCCGAGCGTGCACCGCTTTCACTCCCTGACAAGCGGTGGAGTACAATGGCATACGGGATTCGCGATTGTGAAGAATATTTGCGGGCGATCGCCTAATATCATTTATGTCCATCCTCGGCCGCGTCGTCGCCACAGAGCGTCGCCCTAACACCCCGCACGAATTTCATTTTTGGACGGCGCTCGATTCTCCCGTCGGCATTGGCACGATTGTCCGCGTCGAGGGCTTGCAGCCGGTAAACGGTCACATTCCGCGCGTATACGGCGTGGTGACCGAAGGCTTCGGATACACGGATCTTGAATCGCCATTGCACGATGTGCTCGGCCACGACGGAATTCCGGATGATGTAGCGCCAACAAGGCGAACGGAAATCCGCCTGTACACTGCCGCAGTGCTGCGCCACGTGCCAGAAGAACCGCTCCAACCCGTCGGAATGGGAACCGTTTTTCTTGCCTCGGACGAAGACGTTGCCACGGCGCTCCGCATGGATTCGTATCTCAAAGCAGGAGCGCACACCGGAATTCCCGTGGGGCTCTACCGCGCCGGCGCAACGAAATCGCCGGTGTACCTCGATGCGGATTTTCTCGTCGGGCCTGAAGCGGCGCATCTCAATATCAGCGGTGTGTCCGGGCTGGCGACCAAGACCAGCGCTGTCGAATGGTTGCTGGCATCGATCTTTGCGCACTTTCCCGCGAAAAAAGGTCGTGTGGCAGCGGTCTGTTTTAATGTAAAGGGCCCGGATCTCTGTTTTCTCGATCAGCCTGCGTCAAAACTCGAGGATGCCGATCTCGCGCTCTACGATGAGCTTGGCGTACCGTCTGAGCCGTTCCGTGATGTGCACTACTACGCTCCCTATACCGCGCGCGGCTACGCCTTGAACACGCTGCGTTCGAATGAGGCGCTGGAGCATAACGTGCATCCCCTCACGTGGGGGCTGCGCGAAGTGCTGCAGTATGCCGAGGTGCTGCTCAACAAAGACGATGTCGATGCCAAAGCAGATGCCCTCATCGATTTCATTACCGAGCGGGTGGTTAATCAGGATTTCACCGACCCGATGCTGACTGGCGCGCATCGCGTACAGTCGTTCGGTGATCTTGGCCGCTGGTTCAGCGAGTTGTTGCGTGGCATGGAAGGCAAGAACGCCGAGTCGTGGCGCACGCATCACGTGGCAACGATTCGTAAAGTGCGTAATCGATTGACGAACATCTCGACCCGCTGTCGCGGCCTTGTGACCGACGACGGCACGGTCAGCGACTTGCCATTCGGACAGTTCGCTGATCGTGCCGTGTACGTCGTAGACGTGGCCAATCTTGAGGAAGATGCGCAGGATCTAATTTTTGCCCGCGTCGTTTCACAGTTACGCGAGCATCTCGAAAAGCGCACGCTCGGTGTGGAACATGTGATTGTGTTTGTGGATGAACTCAATAAGTACGCGCCAAGTGACGGACCCGACACGTACGTACGCAAAATGCTGCTGGATATCGCCGAACGTGGGCGATATCTCGGCCTAGTGCTATTTGCCGCGCAACAGTTTCGCTCGCAGGTGCATCGGCGTGTCGTTGGCAACTCCGGGACAGCACTGTTCGGCCGGATGGATCCGGATGAACTCGCGACACCGGGCTACGCAACGCTCGCGCCCGCGACGCGGACCAAACTCTCGACGCTCGAAAAAGGCCAGTTGATGGTGCGGCATCCGCATTTTGCTCAGCCGGTGTTTGTGCGTTTTCCGAGGCCCGCCGTGCTGTCCGGGCGCGAAGGGGTGGAGCGTTTTCCGCAGGCCGAAGAGCCGACGCTTGATGCCGCGATTACCCGATCACTGCGTACGCTCGACCGTGCGGTGACGCTCGATTGGGTGCAAGACACAATTGCACTTGCCGACGAAGACGAAGTGCTCCGGGCGCGCAATCGCACGTTGCAGGCGAAGCCGGATGATGTGCGGGCCTACTTTCGTGCCCAGCTCAAGCGTCGCGTGCAAGGAGAAACTGTCCCGAATCGGACGCGGCCGGCACTCAAGACGGCACCGGTCGACGATCCCTACGGTTTTTGAGGTTCCCGCCACCACCGGTGCGAGTTTCGGGGGGGTGGCGTAGATTTGCCGTGTGAAACTGGTTCACCTCTCAGACTTGCACCTCGGGTTCCGGCAGTTCCAACGGACCACTCCCAACGGGATCAACCAGCGGGAGGCAGATGTCGCGCTGTCGTTCACACGCGCGATTGATAAAGTGATTGAACTTCGCCCGGACCTGATCCTCATTGGCGGCGACGTATTTCACACAGTGCGGCCGACCAATCCGGCGATTCTCCACGCCTTCGCGCAATTTTCCCGTCTGGTGCGCGAACTCCCGGATGCGATCGTCGTGATCATTGCCGGCAATCACGACATGCCGCGCTCAAGCGAAACGATTTGTATCCTTCGTTTGTTCTCACCGCTCGGCATTCACGTCGTCGATACCGAGCCCCGCCGGTTATCATTTCCAGAGCACGGACTGTCGATCCTCGCGGTTCCTGATCTGCCGCCCGGAAGCGTGGCACTCGATCCGGATCCATCAGCACGGATTAATGTGTTGTTGCTCCACGGCGAAGTAGCCGGCGCCATGCCGATGCACGCCGAGCATACCGATCGCGCGGCATTGCAAATCCCCGTTGAGGCCATCTCGAAGCCGGCGTGGGATTACGTGGCGCTCGGCCACTATCACGTCTATAAAAAAGTCGGCCCCAATGCGTATTACAGCGGTGCGATCGACTATACCACCTCGAATATGTGGGGAGAACGCGAAGAGGAATTGGCGCAAAAGTTGACGAAGGGTCTGATCGAGCGTGATCTCGACACCGGAAAGCAAAAATTTCATGCCCTTCCTGTGGCGCGCGAAGTGCTCGATCTTCCGCGAATCGACGGCAAGGGACTTTCGGCGCAGGAGCTCGATGGTCAGATTGCCGCGACGCTCGCCAAGGTGGCCGGCGGGATCGACGGCAAGATTGTACGAGTTGTCGTCAGCAATGTGCCGCGACACATCATGCGTGAACTCGACCACAAGGCGCTTCGCGATGCGCAACGTCGGGCCCTGCATTTTATGCTCGATACGCGACGGCCGGAGGTCAGCCGCCCGAACACCGCGAGCGGTTCTCCCGGCCGCCGAGCGTCGCTTACCGATTTGCTGCGCGACAGTCTGCGCAGTCGCCTGCTGACATCGGACATCGATCGCGAAAAGCTCATTGATCTTGGCGAGCATTACCTGCGCGAAGCAGAGGCGCTCGGCATAGTTCAGAACGCACCGACGGCGGCTGACGAACTGTGAAACTGAATCGCCTGCGGCTGACGAATTTTCGGCAGCACGCCGACTCGGACATCGTATTCGAGACTGGACTCACCGGGATCATTGGGCCAAACGGATCCGGGAAATCGACTATTCTCGAAGCGGTCGCGTGGGCGCTCTATGGCGGCGATACGGCGCGCGGCGGGAAAGACTCCATCCGGTTCTCGCGGGCCGCGCCTCGCGCCCATGTGCGAGTCGAGCTCGATTTTGAATTGGGCGGCCACCGCTACCGTATTGTGCGCGGTCTGACGATGGCCGAGCTATATCTCGACGGCGGCGACGAAGCGATTGCCAACTCCGCGACCGCGGTGGGCGATGTGATTCAGCGTCGGCTTGGCATGACCCGCGCTGAATTTTTCAATACGTATTTCACCGGTCAGAAAGAGCTGACCGTGATGGCGTCGCTCTCGGCAACGGAGCGCGGTCAGTTCCTCTCCCGAGTGCTCGGATATGAACGCCTGCGCACGGCTCAGGTACTTGCCGATGTACGTCGTCGCGAACTGCGGAGCGAGATCGCCGGGATGCGCAGTGGCATGCCCGATGCTGCCATTGTGAACGCGCAGATCGAAGAATCACAGAAACAACTGGCGGGATCGCAGAGTCGGATGGTTGACGCGGAAATCGAACGGTTGCGCATCCAGGCAGAGCTCGATGGTCTCGCTCCGCGCTGGGCCGATGTGCAACGCCAACGCGACGAGTTGCAGTTGCTTGACGCCGACCTTCGGGTGACTGATATCGAGTTGGCCGCTCACCAGCGAAACGCGGAACGAGTGACGATCGAACTGCAGAATGTTGCTGCTGCCCGCGACGCGTTGACGCCGCTCGCGGTGCAACTTGTGCCATTTCACGACGTCGGGAACGAGCTCGCGCAATTGCGCGAACTGGCGCGGCACGATGGCCGCCGCCAAGCGATGTTCGAGGAGGAGCATGTGCTCGCCGGCGAGCTCGTCCAGCTGCGCGAGGCGCGGTTGCGAATGCAATCGGCGCCGGCCGTCGAAGAGCAGGTGATGCTCGAGCTCGAAGAAATGCGGCGCATACTTGAGGAGGTGCAGGGCACGCTGGAGTTGCGGCGTACGGAGTGGGTGCGCGACCGGCAGGAAGCCGAGACGCGGCGCAATGCGTTACGGACGCAGTACACGGAACTCAAGGATGGCCGCGACAAACTGGTCGCGCTTGGTGACGAGGGCATGTGCCCAACCTGCCAGCGACCGCTCGGCGATCACTATCGTCAAGTGCTGGAGTTGCTCGACAGCCAATTGGAAACAGTGAATGCCGACGGCTCGTATTTCAAGTCGCGCCTCGAACAATTGGAGGCTATGCCGGAAGACGTTGCGGCGCTCGACGAGCGGCGCCGGAAATTGGAACTTGAGGTTGCCGCGATCCAACAGCGGCTGGGGCGCGTGAAGGCCGATGTGGCGCAACTCGAGCGGACCGGCCGAGACTTGGCGGCCAAAGAAGCACGCGATGCCGCATTGGTGAAGGATCTCGGTGAGATTCCCGGTGGCTACGATCAGGCACGCCACACAGCGCTGGATCAGGAATTCGAGCGGCTGGCGGCGTTGAATACCCAGGCGAACCGGCTGAATACCCAAGTCGAGCGCGAGCCCGCATTTCGTCGCGAATTGGAATCGGTGACCCGATCCCTCACGGTGTTAACAGCAAAGCGCGATGGGGTGGTGCAGCGCCGGTCGGCGCTCGCGGTGTCGGAAGAAGAATTCGCGATGCTGCGCGAACAGCATACGGCGGCATCCGCCATGCTGCATGCGGCAACGCTTTCCGCAATGAACGCTGGCAATGAGGCGGCACTGGCCCAGGCGGCGATCACACGGGCCGCGTCGGCGCACGATGAACTCCGGCGTACGGAGCAACGCCTTGTCGGTTTGGAAAATGACAAACGGCTGCATGACGAATTGCATCGCGCGTACAGTGACCTCCGCACAGACCTCAACTTCGCCATGCGGCCCGAGCTGTCGGAACTGGCGAGTGCCTTTCTTACGGATTTGACCGATGCCCGCTACACGGAATTGGAACTCGACGACAAGTATCGGATTGTGGTGCTGGAAGAAGGGTTGCCGAAGCCGGTAATTTCCGGTGGTGAGGAAGATCTAGCCAATCTCGTACTGCGACTCGCGATTTCGCAGATGATCGCTGAGCGGGCTGGACAAAATTTCTCGTTGCTCGTGCTCGATGAAATATTTGGCTCGCTTGACGAGACGCGCCGGGCCAACGTCGTGGAATTGCTCCGTGGGTTGCAGGACCGATTTGAGCAGGTCATTCTCATCACCCACATCGAAGGCGTGCGTGACGGCCTCGATCAAGTGATCGAGTTGCGGTTCGACGAAAAGACGGGTGCCGTGAATGTGCATCAGGACGTCGCGGGTGTGGGCGGCACAGCGCTCACGGCGCTCGGTGATGCGATGGCACTCGGCACGTCTGGTAGCACCTGATGGGACCGCGTAGCGACCCGCGCAGCGCATTGCGTCTTGACGGTCCGTTCCCGATCACCCGTGCCGACATCACTCCGCTCAACACCCTGTTCAGTGATGCATTTACCGAGCGCTATCGCCGTGATGGTCTGGCCGGCGTCCGTGTGCCGCCGCTCAATCCGGCGATTTGGCGCTACGCCATCGAGGCCGCGGGCAGCGGCGCCATGCTCTGGCGCGACGGGCGTGGCGCGATGGCCGCGTTCAACGTCGCACATCATTCGGGAACCGAAGGATGGATGGGGCCGCTTGCCGTACGCGAGGATTGCCAAGGCGGCGGCCATGGACGGACGATTGTCGAGGCAGGAATCGCCCACTTGAAAGCGGCTGGCTGTTCGGTGATCGGCTTAGAGACAATGCCGCGCACGATGGACAACATTGGGTTTTATGCCGGGCTCGGTTATGTGCCGATGCACCTTACTGTCACACTCACGATCGATGCCGCGCGCACAGCGCTGGCGCCGCGCCTGCTGACCGCGCTTGCCCCAGCCGCACGGGCCGCAGCGCTGCAAGCGTGCGCGGCGCTGACGGCCGATGTCCAGCCGGGCTACGACTACACGCGTGAGATTGCGCTGACACAGGAGTTGGCGCTCGGCGACACGATTTTACTCGACGACGGCGACGCCCTTGTAGGGTTTGCACTCTGCCACGCCGCTCCGTTAGTCGAGGGACGGGCGCGCGATGAACTTCGTGTGCTGAAGATGGTGCTTCGCGACGCTACGTTGTTGGAGCTGATGGTTTCACAGCTCGGCGATCTCGCGGCGCGGTCCGGAGCGGCCCGCGCCGCCATTCGTATGCAGGGTGCGTATCCCGATGCGTTCCGCACGCTCGTGGCGCGCGGCGCCAGGGTGCGATGGACGGATCTGCGGATGGTGCTGGCGGGATTTACCGAACCAGCTCCCCGGATGGGGATGGCGCTGTCGAACTGGGAGATCTAGCTGCTTCGCGGCTTGTTTCGGCCGATCACGACAATCCGCCAGATGAGCAGGAAAACGCCAACGGTGAGCAACAGATGGATGTACCCCGGCGCCTCATATATGAATGTGCCAATGGTCCACACAACGAGCATGGCGATGGCGGCGATGATTCCGATGTCCATGAATTAACTGTTGGGAGTCGGGATGCCAGAACTAGGAGCAAGCACGAAAGATAGCATATCGGATGGCAATCCGCCGTTAAGTGCCGGGGCGTCGAATTTGCATGCCCTGTGTTTCGCCATCCGCCATCTGGCCTCTGTCATTTCACTGCCCTAGATTCACATACAGTAGGGGCGAAGAGGCCTACTTTTTGAGCCGATAAGTCCTCCGGGTGGGTTCAATAACTTTGTCGACGTCATGCCCGCACGGCGGGAAGGCGGAAGGCTAGGTGAGGACCTCATACATTCGACAGGGCTTCAAAAAACCTCTT
>JANYBD010000196.1 GCA_025360995.1 Gemmatimonadota bacterium
TTCATACCACTCCAGCCATCCCGGGGCGTTCGAATTTGTATTCGCGAATTTTTCGGTACAGCGTTTTGGCCGACAGTCCGAGCAGTTCGGCAGCCTTCCCTTGATGCCAATTCGCCCGCTGCAACACGGCGGCGATGTGGCGACGTTCCACTTCGGCAAGCGACAATGGCGAATCGTCCACTATCGCGCGGGTCGCTGCCGGAAGCGGCAAATCGTGGGCGTGAATAATTCCGCCACCGGCCAGCAGCACCGCGCGCTCCAACACGTTGCGGAGTTCGCGCAGATTTCCCGGCCATGTGTATCGCTGCAACGCGTCGATGGCCTCCGCCGCCAGGCTCGGGCCTCGATTTCCGCCGAACTCACGCACGAATCCCTGCGCGAGAATCGGGATGTCCACGGTGCGCTCACGCAGCGGCGGCAGGACAATGGTGCCCTGAGCGAGACGCTGCAACAGATCTGCACGGAACGCGCCGCCACGGACGGCGGCCTGCAGATCTACCGTGCTCGTGGCCACAAGACGACACTCGATGTCAATGCGATTTCTCGACCCCATACGACGGAATGCATTGTGACCGCAGGCGTCGGCCAACGCGACTTGCGCGAGCGGGTCGAGCTGCCCCACAGCGTCGAGTACCAGTGTGCCCCCTGCCGCCAACTCCATCAACCCGGTTGACGGCGCCTGCGTTAAATCTGTTTGCGACGGTTCGCCACGCTCGGCGCCAAACAACTCAAGCTCGGCACGTCCCGGGGCCATGGACGCACATAGGGCATCAACCAACGGTCCGTTGCTGCGCGGCGAATTCAGGTGCAGATAGCGCGCGAGCTCCGATTTGCCACTGCCCGGTTCTCCGGTAATCAGGATCGGAGTGTTCTCCGACAGCGCCACCCGTCTCGTGAGCGCGAGCACGGCCTGCATCGGGGCGTATACCGAAGTGAATTCGCGGGCCGCGTCGAATCGCGAAAGCCGCGTGTTCAGACGGTGATTGTCAGTGGAGAGCTGGCGCTTTTCCCACGCGCGCCGGACGAGCACGTCAATTTCCGCCATCCGGTACGGTTTCGACACGTAGTCGTACGCACCCAATCGCATTGCGGCAATCGCGGTGTCAATCGTCGCGTTCCCAGTAATAATGATGCATTCCGGCGGTGAAGGATCTTCGCGCACCTGCCGCAGGACTTCGAGTCCGTCCATCTCCGGCATAATGATGTCGAGCAACGCCACATCCCACGGTTGCGTGCGAAGCGCGCGCAACGCCGACCGTCCGTCGCGAATTACCGTGACCCGATGCCCACGGCCGGCGAGAAAACTTCGCAGGAGCTCCCCGAGATTTTCTTCGTCTTCTGCGATCAGCACTTTGATTGGCGTTTCGCCGCTCACTGGTGCTCCACCGTCGGCAAAATCACCCGGAACGTACTGCCCTGTCCGAGTACGCTATCAACCTCAATGCGACCGCTGTGATCCTGAATGATGCCGTAACAAATCGAAAGGCCGAGGCCGGTACCGCGCCCGGGCGCCTTCGTCGTATAGAATGGCTCAAAAATCTTCGAGAGTTCCGACCGTGCGATACCATGCCCTTGGTCGGTCACTTCGGCCACGGCACCTTCGTCGATCGACTTTCCGCGGCGCGTGCGCAGCGTGATGATACCGCGGTCGCCGATGGCGTCCATGGCATTGAGCAACAGCGCCATAAACACCTGAACGAGCTGCTCGCTATTCGCTTGCGGCACGCGGGCCATGGTCGGATCAAGTTCGCTGTTCACCGTCAGCCGCTTGAAGCGCACATGATGCTTCAGCAGTAGCAGTGTTTTCTCCACGACTTCATTGAGATCAACGCGCTCCTTCATTGCTTGCTTGGGACGGCTGAAATCGAGCAGGCCGTCCACAATCTGCTTGCAGCGTCCGACTTCATTGTCGATGATATGCAGATATTCGGCAGCGTCCGCGGGAATCGCACTGCCGGCTTTCTTCACGTCGTCCAGCTTGAAGCCCAAACTTTCGGCACACGCGGCAATCGTCGCGAGCGGATTGTTGATCTCATGCATGACGCCGGCGGCGAGCTGGCCGATCGCGGCGAGTTTCTCGGCCTGGGCGAATCGCTGCTGGGCCTCCTTCCACTCCGTCACGTCTTCGCCCGTGGTGATCACGTGGGTGACGGCAGAGTCGCCAAGACGCATCGGAATCTTGGTAATGCGATAGGTGCGCAATTCACCCGTCGCGAGCGACTCCATCTGATATTCCTGGATTCGACCCGTGGTAAACACGTCGTCGAATTCCCGTCGCAGCATTTCTGGCGGCTGACGGTGCAGGATCTCGAAGATCGTTCGGCCAATGGCTTCTTCGCGCGAGACACCTTGCATCCCGGTTTCCCGCTTGCGATTCCACGCCTGAATCCGGTATTCGCGGTCGATCACATACAACCCGACGGGTAAGGCGTCGATGATTTTTTCTGTGAAGCGGCGTTCACGTTCAATTTCCGTCGTCCGCGATTCGACTTCCACTTCGAGCAGACGGCTCTTTTCGGCGTGGGCAATCTCCGGCGCCAACAGATTGCCAACCGCAGTGACGAGCACGCGCTCATCCGGCTCCAGCGTGCGCGAGACACGCACGGCCAGCGCGCCAGCCCGCCGGTCTGCAGAGACAATGCGGGCAACGACTAACACGCCTGACGAGGGATCGTTTGCAGCGAGCAACGCCTCGACTTCAGTACCCGTGACCTGTTCGACCCCGGCGCCCCAAGTGCGGCGGATCCCGGCCGGCGCATGTAGCCAAATTGCACATTCCGCGGCGCCCAGCGCTGTCCGCAATAACTCCAAACATTGCGGCATGCTGCCTTCCAGCGAACGGCTTGCCGCCAATACGCCAATGATGTTGGCCAGCGTCGGCAACGCGGCCGTTGTCGTTGTGGTGGCGGTGGGCTGGGATGGTGTGGCGGTCGAACTCAAGGTATGGCGACGGAAAGGGAGTGACCAATCATTGGCGCGCGACCGGAACGGTTCGTTCGCAGAAGGTACAGGGATGTCCAGAAAGGGACAAGATGACCGAACCAAGCTCGCTTCCCCAACGTCGCCGAGGTAGCCAGTCAGCTACAGCTTTTCGATCTCCGCCAGTATTTCGGAATTTTCCCTGCGATGGCTGGGATTCGTTTCAACGTGTGCCCAGCGGATCGTCCCCGTCTTGTCGACAAGAAAATACGCCCGGTTGGAGTAGAACCTTTCGGCCAGTAGCACACCATATGCGCGCGATACGTCGCGCTTGAAATCGCTGGCCAACTCCACAGACAAGTTGCTCTGCGCTTTGTATGCCTTGAGACTGGGGACCGCATCCACGCTGATCGGAACCACTTCGACATCTTTGTCGACAAACGCGGAGTAGTCGTCGGTAAATGCGCAAAGCTCGGTGGTGCACGTGCTGGTGAATGCGAGCGGAAAGAACGCGATCAGCACATTCTTGGTGCCGCGAAACGACGACAGCACCACCGGCTTTCCATTCGTGGTATCAAGCGTAAAGTCCGGGGCCGCTGCGCCCACCGTTGGGATGTGGTCGGTCATGGTGAATCCGTTGGTGGGAGTGAAACAGGTTCGGCCGTGTGTGTCCACCGGCGAACCACGACAATGATTACTACTGCTCCGGCAAGCAAGAGCACAAATGGCAGAATGTAGAGGAGTAAGTTAAAACCCTGCGCAGTCGGCGTCAGAAGAATCCACTCGCCGTATTTTGAGACAAAAAATGCCTTGACCTCGGCCGGAGTCTTGCCGGCCCGCAATTGGTCGCGCACCATGCCGCGCATTTCCTGCGATAGTTCGGAAGGCGAATCCTGAATGGAGAGGCCTTGGCACACTGGGCAGCGGAGCTCGGCCGCGACCGCCGTGGTGCGCGCTTCAAGAATGGAATCCGCGACAGACTGCGCGCCCAGCGGTGCGGCCACGAGGAGTGCCATTGCAAAGCAAATGGCGACCCACGAGCGTTGATTCACCGGGCTACCTGCGGAACGGCCACTATGAGTGAGTCGATGACACGCGTCAACGTAGCTGCCGACACCGGACCGGTAACCTTGTACGCCACCTGTCCCGCGCGGTCGAGGAAAAACGTTTCCGGAACACCATACAATCCATAACTGATCGCCGTGCGGGCGTGGGGATCAATCGTCGCCGGATATGCTTGCCCGCCCATTTTGGCGATCCAGTCGGTGCCGGACTTCGGATCGTCGTTGTACAGCACTCCGACGAAGTGCACGGGCTTGCCGACATACTGTTGGGCGACGTTCGACAATGTCGCATGTTCGGTTTGGCATTCGAGGCACCACGATGCCCAGAAGTTCAGCACGACCACCTCGCCGCGCATCGCCGCGAGCCGCACCGTATCGCCAATGGCTCGCGCCAGTGGCGGCTGACCCGGCGCGAACACTTGCAGCGCGAACGGTGGCGCCTCGTGCCCCGGCAACGGCGACGGAATATCGCGCGGGTCGCGTGTCAGTCCGTACGCAAAGAGTACGATGACCGGCACCGCGACTAGCCCGGCGAGCGAGGCGCGCTTCCAATTCATGTAGCGCTCATCGCGGCAAGTCCGCGGTGAGCGTTTCACGCACACGGCCGCCCGGGAACATGGCAATCAACGCTCCGCACACAACGACCAACCCACCAAACCAGATCCACGGGACGAGTGGCTCATGAATCACTTTGATCGTGGCGGCGGAGCCGTCTTCACGGATGGACTGCAAGTTGAAATACAGATCGCCGAGGATGCTGCTTTTGACGTCGGGGGTCGGGATCGGGGTTTGCGATGTAGGATAGAAATTCATCCGCGGCTCCGCCGTTCCGCGCGACTTGCCGTTTATCGTGATGTCGAACGTCGCGCCGATGACCGCTCGCTGCGGCTCCTGACGTCCCCACAGTTCTTTCAGTTTTATGGTTCGCCCGTCGAGGATCATCGTCTCGCCGGGCTTCAGTGTCGCTTCACGTTCGGTGCGAAAGGATTGCGACCCAGCGATGCCCAGTGCAACCAAAAAGATTCCGAGGTGCGCCACGTAACCGCCATAACGGCGGCGATTCCCATTAATCAATCGCACCAGGGCTGTGCCCCACCCTTCACCGTGTGCAGCGCGGCGCGCCCGCATCCCAATCCAGTATTCGCGAAGATTTGCCATTGCGGCATAACCCACGAACGCAAATGCCAGAGAGCCGTATACGCTTCGCATCCCGGCGGCGAGCGCCACCACGAGCAACACGAACGCACCTATCGCCGGCACCAGCAACTTGTCCTTGATCTCGGCGCGCGTCGACGACTTCCACGGTAACGCCGGGCCGACGCCCATCAAGAAGAGCAAGCTGACTATCATCGGGAGCGTCATTCTATTGAAGAATGGAACGCCAACGCTGACTTTCACGCCGCGTGCCGCTTCGGCCGCCAGCGGAAAGAGCGTGCCGATAAGCACGGTGAACATAAATGCCGTGAGAAACAAATTGTTCAGCAGGAACACCGTTTCGCGCGACGCGACTGCGTCGTATCGACCGGTGGTGCGCAATCGGTCGGAGTTGCCCGCGACAACCATCAGCGAACCAAAGAGGACAACGGCAATGAATGCGAGAAAGTAATAGCCGATCGTCCCGGTGGTAAACGCATGCACCGACGAGATAATTCCCGATCTCGTGAGGAACGTGCCGAGGATTGTCAGGACGAACGTGCCGACAATCAAATTGAGATTCCACAGTCGGAGCATCCCGCGTCGCTCCTGCACGATCACGGAATGGAGAAACGCCGTCGCCACCAGCCAGGGCATGAACGAAGCGTTCTCGACGGGATCCCACGCCCAGTAGCCTCCCCAACCGAGTACTTCATATGACCACCACATGCCGGCGATGATTGCGGCCGAGTGAAAGGCCCAGGCGATAAGCGTCCACCGGCGGGCCAAACGAATCCAGTCGTCACGCTCGATGTCGCGTGACAACACGCCACCAATCGCAAATGCGAACGGCACCGAGTAGCCGACATATCCCAAATACAGCAGTGGCGGATGCACAGCCATGAGAATGTGATTCTGCAACAGCGGATTCGGTCCCGGACCGTCCGGCAGTACGGGAAAGACGGCCTTGAATGGATCCGCCGGCCCTACCAGCAGAATGGCAAAGAACAGCGAGATGAGCAGGAGCACCACCACGGCATACGGAATCAGGTTCCCTTCGCGCCGCCGATTGACCCACACCGATGCCGCCGCATAAATGCCCAGCACCCATGCCCAGAACAGAATCGATCCTTCGAGGGCGCCCCAGAGGGAAATGACGGTATAGAAAAGCGGCGTCGCCCGGCTGCCGACTTGCGCCACGTATGACACAGAAAAGTCGTGGGTCACCAGCGCATAGAGCATCGATCCGACGGCGACCGTGACGAGCAAAAAATTCGTGTACACGGCGGAGTACGCGAGCATCATCCAGTCACGCCGTCCGGTTCGCACGGCCACCGGCACCGCAATCAAGCCGAAGAAAATGACGACGAACGATACGAGCAGCGCATCGTGGGCGAGCAATCCGGTCACGTACCCGCGCCTTTCATCAGCGTCTTGTACATCTGCTGTGGCTTCTCACCGGCCTTGGGCGGACGATATTCGTTGGAGTGCTTCACCATCAGGCTGGTGGACTGAAAGATGTTGTCGTGTCCGTATCGGCCTTCCACGACCACGCCCATGCCATCCCGAAACATTTGTGGTGGCGCGCCGCTGGATACGACCGCAATCTCACCGACGCCGCCCGTGTCAACGACGGAAAATGTGAGCCGCAATGTTTTGTCGTCCCACTTCACCGTACCCGGTTTGACGCGCCCGCCAAGGCGCACCGGAACATCGTAGCCCTTGGCCCCTTTTTCGATCAGCTCTTCGGGCGTGAGGAAAAACACGACGTTCTTATCGAGTCCGCCATAGATCAGCCAGCCGAATACGGCAAGCATCACCACCGCTGCGGCGGCGGCTACGCGGCGGCGCGGACTCAGCGTCGCCATCACGTCTTCGCCGTCGCAGCGATCTCGGCCGCCGCATATGCGCGCCGTGCGCGGGCAACGGCACGAAACAGATGGACGGAATAGCCAATCATCATTGCCCACGCGGCTGCATAGGCCGCGACAATAAAGACCAAGTTATTGCTTGACGGAATCATCTCGACCCTAGCGCTGCGGCTTCGGCAAGTTGCTCAGCGGCGCGTTCAATACGGGCCGCGAGATAGCGGTAACGGACAAAACAGATCATGACAAAAAGAAACGCGAACAGGCTGACGCGAAACCAGATGACGTATGCCGGATCGAACGTGCTCGGACTCGACTGCGTTTGATGCAGCGTACGCCACCATCGCACCGACATATAAACAATAGACACATTCATCGCCCCGAGTATGCCGACGGCGGCGCTCCATTGGGCGCGACGTTCGGGTTCATCCACAAAGGCGCGCAACGAGAGGTAACCGACAAAAATCAAAAACAGCACCAGCGTCGATGTCAAACGCGCATCCCACGCCCACCAGACGTTCCAGGTCGGCCGCGCCCAGAGCATTCCGAGCACCAATGTGAGCCCGGCGAACGCCGTGCCAACTTCGGCCGCCGATGCAGCGAGTAGATCGTCGTTCTCGCGCCGACGCCACAAGTAGAGCACGCTGAAGACCAACACGACGCCGAACGACAACATCATCATGAACGCCGA
>JANYBD010000209.1 GCA_025360995.1 Gemmatimonadota bacterium
CAGCTCCTTGCCCGTCGCGGCGTCCACCGCGATAACGCGTAGTTTGGGGGTTGTTGCGTACATCACGCCGTCAATCACAATTGGATTCGACTGCATTTCCGAACCCGGAAACTCGTCGTGTGTCTCGTATGTCCACGCGACCTGTAGCTTGCCCACATTGGCCGGTGTAATCTGTGCAAGTGTGGAATACCGGCTGTTGTCCGTGGTGCCGCCATAAAGCGGCCAATTCACATTTGCGGTCTGGGCACGCAAAAAAGTCGGGAGGCCGACGCAGAGGAGCAGCGCTGATCGAATAGTCATGCCCGAAATTAGCTCAACGACACCTTGGACTGCTACTATATGAAGAACAACCGTTGCACGTTGGTCAGCGGAATTCTGGTCTTTGCCTTAACCCGGATTGACAGACTCATGCCTCGCGCCTCTCTCGTCCTCTGCGCTACCGCACTCGTCACCCTCGCATATACCGCCCCCCACGCCCAGTCCGTTCCGCCGTCACGCCCTGCCGACCACGCCGAACATCACGAGTTCACGATCGAAAACTTTCGCACCGAGAGCGGCGTCACGCTGCCCAAAGCGCGCATCATGTACGGGACCTACGGCCGCCTCAACGCCGCGCGGGACAACGTCATCCTGCTGCCTTCGCACTATATGGCCACGCACCACGGCTACGAGTGGCTGATCGGGCCGGGCAAGGCGCTGGATACGGCGCGCTTTTTTCTTGTGGCCACAGAGCTATTTGGCAACGGCAAGTCGTCATCGCCGAGCAATACGCCGGAGCCATTTCATGGGCCGCGCTTTCCCGTCACGACGATTCGCGATAACGTCGCGGCCGAACGCCGCTTGCTCACTGAGGCACTCAAAGTCACGCATCTGCGAGCGGTGATCGGCTTCTCAATGGGAGCGCAACAAGCATTCCAGTGGGCCGTCAGCGCACCAGGATTTGTCGATCGCATTGTTGCCACGTCCGGCACTGCGAAGACGTATGGCCATGGCATTGTTCGCAACGAAGGACAGATCGCCGCGATCATGGCCGACCCGGTGTTCAACAATGGCGACTACACCGCGCAACCTAAAAAGGGGATCGAAGCGTTCTCTCTGATGTGGGCCGGCTGGCTCTACTCGCAGGAGTGGTGGCGCCGCGAACTCTGGCGCACGAACGCCCCGCCCGGAACGACGCTTGAAAAGGTCATTGCCAACTATCGCACTAATTTTATTTCCGGCGCTGATGCCAACGATCTCATTCTCCAGCTCCGCACCTGGCAGCAGCACGATGTCGGAACCACACCCGGCTTCGACGGCGATGTGGAGAAGGCGCTCCGCTCGATCACCATGCCCGTGCTCTACATGCCTTCTGAAACCGATCTGTACTTCCCGGTCGGCGATGCGCGATACGAAGCGCAGTTTATTCCGCAGGTCACCCTCGCTCCTATCCCTTCGCTCTGGGGCCATCCCGCCGGCGCAGCCGCCAACCCCGCCGATGCGAAGTTCTTGAATGACCACATTGCGCGTTTTCTCAACGACGGTGGCTCGCTCCCCGGCAACTGGTACGCCGGCGGTGCGACGTGCGGCAGCCGGCCGCCGTTTGATGTACACGAGTACAACGCGGATTTCTTCATCCTCCGCCAGGCGGCGTGCACCAACTACGAAAAACCTTTTCTCTATCTTCTTTTTGGCAATTCCCGAGCATTGTTGCTCGACACGGGTGCCGGTGGGGTCGATATCGCCGGCCCTATCGACACACTGATTGCCGCTTGGCGACGGCGCCACGGCGGCGCGCCCGTCCAGCTCGTTGTCGCCCATAGTCACGCCCACGGCGATCACGTCGCCGGCGATTCACAATTCGTCAACCGCCCGAACATCACGCTCGTCGGCCGCGACTCAGCCGCCGTGCGTACATTCTTTGCAGTGCCGCACTGGCCCGATCAACTCGGTCTGATAGATCTGGGCGATCGCACCATCGACGTCATTCCAATTCCGGGCCACGAACCGGCAGGCATCGCACTCTTCGACCGTCGCACAGGTGTGCTGCTCACCGGCGATACTTTCTATCCGGGTCGCCTGTATGTGCGCGACACCGCTGCGTTCGCGGCCAGCATTTCCCGCCTCGCCGCTTTCGTGCGCACACATAACGTCACACATTTGCTTGGCACGCACATCGAGAACACGCGTACTCCCTTCGTGGACTATCCTGTTGGCACGGTGGACCAGCCAAACGAGCACGGGCTCGACCTCGGTCGCGCGCAACTCTTCGGACTCGATTCTACAGTACAGGCGATGCGTGGCCGTTTCACACGCACGGTGTTGCCCGACCTCACCGTGTGGCCGCGGACTCCAACGCCATGACGTTCGCGACGACCTTTCTTACGATGCCGGTGCTTCGCAGCACCGTCAGACTTGCGATCGGAGCGATCCTCCCCGCCCTCGCGGCCGCGCAACCGGCAAAACATACGGGGGAGTGGCCAACGTACGGTAACGACCCGGGTGCGACAAAATATTCACCACTCACCGAAATTCACCGCGGAAACGTGGCGCAACTCCAAGTGGCGTGGCGCTGGCGCACGGGCGAGCAGCCGATCGCGGCGAGCGCCACCGCTCGCGCCGCGCACCCAGGCAACTTCCAGACCACACCAGTGATGGTCGGCGACACCCTCTTCTTTAGCACGCCATACGCGCGCGTCGTCGCGATGAATGCCGCGACCGGTCAGCCGTACTGGAGCTACGATCCCGGTGGCGCGCAGGCAGGCCAGCCGTCAAACGGCACTGGGTTCGTGCACCGCGGCGTTGCCACCTGGAGTAACGGTCGAGAGCGGCGAATCTTCATCAACAGCCGGTGGAATCTCGTCGCCATCGACGCCGCAACTGGCCACGCCATCCGTTCCTTTGGCGACACCGGTGTCGTCGATCTCACCGCACAGCTTCGCCGTCCCGTCAACAAGCTCCACTACACCAACACCTCACCGCCGGTCGTATACAAGAACCTCGTCATTGTCGGCAATGGAGTTGGCGACCGCCTGGTGTACACCAACGATCCGCCCGGCGACGTCCAAGCGTTCGACGTCCGCACGGGGAAACGTGTCTGGAGTTTT